>PMQB01000537.1 GCA_003169195.1 Bryobacterales bacterium
ATGAACTCGATTTGATCGGTACAGACATCGAGAAAGAACTGGCAGAAGTTCACCAAGCCATCGGTAGAGAGAGTGTGTGCGCCGCGCTTCTCGGGTTGGTCGGCGGCCATGAGGAGTGCCTTGTAGCGATCGACATTGCGCGCGAGGCCGCGAGAGACAGACCAGAGTGCGCTGCCGATGCCGAGGCGCTTGAGGATGGCGTGCGACATCAAGCGGGCGACGCGGCCGTTAACGTCATAGAACGGATGGATCCAAACGAAGCGATGATGCGCGGCGGCGATGGCGATGACTTGGCGGACGCGCGATAAGCCGTCGGAGCGATAGGCGTTCTCAAACTTGGCGAAGAAGTCGGGGAGGGTTTCGAAGGGCGGCGGGAGATGGCGGCCGACGGCGACTTCCCCATCTCGGAACTCGCCGGGCGAGATGCGGATGATGCGATTGGTGGCTTTGTCTTCAAGCCACAACGAGTCTTCCGGAAGGCGTCTGCAGAATTCGCCGTGCAGCCACATGGTGTAGGCGCGCGAGGTGGGTTCGGCTTTTTCATCGCGGCCTTCGTCGATGGCTTGCTGGACTTCGATGTGGGCCACGGCTTCTAATTGCAGCTTGCGGCGTTCGGGTTCCGTAGCGTAATCCTGGCGTAGGGCGCGGTTGATATCGCGTAAACGCGTACTGTGGCCTTCGATGAGGTTTGAGTAATAGCAGTTCATCGAGCGGACTAGCTCGCCCACGGCGGTTGTGACGATGGGACTCATGCGGCCGGCCAGGGAGCTGGCCTTGGATACTAGTTCAAATGCCAGGTCTTCCAGCTCCCGTTGGCCTTCTGGCGGCATCATGGGGTCCATCTGGGCGGGGTCTTTGATCAGAGCTTCCATTTTGCCGGTTCCTTTGCCGGATGAAAGCTCATTGTAATCAATAGTTTAGGGCGTGGCAACTGGTCCGAAAATGCCGGATGGAATGCCGGTTCGATTGCCGGTTCCGGTGCCGTATCTAAGCCGTTTATTATCAACAGCTTAAACTACATCTGCGGGGTCAGTTTTGCCGTTAGACCCCGGATGATTCTTTCGGACATGGTGCCGAAGGGTTGGTCGGTAGTGACGTAGGTCCAGACGGCGCCGCGCTCGTTGGGGTCGGGGCCCACGCCAGATTGGGCTTGTCTAAGGCGCTCTTCGATTTGCGCGGGCAAGGCGGTTTCCATTTCGGTGAAAGCGCTATGAATGAAAGCCATGCAGCCACGGTAAGGATCGCGACCGCCCCAGGAATGCCAGTGCAGGCCGGAGCGGTATTCGGCGACTTGGGCGAGATAGTCGGACCAGGCGTCGTCAATAGCGCGGAGGGTGACAGTGCGGGCGAGATCGGAATCGCTGGGGATTTCGCCGGTGAGGATTTTTTGCCGTTTTGTTTGAATGCGATGGCGCTGACCTTCGAGCGGCATTTCGTATTTGTTGAGCATGATGCGCGTATCGAGGTGCTGGCCTTCGACCAGGCGCTGGATGGTTTCGGGGTCGTTGTTATAGCGCGGGTTGAGGTCATGATATTTGACGAGCAGATCGTCTTCGGAGGAGACGAAGAAACGGGAGCTGCCGGGATCGCCTTGACGTCCGGCACGGCCGCGGAGTTGGTTATCGATGCGGCGGCTTTCGTGTTTGTTGGTGCCGATGACGTAAAGACCGCCGAGGGCGGCGACGCCATCGCCAAGTTTGATGTCGGTGCCGCGTCCGGCCATGTTGGTGGAAATGGTCACTGCGCCGCGCTGGCCGGCTTTGGCCACGATCTCGGCTTCGAGTTCATCGTTCTTGGCATTGAGTATGGAGTGCGGGATGCCAGCGAGATGACGGCTGAGAGTCTCTGACTCGGCGATGCTGGCGGTACCCACTAAGACGGGTTGGCCACCGAGGTGAGCGGTGCGAATCTCCTCGATGACCGCCCGATACTTTTGCGCCTTAGTGGGGAACATTTGATCGGGATGATCGACGCGGATCATAGGGCGGTTGGTGGGGATGACTTCCACTGGGAGGAGATACATGGTTTGTAACTCGCCGGCGGAGGAGGAAGCGGTTCCGGTCATGCCACAGACGTGGGAGTACATGGCCACCATATTTTGCATGGTGATGGAGCCGAGGATGTGGCCTTGCTGTTTCGTTGTGACGCCTTCCTTGATTTCGATGGCGGTGTGAAGACCGGCAGGCCAGCGACGATCGAGTGCGACGCGGCCGCGAAATTCGTCGACCATTTCAACGACGCCGTCTTTGACAACGTAATCGACATCGCGACGGAGGAGTGAGTGCGCGTGGACGGCGTCCTGCAAAGCGGTGAGGAGCGGCAGATTGCGTTCTTCAAAAAGATTGCCGCAACGGAGCATGGATTCGGAGAGATGAATGCCGGGGTCGGTCAACATCACGTTGCGGGCGCCAGGGTCGGCAGAGTAATGAAGGCCGGGGTGCATGCGGCGAGCGATGTGATCGACCACGTGGCCGAGGGCGGTCTCGGATTCTCCGGCACCGGCAATGACGAGGGGAATGCGGGCTTCATCGATCAAGATGGAATCGGCTTCGTCGATGACGACTGCGTTGAAGGGACGGTGCACTTGTTCGGAGACATTGAGGGCGATTTGATCTCGGAGGAAATCGAAGCCTAACTCGTTGGCGGTGGCATAGGTGATGCCGGCCGAGTAGGCGGCGTGGCGCTCGGAGGCAGACATGCCTTGTTGAATGCAGGCAACCTTGAGACCGAGGCGGCGGTAGATGGGGCCCATCCAGTCGGAATCGCGGCGCGCTAAGTAGTCGTTCACGGTCATGACATGGACGCTGCCCTTGCTGCGCGCCAGCCAAGCGATGGCGGGGACGGCGGTGAGAGTTTTGCCTTCGCCGGTTTGCATTTCGGCGATGCTGCCGCGTGTGAGGGCCAGGGTGCCGCGGAGTTGGACGTCGAACATGCGTTCGCCTAGGACGCGTTGGGCGATGACGGCAGTGACAGCGATGAAGGGAAGCAGTTCGGAGGTTTTTTGTGCGAGGTGATCCAGTTCGAGGTCACTGAGAGATTCGTATTCGGAACGGAGTTTGTTAATAGTGGCGACATCTCGCGAGTCATGACGCGAGGGCGCAAATAGAGTTTTCAAAAGTGGGCGCATGGCCCCTCCTCTTCTTTGATGGCAGGCTTGGTAGGTATTAGACGCGTGGGAGGAGAGGGGTTGGGGGCGGGCGTTGGAACAGAGTGCGCTGGAGGCCTGGGAGGATGGGGGCAGAGCTTGAGAGAGATGAGTAAACCGATGGGAGGCGCGGTGATTGCCAGCGTGGCTTGGGCGCTGGGAGCGTGCGACGGTCGGAGACGCCGAGCAGGCAGATGACGGAGTAAGTGGCTTGGTTGGAGGTGCGCGCGGCGACCGGAACACTCCAGGTGGCGGCGAGGACAACGAGGGTTGCCACGAGCCAGGCTGTTAGTTTCGGTCTCACAGTTTTACATTAACCTATTGCGGCAGTCTACGCTAGAGTTATTTGGGGCGGCCTGGATGGGGAAAGAACTGCTCTCGTGAAAATACGTTGAAGAACCACTCCTTCCCAGTCGTGGCTCGGCTAGAGGGT
>PMQB01000635.1 GCA_003169195.1 Bryobacterales bacterium
CCTCTCGGGGGATTTATTTGGGGGGGGGCAAATAATTTATGTTGTTGATTCGGCAGGGCTTAAAAATACGATTTTTCGAAGGACCGGGAAAAATGAAACGTTGAGGGGCGAGACCGTACTAGTTAGATATGACACTTCTAACGGTTATAGCCGAGATGGGGCGGTCGGATCTGGCTACGCTTGCGGTGTTGGGTGTGTTTGTTCTGCTTGGTGTGAAGTGGAAACGGACGGGGCGTTAGAGGTTAGGCGAAGTGACGTTCGCACAAGGGTTTAGAAGCTCTTAATGGAAAAACGATTTGAAAATCGCCGGAGCGAACAATGAGGAGTGAACGTCGGCCGACCAGTATTTGCGCAGTTGATGGAGTGAGTTTCTTCCACACGGCGAATTTCAGAAGTGTGTTGCTCGCTATCGGGCAGATAAGAAGTTGCGGCGATTCTCTTGCTGGGACCAATGGCTCTGTATGGCATTCGCTCAACTGACGCATCGAGACAAAGGGATCTGTTTGCAGTTCTGCCATAGCTCTCGGTTAGCCCTCACTGTTTGGACATTCCCACGTCGGCCATCCAGTCCTGTAGTCGAAGGGCCCACGTGGAGTAGATGACGTTGGGTCGGGGATCGTGCGCACGTAAGCCGAAGCCGTGACCGCCGCTTGCGTAGATGTGCAACTCGGCGGGGACGCCAACTTTTTTCAAGGCGAGGTAGAGTTCGGGGATGGCGAGGGCGGGGCCTTTGTCATTGTCGGCGCAGAGCAGGAAAGTGGGTGGGGTGTCTTTTGTGACCTCGACCTTTTCGGCGTGGATGCCGGGGTAGATCAGGATTTGATAATCGGGTTTGGAGCTTTCGTGTTCGATGGGGTCGGCGGCGTCGGGTTTGCCGGAGTCGTAGCGAGTGGAGGCGAGGACGGCGATTTCACCGCCGGCGGAGAAGCCCATGATGCCGACTTTGGATGGATTGAGCTTCCACTCTTTGGCGCGGGAGCGGACGAGGCGGATGGCGCGTTGGGCGTCGGCGAAGGGATGGACTTCGACTTGATAGGGGGAACCTTCTTCGCGCGCGAGGCGGTACTTGAGAACGAACGCGGCGACGCCAATGCTGTTGAGCCATTCGGCGACGTTGGTGCCTTCGGTGTCGATGGATAAGAAGCGGTGTGCGCCGCCGGGGGCGATGATCATGGCGGCTCCGGTGGCGGGGCCTTTGGGGAGATAGACGAGAAGAGATGGATTGTGGATGCTGGAGAGGTGCGTGGAGTCGCCGGGTTTAGCGGGTGGAACGATGACTTCTGGTTTGCCGGCCATGGCTTCAGAACCGGGAGCGCCGTGGGGCCAGAGAGGGACGCTTTGGCCGAAGGTGACGGCTAGGGAGATGGAGGCGGTTGTTAGGGAGAGGGCGAGGAGTGTGTAGAGTTTGAGTGGCATGGCGGTTCAGTTGTCATTTTATACGTGGCGCGGCTCGTAAGAGCGCAGATGCAAAAGGGGAAGAGAAATGCGCCCTGACGCTAGGGAAGTCGCAGGAGCAGCATGGCCTCCGGCGAAGGCGGATTGAATAGGCTGTGAGTGGGACATGAAGCGTGCGTTAGCGACGGCTGGAAAGCCGCCGCGCTGCCAGGAATGGCCGCCCTACGGGTTGCGGCGCGCAAGATTCTGAGAATATTGGGGGGAAGTCACAGATCAGCGTTCCTGTCGTTATGGAACGCCAACTCAGTTGTCGTCGGTGTAAGGATCTTCGTCCTCGTCGTCGTCGTCTTGTTTTTCGCGATTGAGTCTTTCCTCTTCGTCGTCCTCATCGTCGAGACGATCACGTTCATCCTGTTCTTCTTGCTCTGATTCGGGGTTGTTCATTTAAGACCTCAACAGTTGGGCGGCGGTTTGGATGCCGGGGAGTTCGATTTCGACAATTAGGCCGGGGTGGGCGTTTTGGGCGCGGATTTGGCCTTGGTGGATGGCGATGGCGCGTTGGGCGATGGAGAGGCCGAGGCCGATACCGCCGGTGTCGCGATTGCGGTCGGCTTCGACGCGGAAGAAGGGTTTGAAGAGATTGGAGAGGCTGTCTTCGGGGACGCCGGGGCCGTAGTCGCGGATGGCGATGATGGCGTGGTCGGATTGCTGGCGGAGGGTGACCTGGACCGCGGTGTTTTCGGGAGCGAAACGGATGGCGTTGCGGAGAACGTTTTCGACGGCGCGGCGGAGGAGTTCGCGATCGCCACGGAGTTCGAGTGAGTCGGAGGCGGTTAGGTGGAGTGAGACAGTGCGGGCCTCGGATTCGACGGCGGTATCTTCGATGACATCCTCAAGTAAGCCGCGCAAAGGGATGGCGTCGAGGTTGCGGCTTTGGGGATCGTTTTCAGCGCGAGTGACTTGGAGGAGTTCGGAGACGAGAGTGCCGAGACGCTCGGTTTCTTTGGTGATGCGGTCGAAGGCCTTGTTGCGGTCGGGGCTGGTGCGAGCGAGTTCGATGGCGAACTCGAGACGAGCTAGAGGGGATCGGAGTTCGTGAGAGACGTCCTGGAGGAGACGGCGTTCGGCGGTTAGGAGAGTCTCGATGCGTTCGGCCATGAGGTTGAACGAGCGGGCGAGTTGTCCGAATTCGTCTTGGCGGCGAGCTTCGGCGCGGGCGGAGAGATCGCCAGTACCGAAGCGTTCGACAGTGTGTTTGAGAGAGCGGAGGGGTGAGCCCAAGAGGAGCGTGAGGATGTAGGAGAAGGCGAAGGCAGCGGCGCCGATCCAGAGGTAATACGGGATGTTGCTCCAGGGGCCCGGCGGGGCGGGTCCGTCGATGAGTACGTGATATTTGCCGTACTGGGCAGGCCAGGAAAGCACCATGCGGCTTTGGGAGCCGGGGGTCCAGCGAGGGCCGGCGTGTTTGAGGTCGACACTGCGGTCGATGCCGGTGAGGACGTCAATGCCGTGCTGATCGACAAGGACGTGGTGGCCGGGGAACATGCGTTCGAGACGAGCGAAGTATTCGCGCAGAGCTTCTTTGCCACCGGTCTCGTAAGCGTGGCTGGCTTCGGCGGCTTGTAACGAAAGGGATGAAGAAAAGAAATCGCGGCGTTCGGGCGCGAAGTGGAAGCGGACCGAGTTGGTCAACTCGATGCCGAGGAAACAGACGAGGAGCGTGGCGGAGAAGAGAAGAAAGATGCGGCCGAAGATGGATTTCATGATGCGAATTGATAGCCAACGCCACGGATGGTGCGGATGAGGGCGCGGTCTTTCTCGAGTTTTTTGCGGAGATGACTGACGTGGACGTCGAGGGCGCGATCGAGCGGATTGGCCTGGCGGTTATATAAGGACCGGGCAAGGTCATCACGGGAGACGACGCGACCGGCGGAGCGGACGAGAATTTCGAGGATGTCGTATTCGAGTGAGGTGACTTCGACGGCGGTGCCGTCGCGTAGGACTTGGCGAGTGCCGGGGTTGAGACGGATGCCGTTGACTTCGAGGATTTCGGATTTCAGCACTGGTGCGCGGCCAGAGCGGCGGAGGACGGCTTGGACGCGGGCGAGGAGTTCGTCGGGGCTGAAGGGTTTGGCGAGGTAGTCGTCGGCGCCGGCGTTGAGGCCGGTGATGCGGTCGTTGTGTTCGGTGCGGGCGGTGAGCATGATGACGGGCACGGTGCTTTTTCGGCGGATCTGGCGGAGGGTTTCGAAACCGTCCATGCGGGGCATCATGACGTCGAGGAGGACGAGGTCGAAGTGGCCGTCCTGGACGCGAGCGAGGCCTTGTTCACCGTCGTGGGCGAGGGTAAGCGGGATCTGGTGCGCGGAGAAATACTCGGCCATGAGGGCGGAGAGTTCCGCGTCGTCGTCGACCAAAAGGATGGAGACCTGATTCACGCGCTTCTGGTGTGAATATACCGCGAATGGCTGTGAGAAGCTGATGGGCGAGTGATGGGGATGACGATTCAGGGACTGCGGCGGCATGCGATTGCGACGAGTCTGTTTCCAGCGACGACGCTAAAGGAGGCGATTGAAGAGCTAGGGTTTGTACAGTGCGACCCAATTCGAGCGCCGGCGCGGGCGCAGGATTTGATTTTGCGACAGAGAGTGGCGGGATACCGGGCTGGTGATTTAGAGCGACACTATCCGAAGCTTGGGTTAGAGGAAGACTATCTTTACGCGTATGGTGTTGTGCCGGATGCGACGTGGCGGTTGCTGCATCCGCGGGCGAAGCGGCGATTGAGCAAGGGCGAAATTAAAGTGTGGGAGTTGGTGTGTGCGCAAGCGAAGATGCATCCGCGCGAACTGGAGCCGCATTTAGGCAGACGGCGGCAAGTGAATGCTTGGGGCGGTTTTTCGAAAGAGACGACGAGGATGTTGGAGGTGCTGCATTACTGCGGTTTGCTGCGCGTGGCGGGGCGGGAGAAGGGAATTCGGATTTATCAGGCGGCGCGTGCGCAGGAGGAGTATCTAGAGCCGGGGGAGCGGCTGCGAAGGTTGGTGCTGCTGATGGCGAAGATATTGGCACCGGTACCGGAGCGAAGTTTGCGGGCGGCGATCCGTCACTTGGGGCATGCGGCACCAAATTTGAAGGGGCGGCTGCAGGTGGTGAAGACGCTAATCACGGATGGCGATTTGCATGTTGCGGATGTAGAGGGCGTGCGGTATTTGTGGCCTGCAGGTGAGTTAGTGGAACGCGAACCGGAGGTGGTGGTGCGATTTCTGGCACCGTTTGATCCGGTGGTGTGGGACCGGTATCGATTCGAGCACTTGTGGGGATGGGCGTACCGGTTTGAAGCGTACACTCCGATTGCGAAGAGAAAACTGGGGTACTATGCGTTGCCTTTACTGTTTGGCGACGACGTGATTGGATGGGTGAACGTAAACAAGCGGGGGAAAGGCGTGGAGGTTGCGGAGGGGTTTGCGAAGGAAAAGCCGAAGGGGCGTGTTTTCAAAAATGCGTTTGCGGAAGAAGTGGAACGGATGAGAGCGTTCCTAAGTTCTATGGATCAGACTTCGACGGTTTCCGAATCGTGAAGAGACGAATGAAGGCCGGATCTGCGGTGAAGGCCGTCATAGCAGCGTTTGAGAGCGCCTTCCAGTTCCTGAACATTGATGGGTTTTGTTAGGAAATCATCTACGCCCGCTTCAATGCATTCGTCACGGTTTTCCTTCATGGCTCCGGCAGTCAGTGCCGTGATCCAGGGCCGATCTGCACCCCAGCTTGAGATGATGCGACGGGTGGCGTCGAGACCATTCATTTCCGGCATTTGGACGTCCATAAGAACAATGTCGTAGCTTTGGCGGCGAAGAGCGTCGAGAACCTCCAGGCCATTGCCGACGGCATCGAGGCGGTAGCCAAGACGTTCGAGCATACGGATCGCCACTTTTTGATTGACTGGATTGTCTTCGGCTAAAAGGATGCGAAGCGGGGAACGTTTCGCAAAATCGGAATCGAAGACTTTACCACTGGAAACGATTTGCTTCTCAGGGACGCCATTGAACGTTTGATCGAGCGCGCGCTGAAGTTGGCGGCGACGTACGGGCTTTGGCACGACGGCGGTCAACAAGTTGGCGGCCGGGCCGAAGGATTCTTTAGCGGATGCGCTGCCGGAACTGAGCAGAATGAGCGGCGGCGCGACGCTAGCGAACTCTTTCTTGATGGCGAGCGCGAGTTGCGCGCCGTCCATTTCGGGCATGTACCAATCGATGAGAATGGCGTCCCAGCGCTCATTACGCATGACGTGGAGAGCCCGTTGGGCAGAGGGAACGGCGCGCGCGATGCACTTCCAAGACGCAAGCTGCGACGTGATGAGCTGCTGGGTTATTTCGTTGTCGTCCACTACCAGAATGCGTTTGCCGGCCAGGCCCTTTACGACAACTGGTTCTGCGGCAAGGGCAGAAACCGCACGGTAAGGAATTTCCAGTTGGAAGATGGAGCCAATATCGGGCTGGCTGGTGACCCAGATGCGGCCGCCCATCAATTCTGTGAGCCTTTTGGAAATGGCTAATCCCAGTCCGGTGCCACCGAAACGGCGCGTAGTGGATGCATCTACTTGGGAGAAGGATTGGAAGAGGGCGTTGATCTTATCTTGCGGAATACCTATGCCCGTATCGCGAACCGCCAGATGCAGGAGTTCTTTGCCGTTTTGTCTATGGATTTCGGCGGTGACGATCACTTCGCCATGCGCGGTGAATTTGACGGCGTTGCCTACCAGGTTGAGGAGGATCTGACGGGTGCGGGTGATGTCGCCGATGATTTTTTCGGTAATGAGTGGATCTATGGTGGCAGCGAGTTCGATCTTCTTTTCGGCGGCGCGATTGGCGAGGAGTTCGAGCACCTCTTCGATGCAGTCTTGGAGAGAGAATGGTTCCTCTTCCAGATCGAGTTTGCCGGATTCGATTTTTGAAAAATCAAGGATGTCATTGATGATGGTGAGCAGCGCGTCGGACGAGGAACGGATGGTGTTGACGCAATCGATGGTTTCGGCAGGGAGATTTTGGTCGAGAATGAGACTGGTCATGCCCATGACGGCGTTCATGGGTGTGCGAATTTCGTGGCTCATATTAGCGAGAAATTCGCTGCGAGCCTTGGCGGCTTCTTCTGCTTTGGCACGGGCCCGCTTGGCGCCGGACAGGGCTTGTTCGGCGGTACGGCGCACGGAATCGATTTCGGAGGCGCGCTGCTCTTCCAGAAAGCGGCTGGCCAGTTGTCCCCAAAAATCCGTATTAACTTGTTGGCCCTGCAAAATGCTGAACAGGAAGAGCGCGATGTTGGCGATAGCGTAATGGAGCCCGATGGAACTGTGCAGCCACAGGGAAAACGCCAGAGCCGGAAGTAGTAAGAGAGTGACCTGGAGTCTGAAAATTCGGGTGTTCGGCGCGAGATTGACGATGCAACTGGCGACGGCCACGGTGTTCCAGATCATCACCATGGTGGAATTCCAATTGCCGAAGCCATAGCTGCCGATGGAATGTGCGAGGAGAAAGCCCAAGCTGCCGGCCGTCATGAGAGTGGCCACGGCGATCATGCCGTACCAGCGATTGCTCGACTGACTCCAGATTGACTTGCGAGCGGAGATGGCGAGCACTTTGAGCGTGATTCCCAGGGCCAAGAAAACGCTGACGCCTTCGAGCACGTTGTAATGATCTGCCGGATACGAAGTGGATGCCCAAACGGCCGCTAGAATGAGCGCTTGGACAAAGACAGTGCTTCGCAGCCGAACGGCATAGACTCGACCAGCTTCATTTTTCGCCTGAGTGCGTGAATCGGGAGAGAGCCGGGACAGCGATTGTGGTTGCTCGCGAAGCGTCATGGGGCGCACTTATCTTATCGGCAGGGAAGATGGGGAATCGTACCAAAGGTTTTAGAAGATGGATAAGCTATCACTTGTACCGGGAGGAATTCGATGATTGAGCAGACCAGTAGGCGATCTTTCTTGATGAGTAGCGCGGCGGCGGCCGCTCTAGGGAGAAATGCAACAGGCAAGGTGAGATTGGGCGGGCCGATTTTCTTAAAATCGAGCGACCCGGCGGAATTGGCGCGCGAGCATCGCCGATTGGGTTATAGCGCGGCATACTGTCCCGGGGCTAAGGTGGGCGATGCCGAGCATATTGCAGCCATTCGGAATGCGTTCGCGAAAGAGGACGTGGTGATTGCGGAGGTAGGCGCGTGGAAGAATATGCTGGATCCAGATGAGGGTAAGCGGCGGGAGAATTTGAATTACGTAAGGGAGCGTTGCGCGCTGGCGGAAGAGGTAGGAGCGCGGTGCTGCGTGGATATTGCGGGATCTTACAATCCGACGCTTTGGTATGGGCCAGATCCCAAGAACCTGTCGCGCGAATTCTTCGACGCCACGGTGGCGAATTGCCGGCAAATTCTGGACTCGGTTAAGCCGAAACGGACGAAGTTCACGATCGAGATGATGGGATGGAATTTGCCGGATGGTCCGGACGCGTATCTTGATTTGATCAAGGCGGTGGACCGGAAGGCGTTCGGTGTCCACCTGGATGTGTGCAACGGTGTGAACTGCCCGACGCGGTTTTATAAGAACACGGAGTACATTCAGGAGTGCTTCGCGAAGCTAGGGCCGTGGATTGTTTCTTGCCATGCGAAGGATTTGCAGTGGATCACGGAGTTGAATGTGCATTTTCTGGAAGTGATTCCGGGGCGGGGGCAGATGGATTACAAGGCTTATTTGCGGGGGCTGGCGAAGCTGCCGGTGGATGCGCCTTTGATGCTGGAGCATTTGAATACGGCGGAAGAGTATGAGGAAGGGAAGACTTATATAAGGAAGGTTGGCGCCGAGATTGGGGTGGAGTTCGCGTGAGGGTGTTTCCGGATTGCTCGGCACCAGCCTGTCGTACTGAATTGGCAGGTGCAAGAATACGACACCGTTCTCAAGTCGTTGTTAACCGACTCGCCGAACTGTCTCTTTCCTCCCATACAGGGTGCTAAACGTGGCCGGCTTTGTTTTCAAGGATACTTAGGCTCTAGGGGCCGATAAAGTTTGAGCTTAAACAGGCCGATACTTCTGCTGAGAAGCGCACTCTCTCATTTGAACGCAACGGCAAGCCATGCTCATTAACTACATCCTATTCTTAATGACATTCCTGCTATTTGGCGGCATTACCCTGGACGCTGGCCTGCTCGAACTGCGTAGGCTCCGCATCCAACAAGCCGCCGATGCCGCCGCGCAGGAGGCAATGTATCAATTTGCCCGCAACAGTAGTTCCTGGTCAAGCGCGGGCAAGGCCCAGGCAGCCATGAACGGATTTACCGACGGTTCAAACGGCGTAACCGTTTCCATCGCCAATCCGCCTACCACCGGCACCTATGCGGGCAACACCTTAGTCTTTCAAGCAACTGTGGCACAAAACGTCAATACGCTGTTGATGGGGCTGCTGAATCACGGTACGTCCACAATCGCGGCGACAGCCTTCGCTGAGGAACTGCCTACCTGCTTTTGGATCATGAATAACAGCGGCACGTCCCCGAACGGTTCTCTGCGGATGCAGTCTGCTACCTTGAACGCTAACTGTGGCGTCTATATAAACACGAGCGGGAACAATAGCCAGAAGAACCTGAACCTCGATTTCTGGGCGCGGCTGACTGTTTCTGGCAGCCGAATTCGTGTGGTGGGCCCGTATTCGGATAATATTTCTTCTACACAGTGTTGCTTTGGAGGAATGATAGGGATCAATCCTCAGCCAAGATACGCTGCTACGGTGAAAAGCGACCCCTTGGCGTACGTCACCGCTCCCTCCCTCTCGAGCTGTACTTACAACAACACGTCGTTTTGGGGTGGCACCCACACGCTGTCTCCCGGAACATATTGCGGAGGTATCGACATTGCAAACAATGCCACCGTCACCTTTAGCCCTGGCCTCTACATTATTGCCGGCGGACTCAGTTCCTCTGACAGCTATATCTACGGCACGGGAGTGACTTTGTACTTCACGAAGACCAGCGGCGCTTCGAGCTACTCTCCGATCACGGTCACTGGCCCTTGCTGCAGTGTGAGCACTTACGGACTGTATTTGAAAGCTCCTACTTCATCCGCCAATGGTGGCATACCGGGCGTTGTGATGTTTGCCGACCGCAACTGGGTGGATCATGGCAATCAGGATTTTCAGTTTAATTACGCCACCCTCCAGACCGATGGCTATTGGTATCTGCCCAACACAGGCCTGTATATGTGGGCCACGAATCTTACCTATTACAAATACAATGGCCTGGTCATCGACAACTACTACCAATTCGGCACAACGAACTACTTGAACTCGGATTTCTCGGACTTAGGCGGCGTCTCACCGCTCCACTATGAAGACGGGGTTCTCGTGCAATGAGTCCTGTGTCAAAACGAAAGCTGCGCCAACGAGGTAGCGCCGTGGTAGAGTTCGCGTTGCTGATTAGCTTTCTGCTGGTTTTCTTCCTGACCATCGTTGACTTTTCCAAGTCGATCTCGGATTCAATGGCCCTCGACGCTGCCGCACAAGCGGGAGCCCGTTACGGTGCAGCGGAAGGAAATTTGAATGACACGGCCGGCATGTCCACCGCCGCTACGGCGGCAGCGCCAGCGGTCAGCGGGATAGCTGTAACCGCTTCAACCTTTTGCACATGCACTTCCGGTGGCGCGCTGGTGAATTGTGCAACCTCAACGTGCAATACCTATGATTTACCCATGCAGTATGTGAAAGTGCAAACGAGCGCCAGTGTGCCTCTACTGTTCCATTTTGGCGGCATTCCTCTGAATCTTCAGATGAGTGCGACGGCTGTCCTAAGAGCGCAGTGATGCGCGCGCAACGGGCGGCCAAACGCGCCTCGTCCGAAAAGGGCGCGGCCATGATGGAAATCGCGTTGGTCTTGCCGCTCTTCTTTCTGTTGATTTTCGGCTGCGTACAATTCGCCATGGTCTTCTTTGTCTATTCCAATACTGTGTATGCAACTCAAACGGCCGTGCGCTATGCCTGCACGCACGGTACTGTCAGCGGCAACGCCGCCACAAACACCATACTCACCAACATAATCTCCCCTCTCATCTGGGGTGCCCAAGCAAACTCCATCACCGTCACTACAGCTTGGTCCCCCGACAATTCCATCGGCAGCACAGTCACGATCAAAGTGTCCGTTCTCTATAAGACCAGAATCCCATTCTTCCCATCGCTCAGTTCCGTTCCGATGGGAGTGAGCGCGCAAGGCACCATTCTCTACTGAACGATGCTCTGCCGAGCGCTCTGGGCGTCGGCCATTCGAGAGCTCTCAAGGCTTAGCAACAAGCCTTTCGAAGAGACGACTCCATGGTAGTTTAGTGAGTGGAGGAATGGGTGAGTGGTTGAAACCGGCGGTCTTGAAAACCGTTTGCGTCGAAAGGTGCACGGGGGTTCGAATCCCTCTTCCTCCGCCAGACTTCTTTTTGGGTCACGTTAGACGTGGCCTAAAGCATCCACAATTCCCTTGCGAGAGGCTCCGGACGCGGGGAATAGCGCGGCGAGCGAGGTCAGAAAAGCCAGCAGGAAAAATGTTAGGACCATGGTGCCGGGCAGGATATCCACCATCAATGGCACACGATCGGAACTGCTGGGCGGCACGTAGCTCAGGCCGAGCGAGTTGACGATGAAGGCGACCATCAGCGTGATGACCGCTCCGACGCTTACGCCAACTGCCGCAAGGAGCAGCGACTCAACGGAGAATAAGGCGATAATTTGTCCGCGCTTCATGCCTAGGGCGCGCAGAGTGCCGATTTCGCGGGTGCGTTCCACAACCGTCATGCTCATGGTATTGACTACGCTCATGATGACGACAATGGCAACGATGCTGAAGATGAACGAAAAAATCGTATCAAATAGACTCTTGACCTGGCGATAAAAGGCGGAGAGTTGTTTCCAATCGCGAATGTCGAGCGCGAGGTTCTCAGTTTTGAAGAGCGCGGTTAGGCGGGTGCGCACGGGTTCGACTTGTGATTCATCTTTCAGTAATAGCCGGATGCGATCCGCGCCTTCGACGTCGTATAAGCGCCGCGCCATATCGATGGGTATTCGCAAAGACTTATCGTTAGTAGCGGCGACGCCGGTGTCATAGGTGCTGTGGACATCAACATCAATAGCGTTTGCTTGGCCAGTGCTGGTGTTGGTGAAGAGGGTGGCGCGGGATGAGGGCGTGAGGTTGAGGAGTTTAGCGAGGCCTGAAGAGACGCAGATGCCATTGGGGAATTTGGGATCGAGAATACCGCCGCGATCAAGGCGGAATCGGCCGCGAATTAGCGCTTCCCGTAGCGGGTCCATGCCTTCGGCAATGAAGATGGTGGACGTGTGGCCGTTAGTCATGAGACCGGAGACGGCTAGACGCGGGGTCCAGGTCACGGTTTCGGGTTGCTTGTTCAGAAGCTCGCCCAAGTGTGTGACGTCTTCATTCGAAAGCAGATTGTCTTCCGGATTGAGACTGGCGTTGTCGAAGAAACCGTGGCGGGCGATGGTCAAGTGAGCCAGGCCCTCGCCCCGCACGGCCTGGAGGGTCAAGCCATAGTAGACGTAATGGATGTAACCGGCGAAGAGGCTGATGGCCGAGAAGCCAGCGCCTACAGCAGTGGCGGTGAAGAGACTGCGACGCCAATGTTTGAGGATGTTACGAAAGCCGATGGTTATATAAAACACTAGCTGTTTTCCTCTGGGGTGATTTGTCCATCTTGTAAGCGAATCTTGCGCGAAACGGAAGCGAGCAGGCGGGGGTCATGCGTCGAAAACACGAACGTCACGTTTTGTTTTTGGTTGAGGTCGCGCATGAGCGCAAGGATTTGATCGCTGGTGACGGAATCGAGATTTGCGGTCGGCTCGTCGGCGAGAACGATGGCTGGATCTGTGACCAATGCGCGGGCTATGGCGACGCGCTGGCGCTGGCCGCCGCTCATCTGATCGGGGCGGGATTTGTAAAGGGTGGCGAGGCCGACGGCGTCGAGTTTGGACACTGCTTTGTCCCTTGCTTGTGCTGGAGACTCGCCACGAATTTGTAACGGCAGCATCACGTTTTCGAGGGCCGACAAGACCGCAATCAAATTGAAGTTCTGGAACACGAAGCCGATCAGTTTATTGCGGAGTACAGCGAGGGAAGAATCATCTTGCGTGCTAATGGTTTCACCGGCAATTTTCAATTGACCCGCCGATGGCGTATCGAGGAGGCCGACCAGATTGAGTAGCGATGTCTTGCCGCTGCCCGAAGGACCCCAGACGGCGACGAACTCGCCCTTTTCAATATTGATACTGACATCGGATAGGGCAGGGACCAGCGTTTCTCCGAGCTTATAGTTTTTCGAAATGCCACGGCATTCAACGAGAGACATCGGTCAACTCCTTACTAATTAAGGACGAATTGTACTTCGGAGTGTAAGGAGGATAAGCCAAAATCAATTCGCCATTCGCAATCGTTCGTTCGTCTATTTTTGCCTCGACGTGAAATGCGATGAGTTCTTTTCGCTGTAAGGTGACCCTGACATGCAGCATGATTGTGTCGCCCGGAAAGGCAAGGCCGACGTTTTTGATTTTGGTATCCGCCAGGACATTGAAAGGGGGTTGCTCGATCTTCAGGAATTGCTCGGTATTGAGTTCCCAGAGTTTGATGCCGCGATCGCAGAAGAAAAGCACGTTCATCAGACAACCACAGGCTTGGGCCAAACTCTCAATCACAAACGAGGGTGGCATGAAAGGATCACCGGGAAAGTGGCCCTGCACATATGGATCATCCGGCTTGACCTTCTTTCGCCCAATCAAGGTTTTCATTGTGGGAGAGAACTCAGCCACATCCTCCAACAGGATCATGGGGTACTTGTGTGGACGAAAGGCATTCAGCTGTTGGTAGTTGATGGTGAACGTGTCGGGTTTGCCGGTTGTGTCCAGAAGCAGGTTATTCATGGTTGCTCTCGATTACTGAAATCAGTACTGCTGTTCGAATGCATAACGTCCACCGTCGACCACTAAGGTCTGGCCAGTGAGGTAGTAAGCATCCGGTGAGGCAAGGTAAGAGACAAACGCGGCGATCTCTTCCGGTTGGCCCCAACGGTTCAGGGGGATCTTTGCAAGTGACTCTGTTACGACGGATTGGGACAGGCTTGCACTCATCTCAGTAGCGGTGAAGCCGGGAGCTACTGTGTTCACCCGGACACCGTGGGGTGCGAGTTCGCGTGCCAAAGAGCGTGTAAAACCGATGAGGGCAGATTTAGAGGTACTGTAATTGACTTGGGAGACGCGCGGGGAAAATGCCGAACCAGAGCCGATCATGACAATGAGGCCGCGCTTAGCGCTACACATGCGACGGACGATCGCTTTGGAACAATAAAATGCACTGTTGAGGTTGGTGTCGAGTACGGCGTGCCAGTCTTTCGCTGTCATCGTGAGGAGTGGGGCATCGCGCGTGATGCCGGCGTTGTTGATCAGGACGTCGATGTGGCCTGTTTCTTTATAGAGATCTTTGAACCAGGCTTCAATTTGCTCGGGACGGCTGACGTCGGCCTGAAAGAGTTTGCCGTCGCCGCCAGCGGCGCGCACCTGAGTCAGTGCAGCCATGGCTTCGGTTTCATTTTGGCGGAAGTTAATGCCGACGAACGCACCTTGCCGCGCGAGGTCAATGGCGATGGCGCGACCAATCCCACGCGACCCACCTGTGACGGCCACGACTTGACCCGCTAAGGACCGAGCGGCTACGTCAGCGCTAACACTCATCCCTTGACTCCATTAGTCGCGCGCGGCACGGTGTCGAGCCATTGGAGGGTGATCTGACCCTTAGCGGCGTCCTCATTATCGACAAAGGCGCGGACGCGGAAAGTATAGAAGGGATCTTTGCGAGTCACTAACTGCGCTTCCATCATCATGGTGTCGCCCGGTAACACGGGCCGCATGTGCTTCAGCCGACTTTCGGAAATTATGGCTCGCCGCATAATGTCCGCACCGTCAATTAGTTTCACTAGCAAGGAGCAGGTTTGCAAAAGCGCCTCGACCTGGAGAATGCCAGGCAGAATCGGGAATTCAGGGAAGTGCCCCTGAAGGAGGGGTTCGTTGCAGGACACGCATTTGCGAGCCACCATCTTCGCAGCAGCGATGTCAAGCGAATCAATGCGGTCAACCATACGCATGGGGTGCCCATAGGGCGAGGGCGGATTTTTGAAATCGATCTCAGCCATGGTGTTAAGAACCGAACTCCATCTCGATTGCGCCGCGGCCGCCATCGATAACAACGGAGTGGCCGGTGAAAAACGAGCAATCGTCAGAGGCGAGGAAGGTCACGACGGACGCGAGTTCCGTACCCAAACCCCAGCGGCCAAGAGGCGTAACGGCAAACGTCTGTTGAATAAATTTGGGATCGAGAGTGGCTGTCATGTCTGATTCGAAGAAGCCCGGCGCGACGTGCAGGACACGAACGCCTTTATCGGCCACTTCCCTAGCGAGCGAACGGGAGAAGCCCAGCAAGCCGGCCTTCGATGCGCTGTAGTTCACCTGGCCTGGCATGGCGACTAGTGCAGAACCGGAGCCGATATTGAGGATGACGCCTTTCTTGGCGGCACACATGTTGCGGACAACGGCTTTGCTGCAATAGAAAATACCGTTGAGGTGCACGTCCATGAGTTCGAGCCAGCTTTGCGGACGCATCATGAGAAAGTATTCGTCGCGCGTGATGCCGGCGTTGTTGACAAGTATGTCTACTTTCTTGTGTGTCTTGAAAATACCTTGGAACATAGCTTGAACTTGTTCGGGCTTGCGAACGTCGGCCATGGCGATTTCGCCGTCGCCGCCTGCTTCGCGAACCATGTCGAGTGTTTGCTGCGCCGATTTTTCATCCTTCACATAGTTGACGATGGTGAAGGCGCCCTGGCGGCCGAACTCGATAGCCATGGCGCGGCCCAGCCCACGCGAGGCGCCGGTGATTACTGCAACTTTATCTCTTAGGCTGACTTGGTCCAACTTTTCTCCTTGTCGATGAGAGTTTGTAACGCGGACGTGTGCAATGCTTTGAGGGCGGCGAAGTTAGTGGCGCGGCCGCCCTGCCGGTCTAAGAACTGTGAGTGATAGGCGCGTTGATTCCAGTTCGCTCGAAGGAAGCTAGTGAGCACGCGGCTGGGGCCGATCTCGAGAGTGGCCCGGACGCCGGAGGTCCACAGCGTTTCGAGGGTATCTGTCCAACGCACGGGGCTCGCGATTTGGCGGCTGAGTGAGGTGCGAATGGCGGCGGGGTCCATTTGAAATGCGCCTGTGGTGCCAAGGCAAACTGGGACACGTGGCGGGCGAATTTCAAGGGAGACGAGCAACTCGGCGGTTTCTTTGGCGCATTCCGCGGATAAGGGAGAATGCCACGGACCGTCAACTGCGACAGGTGAAAGCGTTGCGCCGCCTTTCAATAAAACGTCTTCGACAGTCTGAATGTGGATTGATTCGCCGGTGATACTGAAATCGCAGGGCGAGTTATAGGCGGCGATGAACACGTTTGACGTTCCGTCAAAAGGCAAGGTTAGCGGCGCTTCTTCAAACGCTACGGCGCGCGTGGACCATGAACCTTTTTGCGAATGGCATGCGAGAATCTTCCCTCGTTTGCTGGCCAAGGTGAGGGCATCGACGAGAGAAAGGGAGCCCGCTGCATAGAGCGCGCCGATTTCTCCAAGACTATAACCGGCGACGGTATCGGGCTGCAGCCCGCTCTTCTTCAGCAGCAACACATGGGCAGCTTGCAATGCTACGATGCAGGGTTCGAGATACTCTGGGCTGCGGAGGCAGCTCTCAGGGCCAATGTTTATGACTGAGCGAAGTGGGAGCCCCGAGATGGATTCCGCGAGTTCGAGAACATCATCTGCCAGCGCCTCGTGCCAGATGTGTCGACCCATCTGGGGATACTGCGAGCCTTGTCCCGGGAACAGCCATGCAGTGTTCAGCAAGAGACGGGTGTCTCCGTCTTCAGAAATTGGAGGCTTCTTTGGTTTTCTATGCCGCGCATGCGATAGGTGGACTCATCCGGAATGATGCGACGCATTAACCCTCGCAGGACTTTACCAGGGCCGACTTCGAGGAAAAGCCCGGCACCCGCGGCAAACATGGCTTCGATACTCGCCTGCCACAGGACTGGCGATGTCATTTGAAGTTTCACTAGTCCTTTGATTTGCAGTGGATCTGCTTCGCCGGCGGCGGATACGTTCATGAAGACAGGACAGCGTGGCGCCAGGAACGTTGTCTCGGTCACAACCTGGCGGAATGCAGCAGCGGCTTCCTCCATGCTGGGGTGGTGCCAAGGACCAGCTACGGGAAGAGGGATAAATTCGCCACCCGCCGTAGTGATGGGCGGACCTAACAGTGCCAGGGCGGCGTTCGGGCCGGAGACGACGATCTGATCGGGTGAGTTCCAATTGGCAATGCTAACTCCGGGTGCGTGTGCGGCTACAACCTCGGCCAACTGTTCGGGAGTGACGCGTTTGACGGCGCCCATGCCACCATCCAAGTGCTGCGCCACATTCTGCATCAAACGACTTCTTTCCGTAACCAAGCGCAGACACTCACTGACGCCGAAAACACCTGCTGCGCAAAGGGCCGCGAATTCACCCAAGCTATGACCTGCCACCATGTCAGGTTGGAAGCCTGCTTCCCTGAGTAGATGCACGCATCCAAGAGAGATAGCAGTGAGGGCGGGTTGCAGAACATCTGTACGAGTTAGTTCGTCGGAGGGGCCTTGGAGGCTGAGCTGGCGGAGAGGAAAGCCAGAAACGTGTTCTGCCTCTTCGACAATCTCTAACGGCCGGCCAGCGCGCGCCCAGAGGTCGCGACCCATGCCAAGATATTGAGAGCCTTGCCCAGGGAAGAGCCAACCGGTAATGGGAGAACTTACCATGCTAGATGCCTGTGTTCCCTGCAGTTTGGCCGCCATCAAAGCAGATGGATTGGCCCGTCATATAGCCGTTGCGCGCGCCGAGAAAGATCATGAACTTGGCAACTTCGGCAGCGGTGCCCCAGCGCCCCACGGGAGGTTTTCGGGAGAGTGTCTTTTCAGTGGCTAGCGCTTTGACCTCCGGGAGATCAATGAGTCCAAGCTGAATGTTGTTAATGCGAATACCTGCTTTCCCAAACTTGCAGCAGATCTCGCGAGTAGCGCTGCTAATAGCTCCGCGAGCCATTACTATGGCGGCTTCTAGCGGCGTGTCTTGGAATAAAGCGCCCACGAAGCACTGATTCACTATGGCGCCCGGTGTGCCACAGGCCACCATTGCCTCCGCGGCAGAGAGATTGCGAAAGAACAACTCTTGCGGATAACTAAAGAGCGAGGCGACGGCGGTGCCGACACCCGGCACCAAACAGTTGAATAAGAGATCGATTCGTCCATGAAGTTTTACCGTCTCTGCAATGATGTTGGAGTTAGAGAGCGTGGCAGGCAAGGCATCGGCATTGCCTCCAAAGGCGCGTATTTTGGCGGCAGTATCTTCACAAGCCTGTTCGCGGTGGTGCTGATCATACAGCACCACGCGCATGCCCTGCGCTCCCAAAATAGCCGCTAATTCATTACCGAGTGAGCAGCCGGCACCATGTACCAAGGCCACGGGAGAAACGTTTGTCATAAGGAAGTCTCTGGTGCGTCTGTGCAAGAAAGCGTCACGATAGCTAGCACTTGACTGCTGCGTGAAGCTGCGCCAACCGACGAAAGCGATAAGTGGATTCGGTTGGCTTGCGTGTCATCAAACGCCTGTGCAACCACCCCTGAAAGCGCAATGCGGGGAGCGTGGCTACGGCCTTCCACAATTTCAATGTCGGGCCAACGCATGCCTTGCGTGAATCCGGTTCCCAGCGCTTTGAGGAAAGCTTCCTTCGCGGCGATGGACCGCGCATATGCGAGGACGCGGCTCGGTTTGGCGGAGTCGGAGGGGATCTCTGATCGTTCGGATGCGCCAAGGATGCGCGATCGGAAAATGTCTTCGTTGCGAGAGATGAGCCGCTCGACGCGCGGTGAATCAACAAGATCTGCTCCAATGCCAAAGATTGCCATTAGCGCGCCAAAAGCACCGCGGCATTGCGGTGTCCTTCCGTTTGGGCGGTAAGGAGTTGGCGCGGAAAGAATCCGCTCACAACCTTGGGACGTCGGTGGTCTAGAGAGAATATCTCGTTTCCGTGAAGGCCATGTAAAGCGGCGGCCACATGAAAAAGGCCGCTGGTTGATTCGGCGAAACCGAGGCAGGTGTTGGCGCAGCCCAGTGGTATCTCTTGCGGTAAGACTTGGCGCAAGGCGGTGAGTTCTGCTTCGTCGTGCGGCCAAATGCCGCTGCCGTTGCCGTAGGTTGCCGAGATTTTGTCAGGTGTGCAGTTGGACTTCGCGAGGGCTTGGCGAATGGCATTAGATAAGCCAGCGGGAGATGGACTGGCAGTTAGGCCGATGCCGTCAATGTGCGCGCGAATTTGGGCGCCGCGACTCTTGGCAAAGGCGGTGCGTTCGACAACCAGCACAATTGCGCCCTCAGCCAACAAAGTTCCTTTGGATTGAGAATCGTAAGGACCGAGATAGCAGCCGTCATGCCCCGCCGCGAGCCAATTCATCTCACTGAGCGAACGGGCAGGACCTTCACCTGTTTCATCTGCTGCAACTACGAGGAGCGCTTTTTCCTCCGGCGAATTTTCGAGATGGATGCACGCGTGCGCGAGGGCATGCAAACCGCCGCCGAAACCCTCGGAGACTGTGGCACCGTAACCCTGTAATTTGAAACGCTGCGCGAGTATGCTGGCTACGGTGAAGCGCGCCATACGCAGGACAACTTTACTGATGGATTTGCGAGCCTCGGAATTGATGAGAGCATCCGCGTAGGAATGCCGCGCAGCTGCGCTGCCACGGCAGAGGCCTACGAACAATCCCAAACTGGACGAGTCGCAATTCTCTGGCGTGAGGCTTGCACTGGCAAACGCTTCTTCGGCGGCCGCTAGAGCGAAACGTTGGAGGAGCGTTAATTTGCTGGAAGCCTTTTGCGCTCGCAGTTCGCCCGCTAAGCCGACGAAGGACTCTCCGCACCAGCCCGTGACGCGACGGATAGCGGAGGCTCCTCTCTGCAGGCCTTGGATAAAGGGTTCGAATCCAATCCCGAATGGCGAGACTACTCCGACACCGGTAATACAGAGATCTGATGTTCTGTTCTCGGACAGCGATGATCGTAGCGGAGTTCCCGTAAGGATCGCGATGTTTGATCCGCCGAAACCAACCGAATTCGCGAGTACGTGGGAGGCGTGGGATGTGCGCGCTTCATTCGGCACGTAATCGAGATCGCACCCAGGGCGGGGAGTTAGGAAATTCAATGTTGGCGGTACCAAGGCATCGCAAAACGCAAGCACCGCAAGGCCTAGGCCTAAAGCAGGCGCTGCACCGTTGGCATGACCTATGAAAGATTCAATGGCAGATAAGGGAGGAGCTTGCGCGAAGACCGTCTTCACGGCTAGTGTTTCCGCAGTGTCCTGATCGCGATTGGAGGTTCCGTTCGCTTTGATCCAATCGACGGCGGCGGGCTGGATAGCTGCAGCGTTCATAGCGCGGAGCATCGCGCGGGCTAGACCTTCGCCAGTGGGATTGCCGGCTACCACGTCGTACGCATCTTGGGTAACTCCGAAGCTATATAACTCGGCGTATACCCGCGCTCTCCGGGTCTGTGCGTCTTCAAGTCGTTCGAGGATGAAGAACGCGCTACCTTCTCCGACTGTCAATCCGGCTTGGCCGCTGAAGGGGGAGCAGGCCCCAGTGCTGCAGAGGCGCATGCTATCCATAGACTCGTGGTTCACTAACGAGAGGCACTCGGCGCCGCCGGCGACGACTAAATCACAATATCCCCCACGCAAGAGATTCATGGCATGTACGATTGCTATACCGCTGCCCGCCGAGGCACAGGTAAACATTGCGACGGGGCCGGTGATGAATAGAGAAGATGCGATGGCGGCTGCTTGCTCATGAGGCTGGAAGCGCAGACTGAAGACATCGCTTGAAGAGTCGTGACTCAAACCGGCCCCGCTGGCGCCCACACATAGGCCAATTCGCTCCGAAGGATAACGGTTGGTTTGAATTGCTGCAGACTGCCAAGCCTGCCGAGCTGCCGAGACTCCCATTGCGGCCGTTTGATCCGTACCGCTGAGTTCGTACCCTGCAACTTCTCCTGCCAGTTTACTTTGTAGATGGTGAGTGGAGTAACGAGTGAGCGGACGAATCCCGCTGCGACCCTCGCGCAAAGCGCTAAGGATGGCCGAGGGCTCATTGCCGATAGGGCAGAGTAAGCCCAATCCAGTGATCGCAACTCGAGCAGGTGTTGACATGTAAACGGACTCAATTACGGCTTGAAACTCCAATCCACTGATTTGAAGCTGTCTTCCTGGGGACGGATTTGAATGCTTTTGTTTAAAACAAAGGGTGCAGAAACTGTCTTTGCTTTTTCGCCCGCCACATCGTAGTCGCAACCAACAAACGAGTATTCGTGCGATAGCAGAGCGAGCCCAATGGCAGAATCCAGAGTCCAAGAGAAACCAGCCGACACAAGTTTGCCGATGTCTTCTCCCTTATAGGACACGGTGCTGCCTTCAGCGGGAACCTTACCGCTAGCAATAGTCAAACCGATAAGACGGTGAGATACGCCTTGCTCCATGCAGTTCTCAACGGCTTCGCGCCCTACATAATCGCCCTTTTCAGAACTCACCTGCACCCGGCAGTTCAATTCGAGTACATTCTTGGCGGCGGCGCCCTCCTTAAAGACATTGGTAAAGCGGTTTTCTAGCTTACACAGATCCAGAACATCGGAGTTACAATGTGCCACCTCGAAAGGTTTGCCTGCTTCCAAAAGTCTCGCAGCGAGTGCTGCTCCGTCTTCGGCCCGGCACTTGAGGATGTAGCCGTATTCGCCGGTTTTGCCGGCTCTGATGATATCGGTCGAGATATCACCGATCTTCTGATCGGACATGGTTTCGAGATAACGCAAACCGAGAATGCGAACGCCGACAAGCTCTTTCAGCACCTCCCAGGCAAAGGGACCATCAATTCCAAGCAGGCAAATCTCCGGAGCGAGATCTTTGAGCATTGCGCCCGGGGCGTGCTTTGCGATGAAGGGGGCAAGCGATTCTGCTTGCTTGGTTTCCGCAAGAATCATGAATCGTCCACCTTGATTCCAAAGCAACACATCAGCCAGCAGCGTGCCATCTTCATTCAACATGTAAGTGGCGAGAACTCGGCCAATGGGAAGGCGGGTGACGTCACCCAAAGAAACCCGGTTGAGCTCTGTTGTTGCGCCCGCTCCCGATAATTCGAAGACCTGATATTTGGAATAATCAGTGAGTCCGGCTCCCAGCCTGAGGCGTTCGTATTGTTTTTTGTTGTCGTCCATAGTTTGCTCGCTTATGCCGATTGGTGGGCTTCCACTAAGTCTGCAAGCGTGTTGATTGTCCGAAGCGGGGTAATGTCGCCTTCTGGAACTTCTACGCCAAACTTGGCCTGCATGCCGATGATGATCTCCATAGAGTCGATGGAATCAAGCTGCAGCCCACCTCCGAACAGATAGGTGTCATCGTCAATATTCTCAGGACTGACTTCGAGTTGGAGGCGGTCAGCCAATTCCACCTTGATGTCGGTGAGCGTCTGCTTTCGGCGATTGATTCGTTGTTGTAGTAGATCGTCCATGAGTCGTATGAATCCTTTAATGGGGGTAGTAATGCAGAGGAATGGTGATCGTCATTGCGCCCGGTGTTGTTCTGAAAACGGCAGATTCGAAAGTGGGTGGCCCAAACAGCGGCATCTTTGGATTGTTCGAGGCGCCGTACCCTTCCCTGGGCATGCCCAGCGGATTACGGTCCATCTTGCCATTCTTGTTTTCGTCGTGCAGAGCGATGATGGCGTAGGTGCCGGGCTTTACGGCCTTAAACTCAAATGCTGCGTGGCCCTGCTCAATCGGAGCTTTCAGTTTATCGGTTGCTTTGGCCGGGTCCAAGGGGAAACCCTCTTGATTCGCATATAGCGCGAGAAATCCTTCGCCCTTTTCGCTACGAAACCCAGTGACGACAACCTTGATGTTGGAACAGTCTTTGCGCTCGGGAGCTTGCCATGCGCCCAACAAGATTGCCATTAAGATGATGTGTTTCAATGTGCTTCCTTTCTCCGGTGGAATCTAGTGCAGGAACGCTCGAAATCCTAGTTGTCCTTGATAGTGCAAATATCTGGCGAATTCGGTATCGGAGGATCCGTTCATCCCGGCAAACACTCCGAAGAGCTGAAAATGATCCGTGGCATTCCATGTGATGTATGCGACGCTTTGACCGCTGTGATCCTGGGCATTGAATGTGTAGCGCAACACGACATCTATCCGCCGCGCGATGCCATTGCGCTGATACTGTCCGAAAGCATATTGCCGCCGCAGGAGAGGGAGTTCGGGGTTGGCAGCGAGTGACAACTGTTCTGCGGCAAAGCCCGCGAGCGGCCCGCCGCGCATATAGGTGTTGCTCAGCAAAAGAGCATTTCCAAAGAAGTTGTCTGCCTGTGACTTGGTGTAGCCAGCGGGATTGTAAATATATTCACCGGTCCAAGTGCCAGCTTTAGAATCCGTATACGCTAGCCCTCCCACAACAGTGCGCGGAACCAGTCGATGCGATAGTTCTGTTTGGCCGTAACCAGAGAAGTTGGGGCTAGCTGAGAGTGTTGGGTAATAGCCTGGATTGCTTTGCTCAGCCGAGCCATCAAGATAGAACCGGAATGCTTGGCCGGCTGTCACTTGAAAGTAACCTCCGATAAACTTGCGATTACCGAGGGGCTGAGAGAGGAGGGATGAGTACAGGCCGCTGAGGAGTATGTTCCTGCCGATGTAATCAACTTTGAGCGCGGCGGTTTTCTGAAAAGGTAGAAAGTCTGGCGTCCCGCGCCGTAACGCAGTGTTGGCAATATAGGAGACTGCAAAGTGTGAGTTAGGCTGCCAAAGGAGGCGGCCGAAATCACGTGCTCCAATTTCCAGTAGAGGTGTATTGCGGCCATTATTTAGGAAAAACGGGTTGCTGGCTGGTACAGACAAGGCGGGACCCCACATTGGAACCTCGCGGCCGTAAGAGATATTCAACGACGGAAGGACTTGCAGACGGACACTCCATTCCTGCAAGTAGTAGCTAGCATTGTTGCTGGATACGTTTAGACTGTGTTCGTAGTCAGCGCGTGGTTTGGCGCTGAAGGAAACGATTGAATTTCCCAGTTGGAGGTTAGGGCGTAACGCGGCACGGAAGTCTTCATCCGGGAAAGCTGCTAGTTGATTGTTCGGATTGAAGACACTGTTGTTTCGGATTGCGCTATATGTTCCATAGCCAAGCACCTGGGTGCCGAACGCGAAGTGCCAGGAAGATAGCTTGTCGTTTTGCTCTAGATCTTCCTTGGATGTTGGAGAGTCGGAAGAAGGCGTTGTTGCTTCAGCAGGCTTGATTAATGCGGGCGGTGGTGGCGGTGGCGGAACGGTTGGAGTTGGGTCGCCATGCTCGGCGGCACGGATGTCATCGGCAATGTTGGCGGTTTCTTCATGACGATCAACGAGCATCCTGGCGGTTGGTTCAAGAAGATTTCGCTTCTGCCGGTACAGAATATTGTCGGGGTCTCGCTTGGCGGCCTCTTGGTAGAGGAGATAGGGACGGACAATTTCGCCTGCCTCTGATCCGAGTTTGGCTCTTTCGGCAAGCAGCCGAGCTACAAGCGCGTCGTGTTCGGACACTGCCGCAAGGCTCGGCAGAGCCATCAGCAGAACGAGAGAGAGCGAACGCCGAATTGTGCTAGCGAACCAGTAGGTCGACATTGAACTCCGAAGGTGGAATGTTGGCGGCTCTCACGTCTGAGTATTCAAGCGTTGTGACGTTTCCGGCGTTGAGGGCGTCGGAAATCACCATTCGGCTGATGAAGGGAATCTGGGCTCCTTTGTATGAGATGTGATTTTGGTAAACGAACGTGGCGCTCTTGAAGAGTTTGCCTGAGACGGAATAGAATTCGGCTTTAACGCCCAAATTGCGTTTTAGAGAGATCCAGTAGAGGATTTGATCGTAGGTAACTCCTTTGTTGGCGGCTTTGAGGCGCAGCACCGCGCACTGCTCGGCCCCGCAAGCTTCTTCGCGTTCGATGGTGGCGCTGTAATCAGCCGCATAGTTTGTGGCTGCAATATCACCGTTTGCTGCTTGGCCGCTGAGCTTTTGGCGGGCAGAGATAGGTACGGGCCGTTGGACGCCGGGCTGCGAGAACCACATGGTGTTACCGGTCATAAGTAGTTTTTGTCCGCGCACACGAGCCGGGGCGAGGAACTCTACTAAACTGCTTTGGCTCACAGCCTTTACGGTGAGATCGTTGTCTTGTTGCTTGCCGTCCTGCATGGTGGACACGCTGATCTTCCAGGAGATACCTGGCAATCCGCCGCCACGGGCGACATCGCTGGACTTAAGAATCGCCTGCGCGTCCGCAGCGCTCATGGCCGAAGCCGAAAGGCAAGTAAGCAGGCCAAAAAGAAGGGTGGCTTTCATTTGCGTTAGTGGACGGGCCAAGTTGGGCCGGCTCCCTTGTGCTTGCTCAAAATCAGGGCTGCATTGTTGCCGGCATCTGAACTGCCCGTGAGCAGAATATTCTTGATATCAAAATGGTCAGGCTGGGAGTATACGAAATTCCAATCAGAGGACGGGTGCGTCGGCACCGCCATCGGATAAGCTTCACCATGCTGGAGGCTCATCGCGGCAGCAGCGAGCGAAAACCCGGCGGAGGCGGATTCGGCTAAGCCGGTATTTGGCAACACACAACTGAGCGGCACCGTGCGATCAAGAACTTGCGAGAGGGCACGCAGTTCTCGTTTGTCATGGCAAGGAGATCCGCTACCGTGGCCGTAAATCATATCTATGTCGGCGGGGGCGAGATGCGCTTCACGCAGGGCTTGTCGAATGGATTCCGAAAGCCAAGCGCCATTTGCTTGCGCGGAACCATTCAGTTCGGAATCGGAGGTAAGCCCGTAACCGGACAGATAAAGACGGGAGGAGTCCGGATTGTCCTCTTGAGATTTCTCGAGCACAAAGGCGGCTGCGCCTTCCCCCATGACTGCGCCACGC
>PMQB01000320.1 GCA_003169195.1 Bryobacterales bacterium
ACCCGCCAGCAGATGGTCGACTTCTTCCACCAGCACACGGCGATGGACGACCAGAATATTGAAACCGAAGTGGATCGCTACATCGCGTGGCCCGCCCAGGCGCTTGGTTACAAACTGGGCGAAATGACTATTTTGCGTTTACGCGATAAAGCCCGCCACGAACTGGGCGCTAAGTTTGACATTCGCGCTTTCCATGACGCAGTACTCGATAAGGGTCCATTGCCTTTGGATGTATTGGAAGCGAGTGTGAATGAGTGGATCAAAGCCCAAAAGTGATACCGCCTCTTAGGGCGGCTTCTCCGCTGGATTGATGCCCTTGCAAAACGCTTCCATTTCGACAAAACTCGGCCGGACCGCCGCTGGTATCGACCGCCGCGAAAATTCAACTGCCAGAATCGCCGGGGCGCCGCGCACAAAAGAAATCAAACCGCTCCGAAGGCAATTAAAATAGCGGGATTTCACATCGTTCATTCGCGTCATAGCAATCGCGATCGGGCCGAAAAAACCGTAGCACAGCAGCACACCTAGAAAAGTACCCACCAGCGCCGCTGCTACTTTGTGTCCAATTTCCGCCGGCGGCCCGCCAATGGCTTGCATAGTGATGACAACGCCCAACACAGCGGCCACAATTCCCAATCCCGGCAGTGCGTCGGCGACCGTTGATAGAGCGACAACAGGGGCGCTCGCCTCCCAGTGATGAACTTCTAAATCAAGTTCGATCATCTGGTCCAAGTCGAAGTGCGAAATCGTGCCCGTCATTGCTACTCGCAAGGTGTCGCAGATGAAATCCAGCGCGTAGTGGTCTTTCAAAATAAAGTCATAGCGCTTGAAAAGCTCACTCTTTTGCGGATCTTCCACATCGGGTTCCAGGCTCGCTATACCTCCCTTGCGCCCGCGCGAAAACACATCGTTCAGCATCTTGAGCGTATGCAAGTAGCGTACTTTGTCATAAGGGTCGCTCTTGAAGACTCCGGTTGATTCTTTTAACAACGCCTCCAACACCGCAATCGGATTCGCAATCAACAGTGTGCCAATGGCTGCGCCGCCAATGATGAGCAACTCCGCCGGCTGCATGAGCACGATCAGGCTGCCATGCTCCATCAGATAACCGCCCAGTATGGCGCAAATCACCACCACTATACCGATGATCGAAAGCATCGCCCCTTGCGGAATATCTCCTCTATATGAAAGTATGAAGTTTCTGCACTTTTCTCTCGTCACTTGCCGACTTCCTCCCTTGTGGCAAACTTGAACAGAATTAGGGTAGAATCGCACTTTCGTGAAAACCTATCGCAAAGAACTCTGGTTTGAAGTCCCCTCCCGCCGCGGTTTTGTCAACATCACCTCGCAAGTGGAAAAGTGCATTCAGGAAAGTGGCATTTGGGAGGGCTTGGTGTTGGTGAATGCCATGCACATCACCGCATCCGTCTTTATTAATGACAATGAGTCCGGTTTGCTAAGAGATTACGAAAAGTGGCTGGAACACCTCGCGCCGCACGAACCCGTTTCGCAGTATCTGCATAATCGCACCGGTGAAGACAATGCAGACGCACATCTGAAACGCCAAGTCATGGGGCGCGAAGTAGTCGTGGCGCTTACCGAGGGCAAACTCGATTTCGGTCCTTGGGAGCAAATCTTTTATGGCGAATTTGACGGCCGCCGGAGGAAGCGCGCGCTCGTAAAAATCATAGGGATTGCAAAGAAGCCACTCGCTCTGTTGGGTAGCTAAAACCGAGAAGTCTTACCAGTGCGCAGAAACGTCGAAACCGTTTCAATCTTCCTCAGATCTAATGAACTGTCAGATCTCGGAGGGTTCGGAGTTGTTTTCATAACCTATGGTTTGCGTATCACGGCAGTTCCCAGTAAAAGTTCGACTGAGGAATATCGCAGTCGCGCCGATGTCGGAAAGAATGCTAGGGTGGCGCTAAGTTATGAGGGTAGCGTCGGGCAATCCAGCCACTTATATACTCCTTGCCGAAGACAACCCGGCCGACATTGAACTTGTTCGCGAGGCTCTTCAAGATCGACAGATCCTGTGCGGTCTGCATGTTGTTTCAGACGGCGAACAGGCCGTTACTTTTATCGATCGCATCGACAGCGATTCCTCTCTTTCCTGTCCAAAACTTTTTCTGATGGATCTTCATCTGCCCAAGCGTAATGGAGATGAAGTTCTTACTCGTCTACGCTCTAGCGAAAGATGTCCCAATACGCCAGTCGTGGTGATGACGTCTCTGGCTTCCCGTCGAGATATCGAACGAACTTGCCAACATGGCAACGTCCATTACTTTCAGAAACCAACAACATTGGAACGTTTCTTGGAACTCGGCGACGTTGTGAAGAATTTGGTCGACGAAAGAAATCTGTCGGATATAGCCGCCGCGGACGGGAGGCACGAGCGAGCGTGAAACCGATGCCGAGCGCCAACTCCGCTGCGTCAAGTCTGCCGCTGATTACACTAGAACATCTCGGCTCGGAGATGGGGCGTCGTATCCAGGCAATTGACTGGTCAACCACTCCGCTGGGACCTATCAGCTTCTGGCCGCAAAGTCTGCGCACCGTCGTCAACATACTGCTCACGTCGCGTTACTCGATGTGGATGGCTTGGGGCAACGAACTCACGATGCTTTATAACGATGCCTATCGACCAACTCTCGGTCTGAAGCATCCCAGGGCTCTCGGTTCTAGCGCCAGTGAAGTTTGGGCGGAAATCTGGCCCGATATTGGCCCGCGCATTCAAAGCGTGTTGAGCAGCGGCAAGGCCACCTATGACGAGGCACTCCTTCTTTTTCTTGAGCGCAGTGGCTTTTCTGAAGAGACCTATCACACGTTCTCCTACAGCCCCTTGGCCGACGATGATGGCCGCATCTCGGGTATGCTCTGCGTCGTGACAGAAGAAACGGAGCGCATCGTTGGCGAACGTCGCGTGCAAACGCTGCGCGATGTAGCTTCCGGACTTTCTACTGCCAATACCGAAGCGGAAGTTCTGCGCGCTCTCAAGACACAGCTCAATCAAAACCAGAAAGACCTTCCCTTCACGCTTACTTATTTCTTCAGTGACTCGGGTGATGCGTGCCTCGCCTGTTCGAGTGGATTTCCTGCCAATCATCCGCTTGCCCCCGACCGCATGGAGCTTCATTCCGATTTTCCGTGGCCCGTGCGCCAGGCCTTTGACGATACGTCGCCGCGCTTCATTCAGAGCCTGGCTGCGCAAAGCCAAGTGGCGTCTCTTCCAACCGGCAGTTGGAGCAAGGCACCCGAGCAAGCGGCCTTGGTGCCCATTAAGAGACAAGGCCAGGACGAAGCCGCCGGCGTTTTTATTGTGGGCGCAAATCCGCACAGCCGCTACGATGCGGCCTACAGCGGGTTCATCTCTCTTCTTGCTGGCCAAATCGCGGCGGCATTGGCCAACGCCCGTTCTTACGATGCCGAACGCCGCCGTGCTGAAGCTTTGGCGGAAATCGATCGCGCCAAAACTACGTTCTTCTCTAACGTGAGCCATGAACTACGCACGCCTCTCACGTTGCTGCTCAGCCCGGTGGAAGAGTTGCTGGCGAATCGGCTTCCCGACCGCAGTGACTCTTCGTCCCGAGAGCTTCTGGAGTTAGTTCATCGCAACGGTTTGCGCCTTCAGAAGTTGGTGAATGCTCTCCTCGATTTCTCGCGCATTGAGGCAGGCCGGATGCAAGCCATCTATGAGCCCACGGATCTGAGCCATTTCACTGCGGAGTTAGCCGCCGGATTTCAGTCTGCCGTGCAGAAGGCGAACCTAGCCTTCACCATTGACTGTGAACCATTGCCCGCTCCCGTGTATGTTGATCGCGAGATGTGGGAAAAGGTCGTGCTTAATCTGCTTTCGAATGCCCTCAAGTTCACGTTCAAAGGCGGCGTGCGTGTCGTGCTGAAAGCAAATGGCCCGCTGGCTGAGCTGGCAGTGCAAGATTCCGGCATCGGCATTCCGCCATCGGAGATTCCTCAGATCTTTGATCGTTTTCACCAGGTAAGTGGTTCTAAGGGCCGCACCATGGAAGGCACCGGCATTGGCTTGGCGTTGGTGCAAGAGTTGGTAAACCTGCACGGCGGTTCCATCCAGGTGGACAGCGAGGTCGAACAAGGCACGACTTTCAAAATCAGCATTCCTTTCGGCACCGAGCATCTTCCCAAAGAGAAGTTAAGAGCGACATCGGCGGTCGTTTCGAGCGGAACAGGTGGGTCAGCCGCTTTTTTGGCCGAAGCGCTTCGTTGGTTCCCGGATGATATTGCCGAACTTGATCCAGCAGCCAGTGCCACCACCCCGGCAGCGGCTCCGCTGGCTACCCGCCCCGCCAATGCCCCCAAGGAGCAGGTGCTTCTGGTGGATGACAATGCCGATATCCGCCAATATGTGGCGCGCTTGTTAAACAAAAAGTATGAAGTGGTCACTGCCACCAACGGCGAAGAAGCGCTCGTCGCGGCCAAAGCGAAACCCCCAGATCTGATTCTCAGCGATGTGATGATGCCCGGTGTGGACGGATTCCAACTGCTCGACAAGCTGCGCGGTTCAACTGAAACCAGAACCATTCCCGTGATCCTTCTTTCCGCTCGTGCCGGCGAAGAAAGCCGCGTAGAAGGCTTGGGCGCAGGTGCTGACGATTATCTGGTGAAGCCCTTCACGGCACGCGAACTCTTGGCCCGTGTGGAAGCTCACCTCTCCATGAGCAGGCGTCGAAAAGAAGCGGAACAGGCGCTGCGGCAGGTCCAGATGACCCTGCAAAGCTTCTACGATAGTTGTCCTTTCGCTATGGGTGTGGTGGAAGTTGATGATGGCCGTGTGTGGGCGGTCTACTGTAACTCAGCCACTGCGAAGTTTTTCGGCGAAGAGGGCCAGAGTGTCTCTGATCTGACGGGCAAGGAATTAGTCATGGCGTCGGACACTCATGAATTTTGGGTGCGGCAGTTCAACCTTAGCCAAGGGCGGGAATCCTCCATCCGCTTTGAGTATGAGCACCCACGCCCCGGCGGCGAGTGCTGGCTCAGCGCCTGCGTCACGTACTTAGGCCTGAGTCCGAACGATCGCCCGCGCTTCAGCTTCATCGCCGAGGAGGTAACCGACCGCAAGAAGAACGACGATTTGCTGCGGCACTCCAACGAAGAACTTCGTCAGGCGAATTCCGATCTCGAACAATTCGCCTATTCCGCCAGCCATGATTTACAGGAGCCGTTGCGCCAGATTGCCATCTACAGTCAACTGCTGGAGAAACGCTTCGCCGCCACGCTCGATGGCAAAGCGTCTCAATACCTCGGCTATTGCATCGAAGGCGCACATCGCATGGAAATGCTGATTAGCGATCTGTTGGCCTACTCGCAAGCGGCCCGCACCTCAAGCACAACCGAAGAGTTTGTCGACACCAATCAGATCCTCGAAACCGTTAAGAAGAACCTGGCTACGTCGATCGAGGAAACAGCCGCTGAAATCACTACGTCGGACCTGCCGGTGGTGCGCGGCGATGCCGTCCCGCTCGTTCATCTGTTTCAAAACCTCGTCTCCAATGCCTTGAAGTACCGAAGCAAACGGACGCCGGCTCTGCGGATTTCCGCGGTCAGAAATGGCGATCTATGGCGTTTTTCCGTCGAAGACAATGGCATCGGCATTCCCAAGGAATTCCAAACCCAAATCTTTGGCATTTTCAAACGACTTCACGACAGGGCCGAGTATCCTGGCACCGGCATCGGGCTCGCGATCTGTCAGAAAATTGTAGAGCGGTATGGAGGACGCATCTGGGTCGAATCTCAACCCGGCCTGGGTTCTACCTTTCTGTTTACTCTACCGGCTTAAATCAATGAACACGCAAACACCTCATATTCTTCTGATTGAAGACAATCCAGCAGATGCCGATCTGGTGGAAGAAGCCTTTAGCGAAGCGCATTTCACTTGTGAACTCTCCATCATGCGAGACGGCGCCGAGGCCATCGACTTCATCGATGATATCGATGCTGGTTCGCTTCAAGCGTGTCCCGATCTTGTGCTGCTCGATTTGAATTTGCCGAAAGTGGGCGGCCGCGCCGTTCTGGAAAGAGTTCGCTTGAGTCCAAAATTGAAGAAAACCATGGTGCTGATCATTAGCTCGTCGGACGCGCCCAGTGACCGCAAGCAAGTGATGGACCTGGGTGCGGATGCCTACTTTCGCAAGCCATCCAGCTTGCATCAGTTTATGGAACTCGGTCCAAAAGTCCGCACCATGCTCAAGAACGCCAAGCGTCCCGAAACCCAGACCAGCAGCTAAGGCTGTGCGTTAAAATCAATCTCTGCCGCCTGATTCTCTTATCCCGCCAGCTACCGGACCCGTCCGCGAATCGTTTCGTGTGTTGGGTCTCTATGTCCGCGGCCAGATTCTTCTCTGTCTCGTTCTCGCTGTTCTCTATGCGGTGGCCTTCTGGCCGATTCGTGTTCCCTACTGGTATGTCATCGGTGTGATCGGCGGATGCGCCGCCATTGTCCCGCGTATCGGCTCGCTTGTCCCGCTTGGCTTGGCCGTGTTGGCGCTCGACTTTGCCGCTGCGCCTCTCAAGAGTTATTTGCTCGTGCTCGGCGTCTGGCTGCTCATCCAAGCGATCGAGTTTTTTGTATTGATGCCTCGTCTTATCGGCCGACCACTTGGGTTGAAGGAATTGCCGGTGCTGGCGGCGCTGCTGCTTGGAAGCTTAGTCTTCGGTCCGCTCGGCTTGCTCTTCGCTATCCCGGTTCTAGCAATCGGCCTGGTGTTTTGGCGCCATTTTCGTCGTCCTCGCCGCTGAGACTTACGGTTTGGGAATGCCATCTTCCGACGTGAACGGCGACGCCCGCAGCCCCTTGCCATTCGTCAAATTCACCGTCGGCGCGTTCGCCCATCCCTATCGTACAAACTTAGGCTGCGCGATTTGATCGCATGTGACAACCACGCATTAACCGCGTCTGACCCCATTATTGAAAAGGGGTCAGACGCAATTAATCTCCAATTAATCGCCGCTGATACTTACGGCTTAGGAATGCGATCTTCCGACGTGAACGGCGACGCCGGCAGCCCCTTGCCATTCGTCAAATTCACCGTCGGCGCGTTCGCCCAGCCATATCGCACAAACTTAGGCTGCGCGATTTGATCGCATGTGACAACCACGCTATCGCCTTCAATGCGCGCATTCGCACCCACGAAATGCTTGTCTTCTCCAGCGATTTCAAACCCTTTGAGGGTGTCGCCTTTCACCGCTAAACCGCCCGTCGTGTGGTCAAACCACACGCGCAAACCGTGGCCTTCAGGGGCCGCCTCGCGATAAAGCGGACCCGCATATTCCACGTCTTCCCCATACGCCAGCTTGCGCGCCGCCAGCGCCAAACGCGCGCCCACGTCTTGCTTGTTGGCAGGATGCACGTTATCCGGATCGCCAATATCAATCGTGACAGCCATGCCCGTGTTCGCCACCGAAAGTGTCCTGCGCTGTGCTTCGCGAACGATTGGCCAGGTCTGCTGCGTGCCGCCTTTGAAGTTCGCAATCTGCACAAAAAGAAATGGAAAATTTCCCTGGTGCCAGTTCGTGCGCCAATCGGCGATCAAAGCGGGTAGTACCTTTTCATATAGATTCGCGCGCTCAACGCTGGCATTCGATTCGCCTTGGTACCAGATCGCTCCCTTGATGTGAAAATCGAGCGCCGGCGCTACCATCGCATTGAACAGCGCTGCGGGTTGCCACGAGTTCGGATTCGGATGCCAGGCATGTTTGGGCATGGGCTGGTTCGCTTTGCGGGCCGCCTCATCTTCCTGCTTCTCTGCTTCTACGGTCGCCACCAGGTTCGTCTGCTGATCGGCAAACGTCGCCCACTCCGTAAACACCGGCATCAGCGAAGAGTCCGACGAAACCCCATGCATGCTGATCCAAGCTTCACCCGGCGTTCCGCCCCAACTCGAATCAATCAAACCAATCGGCACATGTTCGTGCTCCGCCAGTTGTTTGCCAAAGAAATACGCAACCGCCGAAAACTTTGCTGCCGTTTCCGGCGTGCACTTGGTCCACGCCGTCGGCTCAAAATCGCGCAGCGGAAAGTCAGATGCTTTGAGGTGTACCAGCAGCAACCGAATGTTCGGTTGATTGGCATTGCGGATTTCCTCAGCGCCGTTCGTCACCACCGCTGAGCCGGGAAATCCGCTCAGCGGCATCTCCATATTCGACTGCCCGGAGGCAAACCAAACATCACCCACCATCACGTCGTCCAACTGGATCGTATTGGCGGCCTTCACCGTCAGCGTGTACGGACCGCCTGCGGCTTGCGGCGGCAGGAACAGATCCCAGCGTCCGAATCGATCGGCTGATGCGCTTTGTTGTACCCCGTTGAAATCGGCCGCGACGTTCTCTTGCGGTGCCGCCCAGCCCCACAGGTGAATGGGCTGCCCACGCTGCAACACCATGTGGCTGCTCAGAATCGCCGGCAACTTCACATCCGCCAGCAATAGCGAAGTCCCGCCACACAGGAAAACCGCCAGCAACTTCGTCCATCTGACACGGCCGCGCATACGCAATTCTGAAAGCATTCTTTTTTGTGTACCCATCTTTCTTGCCGTCCTGGAATGGCTTAGATCATGTTATTGCATTCGGACGGGCCTCAGCGTTTCCGCATCGAGTCACTTCATTTCCAAAGTGGCATCCAGTACTACGGTACTAAGCGGGTACTTTTTGCAAGTGATAGTACTGAAAGGAGATAATCGCCTCTAATTGCCTTAGTACTTCGTTGTAGTTTGGCTTAGATTCCTAGTATCATTGGGTAGTCGGCAGTTGGAGCTTGGCGCCCAGGGAGAATTGTTGATCGTATGAAATGCACCTTTGTCAAACTGGCTTCAATCATCGGATTGACCTTGCTTTCACAAAACCTGAGAGCGGATACATTGGTCGGTCCAGGTGGAGCATTCCAACAGTGGACTGCGGCCGTTTTAGGTCCCGCCTCTGCTCCTACTTACACGAGCCCCGCCCATCCTGGCCCTTATTGGAATAACTTTTCCGGCGATGGTCCCACGGCGAATATCGGTTGGTGCTTAGTGGGAAGTGGCGGCTGCGCGATTGCAACTCCGCCTGGAGCAATTAACTACTACGGCACAGCCACTGGCGCGGCAGTTCAGAATATGGCCTTTCAGAACAGTGGGCAAGCGGTTACTGTATCTCTGGTGGGACAACTTACCAATCAACTCGGCACAGCCGCAAACCCTGGCTACAACGTCTTCGGTTGGTATCAGATCAACCCCGATGGCACTATTGGCGCGCTTACCCCGCTTTGGACTTCAAAATCGGACGCCGTTGGTCAAGCTGCTACGTTTACCCCGAATGGCAGCTATGGCCTTTATTTGGAAAACATCCAAAGCAGCACGGCCGACTATTTCTGGTTCATGAACTCCACCGGCAATAAGAGCGTGGGGGGCACGGCGCAGGTTGCCGACACAAACCAGCATTTTGCCATTTTTAATGGCACGCCGGGCCAGTTTTTTATCGGCATCGATGACACCAACAATGGCAATCAGGATTACAACAACATGATCATCGAGTTGGCCAATGCTCCTGAGCCGCGCACCTTTGCCCTCGTCGGTATCAGTCTTCTGGTGTTCGGCTTTTTCGCAATGCGCCGCAATCGGACGGCCATCGAGCCGCAAGTCTAACGGTCCGTTCTTACCAGCGCGCTCGCAATTCACTGCGCGAAAAAACGTTGTGACTTTCGGGGCGAGAGGTCTTCTCTCTCGCCGCAGATTGAGCAGCGTCTTTCGTCACACTTCTCAAGTAGGTATTCACGGTGGCGCAAAAGCTCGCTAACGAGTATCCCACCTCCTGTAAGCGGCGACGATGCTGCCACCAATAGAGAACAGCGGCAAATTTCATATCTCGATTGTGACACTTTGGCTTTGTAATGTAAAGTACTCTTTTATCGTCAGTTCTGGTGGTCGCTGGANNGGTGGGCGCTGGAAGGCGAGTGGGCAGATCACTCGCTGGCGCTACGATTTGTGCCCTTCATCGTCACTTGGCGACTCCACCTTCTCGTTCGCCGGTATCATCCGTGTCAAGCCATAAAGCGATAACACGAACGTAACCAAAAACAGATAGACGGCTTTCGGTTCTGGCACAGTCGAAATCGGTGGCGGGTTACCCGGCGGAGGCACTACGATCGGCGGCCCCGACGGTGGCATGACTGGCGGGTTGCCGGTTGGGGGGTTGCAAGGCGGCCTTACTGGCGGCGGAAATATCGGCGGCAATCCTGGCAGCACGGGTGTGATCGGAATCACTGGGACAAGTGGCGGCAATTCAGGCGGCGGTGGCGCATCGTTCGGCGGCAAAACCGGTGGAAACTTGTCGGCAATTCCCGGCGGCATCGCCGAGTATTGGCTCAACGGCGGGTTCTCTGCTAGCTCGAACGACGTTCCTAGTTGCATCGGCGGCAGCGCAAGATCCTTAGTCGGCGGTTCTTCGTTGCTCACCATTTTTTGTGGCTTATCCGATAAACGGTTGCCACAACGCGCACGCGCCCAGCTTCCGCCATCCGTGAGCAGCACTTCTCCCTTAGGTATCCGCAACTTCTTCTTTGTCCAGAACACCCTTTTCTTCAGGCGATATGAAACATATTGATACCGATCGTCAGTCAGTTGCACCATATGCGCCTTCTTCATATCGAAGTCTGCATAGTGTTCCTTCACCACCGGGTCTTCTTGATCGGCATAGCGCAACTCATCTGCTGAATATGCCCCTCCCGGAATGATGGAATATGGATAATTTGGACGCAGCGCTCTCGTATACGCGGGGATTGGTTCCTTTAACGGCGCAGTGTGCCCACCAATCGACCCAAATACGCTAAATTTACGGATTCCGTAGCGCAGCGTCAGACCTACGGCGAACGTGCACAAAGCAAAAATCAGGAGCCGGCGGATTTTCATGAAAGTTCCTGGGCTCTCCCACAACCTGTGAGAGTGGCCACCCAGCGAACTCATCGGCTTAACGCGTCGTTTTCAACAGGCTCAGCTCATCCTTAGTCCAGCATTCCGTGTACGGTTAACAATGAAGGGGTATCGTCATGCTAACCATGCAGCCCATCGGCCACGCCAAAACTCCCTACTCCGATACTAAGCAGATTCCTAAGGGGCCCGGCGCTCAACATACCGCGTCTGGCATTCTTGAAATCAATCCCGAATTCGAGCCCGGACTCTTAGACATTGAAGGCTTTTCTCACCTGTTCATTATTTGGGTGTTTGATCGCGCAGAAGGCTTTGAACTCCAGGGCATCCCGCCCACCGACAACCGCGTCCACGGCGTATTCGCAACACGATCACCTAGGCGCCCCAATCCAATCGGACTTACCGTTGTTGAACTCCAAAGCCGCGCGGGCACGCAGCTGCACGTGCGCGGAGTGGACATACTCGATGGCACACCAATTTTAGACATCAAACCCTATCTTTCGAGCGTGCCGCCCGATCTGCTGCGGCGTGGCTGGATGTCCGGTCTTTAAGGTAGCCACCAAAAAAAGCTGCCGGTTCTTCAAACCAAGCCTGCTTACCTGGTTTGGGATCGCCGGCAGCCCCCTCCGGAAAAAACTCGGTCTAAGTGATCAATCCGAAAAAGTTCAGCGGATTCTTTTGAGCATTGGTAAAGGTTGTCAGATTGGGGAATACCGTAGCAATTTGGGGTGGCGTCAGGCCGAACCACTGGCATAAGGCAGCCCCATACTCGTCAACCGCGGCAGTCGGCAACCAACGTCCTCGACCGTCGAAATCGTTCGGGCCGTTGAGTTGGAAGGTCGGGAACGAGTTATAAACTGTCTGTCCAATCAACGAACCCTGCGCGCCCACAACCATGTGATGGCTACCCCAGGCATGGTCGCTGCCATCCGTTGTCGTCGGTTGCATAGTCCTGCTGAAGTCAGATTCGGTGAACAGCACAACATTCTGCTGTAATCCCAATTCAGCGAGCGCCGCCCAAAACGTGCTGATAGCCGCGTCCAGTTGCGGATACAGGTTGTTGTGCGCTTCCAATTCCCCCGTATGGGTATCGAATCCGCCCAGCGAACAGAAGAAGATTTGCCTCTTCATGCCGAGTCCCGCGCCCGTCTGATTTCCCTTCATGATCAAGGCCACTTGCTTCAGTTGCTGGCCAAGACTGCCACTGGCTGCCGTGAAGTTAGTGTTCAGTGTGATGCCGGTCAGCGCAGTCGTCAATGCTTTTGCGTTGCTTATCGATTGCGACATCACGCCGTTAGCGTCGTCCACCAGGCTCAGACCAGTTTCCGTAGTTAGCAAGTTGTTCATTGCTGCACTGCGCGCTTGCTTCAGCGTGTAATCAAATCCGGTTAGGTTCAGGTTGCCGCCCGGGTTCAGTTCAATTTGATCAGTGGAGCCCTGACCAAATAAATCGTTGCCTGACAACGACATCAACGTCGGAAAGTTGGTTGAGTTCAGCGATTGCACCAACGAAGCAGCACGGCCTCCCCAGCCATAAGCTGGGTTGATCAGTTCGGTTGAATCCGATGTTTGCCATTCATACTGCTGATCGGAATGCGAAAACAAATTATTAGGCAAGTACCCGGGAGTGCCTATCTGTGACTTCAGCACTGGTTTGAGAAGTGGACCAACATTGGCTGCCACCGCCAGATTTCCCGATCCAAACAGACCGGCCAGCAACGGCATCTTGCCGTGGAAATAGTAGCCGTTACCACTCTTATCCGCAATCGGTGCGGTCAGAGCCGTTGTCGGCAGCGCCAGATTATTCGTCCCGCGAATCGATTGATACGCGGTGTATTGGCTCTCAGGAATAATCATGTTGTTTGAATCGTTCCCGCCGTACATGAACACGCAAACCAGTGCCTGATAACCGCCCGGCGCGCTTTGTGCCATCGCCGGCAACAATCCGAAATTACGTAAGGCGAGCGAACCGACGGAGGCCGCGCCTATCTTTATAAATCTGCGACGTGAATGCATATTTTCTCCTTTGATCCTTTTGCCTTTAGTGAATAACCTGAAACTCGCCCGAAGTAAGAGCGATATAAAGCGCTGCCTGCGCCTTCGTTGTCGGAGTTGTCATCCCAGAAATTCCATTCGTGATGGCCGTCTGTAACGCCGATGTCATCTGCCCGTGGAAAAACTGGTTGTTAATCGCTGTCTCAAGCGCAGCGGTAGACGTTCCAGCGGCTGTCACAAAAGCCGAAATGTCGAACAGCGTGTTGGCGTCAAGTTTGCCGTTGTAGATCAGTGAATAGATATAGTTGGCGCGCGTCACCGTCGTTTGCGTGTTATGCAGCTGAAACTCCGGTGCCAGCAGCGGTCCCACATGGTAGCTGGGCGAGAAATAGCTGAATACGCTGGGCGAGTAAAACAAGTTCTGCCCTAGACCCGCTGTGTAGTTGTAGAGAGTCGACGAATCGTAAATGGTGCCATTCAGTCCGGTGAGCAAATTCATGAACAGCAAAACCGGCTCGCGAAGATGGCCAAACCCCGGCAGATCGTTGCTTATTGACGTATCTCCGGCGCGCGCTTCATTGTCTGTCAAAATCGCTTGCACAACCGCTTGCAAATTGCCGTTGGTTGAATTGAACACTTTGGCAACGTCGCTCACATAGGTAGGGCTTGGGTTACTGGTAACCAAGTGTTGAATCAGCTGCTTTGAGATGAACGGTGCCATGTTCGGGTTTGCCATCAACGCCCCCAAGGCGCCATCCAAATCTTGTTCTGCGGTATTATTAGCGGCCAGCGTCACCGTAGTGGGAGGGCCGGTCGGATTCGTGAACGTCAAAATCTTCGAGCCTGTATCATGCTGTGTGCCGTTTGACTGCACTACCATGGGCAAGAAATAGTTCGGCCCCTGTGCGCCCTGCGCGGTGGGTGCATACGTCCAGCCGGTAAGTGCCCTCGACATCGCGTCCACAGTGCTTTGCGGATAGGTCGGAGTCGAATTGGCGATCGTCCCGTCGATATTCAAGTTATCCAAGCCAATGGTAAAGAGCTGCATCAATTCGCGCCCGTAATTCTCGTTCGGGACCCCCGGCGGATTGGCCCTATGGTTGTTCACCATGTCCAGGTATTGGCCCATTGCCGGGTTCAGCGTCACATCCTTCATCAGTTGCAGGTAGCTCCCGAACGCATCCTGTTGGAAGATGTTCATCAGCGGCGGAAAAGCTGCCGCGTACCCAATCGTGCCATCTCTCGAAACCACCCAGATCTCACTCAGCGCGAACGCCACTCGTTGCCGCAGTTGATCGGGATTATACAGTGCATTCTCGAAGAATGGCACTTGAACGCTCGACATGTTGCTGAACGCCTTTCCATCAGGACCGAGCATCGGTAAATTCGCATAAGTCGTGATCTGCGCAGTCAACTGACTCTGAAACCACGCCTGAAACCCTTGTGCCTGCAAAGCGGCAACCGATGCTGGCGTAGGCCCCCAAGTAGCCTGTTCCAGTATTCGGGCTGCTGCCGTCGCCGATAGTAGCGGCGCCCCCTGCGGTCCTGGACCGCCCCCAGTCGCCTTTGGTGTCACTTGTGCGACACAAAGCAATGTCGACATCGTCACAGCCGCGGCGAAGCGCATAGACGCGGATATTTGCATAGAACTCCCTTCACATCCTCTTTGGATACGAAACTCGATCCGCTGCCCCTAGCAATACAGCAGTGGTACCGGTTCGATACTAGAACGTTCGAACTGGTATTGTGGTTTACGGCTAGTCCTACATGTTTATGATTGTTAATCTCGGGCGAATTTTAGCTGAGGATAAAAACTTTTGTCTCCAGCCCACCTCAACCTGAATCTCACAGAATACTAATGACTCTCGATTCCACGGCTGATCTGCACTCGGAGCGCCTCACCGTCGACTCTTTCCTCAGTCAAGTGCTTTCTTTGGAGGGATCTAGCGGCACTAGCATTGTTCACGATGCAATGCGCTACGCGGTGCTTGGTTCCGCGCAGCGAATCCGTCCCATTCTGGCGTTGCGCGTGGCCCACATGGTGCAAGCCCCGGTTGATCTGGCCTTGCGTCTCGCCGCCTCCGTAGAACTGCTGCATTGCGCCTCGCTCGTGGTGGATGACCTGCCCTGCATGGACGATTCCCCTTATCGCCGCGATAAAGCGTCGGTCCACGTCAAATTTGGCGAAGCGACCGCTGTTCTGGCAGCTTTTGGTCTAGTGGCTCTCGCCGCCCGTAGCATTCTGGAAACCCCGGGCCATGACGAGTACCGCTCCCGCCTCATCGAGTTTCAACTCGCGCTCCTGCGCAGTATGGATTGCTCCGGCCTGATCGCTGGACAGGCCCTCGACTTGCAATTGCCACGTACCTCGTCGCCCCAATCCTCGTGCGAAATTTCGGAACTCAAAACTGTCCCGCTGTTCAGTCTGGCGGTGAAGGCTGGATCGCTGCTAGCGAACTTAGAAGCCAACGAAAAAGCTCTGCTGAATTGCTTTGGCCGCGAATTCGGTCTGGCGTTTCAAATGAGTGACGATCTGCTCGATGGTGAGCTCGCTAGCCCCGAACCCTTCGAAGAAAAGCTCTGCACTTTGCGCGCTGCTGTCCGGCCCTTTGGCGCTGCTTCCCGCCCGCTCGAAGATTTGATCGATTACCTGCATGCTCGCGTTTCGGCCGCCCGTGTCCGTTAGAAAACGCGTCAGCGTGATCGGCAGCGGCTTCGGGGGCCTTGCCACAGCGATCCGCCTGCAAACCCGCGGCTATCAAGTCGATTTGTTCGAAGCGCGAGACAAACTCGGCGGCCGCGCCTACCTTTACGAACAAGACGGCTTCAAATTCGACGGCGGCCCTACCGTCATCACCGCGCCCTTCTTGCTCTCCGAACTGTTCACGGGAGCAGGGAAGAACCCTGATGATTACTTCAAATTGGTTCCCGTCGACCCCTTCTATCGAATCGAATTCCATGACGGACGCTGGTTCGAATACGGTCGCGATGAAGCGCAAACGGAAAAGCTGATCAGCCAATTCGCGCCGAACGATCTCGATGGTTATCGCCGCTTAGTCCAGCACGCGAAAGCCGTTTTTCAAACAGGTTTTCTAGAGCTCTCCGACAAGCCGTTTTTGAAATTCTCAGACATGCTGCGCGTGGTGCCAGATCTGATCCGCCTGCAGTCGTACAAAACGGTCTACCAATTCGCAGCCGGCTACATCAAAGATCCTCTGCTGCGCCGCGTCTTTAGTTTTCATCCGCTGCTCGTCGGTGGCAATCCGTTTCAAACCACTTCTATTTACGCGCTCATCCATTACCTCGAACGCGAGTGGGGTGTTCACTACGCTATTGGCGGTACCGGCGCCATTATCGCCGCCATGGGCAAACTCTTCACCGAACTCGGCGGCAATACTCATCTCTCGACGCCAATAGCTGAACTGCTGGTCGAAAATCGCACGGCGAAAGGGGTCGTGACCGCCGCTGGCGAAACCATCCCGGCCGACGCCGTCGTCAGCAATGCCGATGTGGCGAACACCTATCTCAAAATGGTTGAGCCGCAAGACCGTCCCAAATACACCGCCTCCCGCCTCAAGCGCATGCGCTACAGCATGTCCCTCTTCGTCATCTACTTCGGTACGCGCAAGCAATACCCGAACATCAAGCATCACACCATCATCCTGGGTGAGCGATATAAAGAACTCCTCACCGACATCTTCGACAAAAAACTTCTCTCTGGTGACTTCAGCCTTTACCTGCATCGCCCCACCGCCACCGATCCCACCATGGCGCCTCCCGGCAACGATTGCTTCTACGTCCTCGCACCCGTGCCCAACCAATTAAGCGGCATCGACTGGCGCCAACGCGCACCTCTTTTCCGTAACGCCATCATGCAGTTCTTGGACAAACACTATTTACCCGGTCTTCTCGATAACCTAGTAACGGAGCGGCTCCTGACACCGCTCGATTTCGAGACCACCTTGAACACCTATCTCGGCACCGGCTTTTCGTTCGAACCCATCTTCCGCCAATCCGCCTGGTTCCGTCCTCACAACGAATCCGAAGATATTCGCAACCTGTTCTTCGCCGGTGCAGGCACGCACCCCGGTGCTGGTGTTCCCGGTGTTCTGTCCTCAGCCAAAATTGCGGAGAACCTGGTTTGCCAGCGCCTCGGTTAAATAATGACTTAGAGGAGCTATATAAACAGGCGGCCGAGGCAACGGCGGAAGGCTCCAAAAGCTTCTACTTCGCCACTCGTTTTTTCCCGCCCGACCTAGCGCAAGCCGCGCACGCTGTTTATTGGTTCTGCCGCTATACCGACGATCTTGTCGACGAATGCCCCAGCATCGAAGAAGGTCGTCGTCAACTCGAAGCCTGGGCCGAACAACTGACTCTCGCGCAACACTCAGGCGCTATCGACCATCCCGTGCTCGCCGTTTTCCTCGATACCGCCCGCCGTTATCAAATCCCCATGCAGTATCCCTTCGAATTAATCGAAGGCATGCGCATGGATCTGAATCAAACCCGCTACGAAACCTTTGAGGAATTGCGCGTCTTCTGTTACCGCGTCGCATCTGTGGTGGGTCTCATGATGTGCTGGGTCATCGGCTTCGAAAATCCAGAAGACCGCGACAAGGCCACTCCCTACGCGATCGATCTCGGCATCGCTCTCCAACTCACCAACATTCTGCGCGACGTCGGCGAAGACCTCGGCCGCAATCGCATCTACATTCCGCGCGAAGACATGGTCCGCTTCAACTACAGCGAAGAAGATCTGCGCGCCCATCGCCGCACGCCCGAGTTCGAGGCACTGATGAAGTTCCAAGCCAACCGCGCCCGTTCCTACTACGAAAAAGGCAACGCCGGCATCGCACTACTTCACCAACGCGGCCGCTTCGCCGTCAAAATCGCTTCCGACGTCTACCGCGAAATCCTCGTCCGCATCGAAGCCTCTAACTTCAACGTCTTCACCCACCGCACCGTCGTTCCCGCCACTCGCAAATATTGGTTGACGGCTCGCAATCTAAGCGGTCCCGCCCTTCGTCACTTTGCAC
>PMQB01000282.1 GCA_003169195.1 Bryobacterales bacterium
ATCATCACGCCGGCGCTCATCTCGGGCGCGTTCGCCGAACGGATGAAATTCTCCGCCATGCTCCTGTTCACCTGTTTGTGGTCAACACTCATTTATTTCCCAATGGCGCACATGGTCTGGGGCAAAGGCGGCTTGCTGAACGCCTTTCTCGGCGGATCAATTCCGACTTTTGATTTTGCCGGCGGCACAGTGGTTCACATCACTTCGGGCGTCAGCGCGCTGGTCTGCGCTCTGTACTTGGGCAAACGCGTCGGCTATCCGAAAGAGCCGATGAAGCCGCACAGTCTAGTCCTCAGCATGATCGGTGCGTGCCTTCTGTGGGTGGGCTGGTTCGGCTTCAACGCGGGCAGCGCAGTAGCCGCGAACACTCTCGCAACCAGCGCATTCGTAGCCACTCATTTCGCCGCGGCATCCGCCACTCTCGGCTGGCTCCTCGCCGAATGGTTCAAACACGGCAAGCCCAGCATGTTNNGCCGGCATCTTCTGCTTCCTCATGGTGACTGCCGTAAAAAGCAAGTTCGGCTACGACGACACGCTGGATGCGTTCGGCGTCCACGGTGCGGGTGGCACACTCGGCGCCATTCTGACTGGCGTCTTTGCCACCCGCGAGATCAACGACGCCCTCAAAGATGCCGCGGGCAAAGCGTTACCATTGGGCTTAGTCGATGGCAATCCAGCACAAGTTTTGAATCAAGCCATCGGGGTCGCGATATCTTGGGGACTGGCCATTGCCGGCACGCTCCTCATTCTCAAAATTGTGGATCTGCTGATTGGCGTACGAGTTACCGAAGAGCAGGAAGTGGAAGGCCTCGACCTCAGCATGCATGGCGAAGAAGGCTATAACCTTGAAGGTTAGACGGAACCAATGAAAAAGATTGAAGCTATTATTCAGCCCCATAAGCTGGACGAAGTACGCGATGCTCTGAAGAACATCGGCGTCGACGGTTTGACCATTTCCGAAGTGCGCGGCCACGGCCGGCAAAAAGGACACAAGGAAGTCTATCGCGGCATGGAATACGAAGTGGACCTGCTGCCGAAAATCAAGATCGAAACCGTGGTGCCCGATTCCCGCAAAGACGAAGTGACCCGCGCTATTTCCAACGCGGCGCGCAGCGGCAAGATTGGCGACGGCAAGATTTTTGTCTTCGATGTGGCGGAGGCCATTCGTATTCGTAACGACGATACCGGCGAATTGGCGCTTTAACGATGCAGGACGTGAACGCGGCTTCTGCGACGGGAGACACCGGCAGTTCGATCTTGGAACAAGCGCTTGCTTCGCTTGAGCAGCGAACCCGTTCGGTGGATCAAAGCATTTCCGATGCCGCTGCCCATAACCTCACCCCGCGCCTCTCCATTCCGTTTACGATTTGCGCGGTAGGGGGCTATGGCCGCTCAGAGTTGTTTCCACATTCCGATATCGACCTGCTCATCCTGGCCGACAACGAAGAAGACCTGCCGCAACTAAAAGATCCACTCAGCGATTTTTTGCGCGTGGTTTGGGATTCAGGCCTCCACGCCAGCCAATCCGTTCGCACAGTGGCGGAATGTTGTCGGCTGCATGAGCAGAATATTGAACTGCACATCAGCTTACTCGATTTGCGCTTCGTCTACGGCAATGCCGATTTGTATCAGCGCTTGGCGGCCGGGTTGCCTGCCTTCTATCAGAAGAACGAAAACCGCCTGATCCGCGAACTGGCCGACATGGCCAGCAAACGCCACACAAAATTCAACAACACCGTTTATCACCTGGAACCAAATATCAAAGAAGCGCCCGGCGGCTTTCGCGATATTCACTTACTCCATTGGCTGGCACTTCTCGCGCAAGATAAGGGCCGTATCCGGGAGGCACTGGAAGAGATCCAAGGCGCGAAGAAATTCCTCACTGCGGTACGCTGCTTTCTGCACAACCAGAGCAAGCGCGATAACAACCTGCTCAGCTTCGAACTGCAAGATAAGATTACAGCATTTTGGATGGATGCGTCGGCTGAGCCCGCCGAGTGGATGCGTCTGTTTTACCGCCATGCGCGGCAAGTCTATCAAGCGGCTTTGCATGCGCTGGAATTTGCCGAGACCAAAGACCCTTCGCTGGCGCGCCAGTTTCGCGATTGGCGCGGCCGCCTATCAAGCAGCGAATTTACTGTCGCCCACGAGCGCGTGTTTCTCCGCAACCCGGCAAGCACATTGGGCTCCGCACAAAGCGTCCTGGGCCTTTTTACCTTTGTGGCGCGCCATGGCATTCCCCTTTCCTGGGATGCGCAACGCCGCATCACGAACGATGCGGCTCTGCCCGCGCGATTCAAGAACGATCCTCCGCGCTGGGCCGCGTGGAAGGATTTTTTTTCGCAGCCGCATGTCGCCATGGCTCTTCGGCAAATGCAAGAAACCGGCTTGCTCACGGCCGCCATTCCTCAATGGAACACCGTCGAATGTCTGGTGGTCCGCGATTTCTATCACCGCTATACCGTCGATGAGCACTCCATCGTCGCCGTCGAAGTCATAGATCAGCTCGGCATCCGCACCGACGCATCGATTCGCTTCCGCGGATTGCTGCTCGAAGAGGAAGACCGCGCCACTCTGCGACTCGCTCTCTTGCTGCATGACGTCGGCAAGGGCACTCTTCCCGGCGATCACGTGCAAGGCTCGCTCCAAGCCGCTGTCGATGTCTTTGACCGGCTGTCCGTTCCCGCGCCCAATCGCGAAGTCATCAACTTTCTCATCGCGCATCATCTCGATCTTTCCTCAGTCATGACCGGCCGCGATCTGGACGACCCCGCCACGGGCCGTTTCCTCAGCTCCCAAATCCCCACCCAGGAAGACCTCCGCCGTCTCGCGCTCTTGACCTACGCGGACATCAGCGCCGTCAATCCCACGGCTATGACACCCTGGCGTCTGGAGCAACTCTGGCGCGTTTACTCTGCCGGCTTAGAGCAACTCACGCGCGAGCTCATCGCCAATCGCATCGACGGCGAACAAGGTGCCGCGCTCGCCGCCGGCGAACCGCCCGAGATTGTGCAATTTCTGCAAGGCTTCCCCACTCGTTATTTGCGCACCCACACACCTGCGCAGGTACACCGCCATTTTGAGCTCGATCAGAAGCGCCGCAAAGACGGAGTGGCGGTAAGCATCACCCAAGATTCAGGCGCATTTTTGCTCACAGTTCTAGCTTCCGACCACACCGGCATTTTTGCCAAACTTTGCGGTGCGCTGGCCAGCCGCGGCATGAATATTCTGAAGGCCGAAGCATCTTCCAATAGTCACGGCTGTATTTTGGACCTGATTCGCTTCAGCGATCCAATGCGCAACCTGGATCTGAATCCCGACGAAGTGCGCCGCCTCGAATGGACGGTCGAATGCGTACTGCGCGATTCGCTGACTGTGGCCGATTTGATCAAGCAGCGCCGTTCGCAGCCGCGTCCTTCAAGCGGATCGAAGATTATGCCTTCCGTGCGCTTTAATAATGAAGCCTCCGATGAGTGCACGCTCATCGATTTCGTCGGCGAAGACCGGCCCGGTCTGCTGTACGATCTGACATCCGCCATCTCAGCCGCTGGCTGCAATATCGAACTGGTGTTGGTGGATACCGAGGCCCATAAAGCAATCGACGTCTTTTACGTCACGCAAGCCGGCGGGAAGCTTGAAGAAGACCTCTCGCAGCATTTGACCGACGAGTTGAAGCGCGTTGCTATGCCTGTGTAACAGCTTTGGACGGCGCCATGCGCGGCCGCTTGGCCGCACTCTAGGACTTCACCGCTCGACCGAACTCTCCTGGTCGTTACTTCCTCCGCCTATACACCACCACATCATCCCCATACCCCGCACCCGCCGTATACGAAACACTTCTCTTCCCCAAATACTCCAACAAACTCGCCGGCTGCGAAGGCAACGCATGATTCACCAGCAGCACGCCGCCCGGGTTCATCATCCGCGCAATCGCAGCTTTCGCCAAAGCTTGATGGAACAGATCGTAGTAAACAAGTATGTTCGTCGCCACCACCAAATCAAACCCCTTGCCTGGCTCCTGATCCGAAGTTTGCGAGACGATATCCAGATCAACCGCGCGCAGCCGCGCCACATATTCCGCCTTCACTGTAATCGCCCGCGCTTCCAGATTGCCCTTGAACAGTGCCGGCGCAGCAATCGGAGGAACATCATGCCCAATCACTGCGCCGAAGTTCTTCCAATAAGCCACCGCTTCCGGATTCCACGCTACCTGCGAATCGCGCGGCAATTGAATCGTATACACATGCCCCGCCCGTGCCCCCTCCGCCGCTTCGCGAATGTGCGAAAGCACCGCCGGATTCAAATCAAACGCGGTCACCTCTACCTGGTCCGCTGCCCCCAACCCTAAACGCGCAACCGCCTCCAACATCGCAAACGGTTGAATGGTTTGCAGAGGATAGTAATCGTAGCCGCCGCGCTTGTCCGCAAAATCCAAACCTGGACCGACGATAGCCACGCTGCGAATCCCGCCAGCCGTCAGTGCGCCTTTGCGCAGCATCGCGCGAAGCGTATCCTCTAGCGCGTAATTCGGAAACAAAGATGTGTCCACAGAAAGCCCGCGTTCCTGGTACAGCGTGCTGCGCGTAAACAAAAGCTGCCCTGGGTCACTCGCCTTACCCGCCGTTTCAAGCGTACTCTGATATTGGCGCTGTTCCGCCATGAACCTGGTTAGATTCGCCTCCAGTACCGGCTGCACCTTGGCGCCAGTGATTCCGCGCCCGCTGAAAAAACTGGCAGCAAAGCGCAGCCGCTCGCCTTTCGGATTGCGCGCAAGCGCAGCGGCAAAATCACCCACGCGTTCCCGGCCCGCGGCCGTCAAGACGCCTTCTCCGGTCACTGCTTCATTGGTACTCTCCAGACGCGGCCGCGTCGTAAACGTTGTGCCATACAAAATCAAATTGCTGATTGAGTCTTCATAGCCACGATTGACCCGCTCTCGAATGTCTCTATCGCACGCTTCGATCCAGTGGCTCCACGAGCCGGCATCCGGCAGTTCGCCGATGGGCGCACCCGAACTCGCGAACGCGCTGACAATCTCGCGCGCTTCCTCGAATGTCAGGAAACGACGGCCATACTCATCAGCCGCCGCAACCAGCACTCCTATGACTGAGAAGCACAGAAGGTAATACGTTACTTTTTTCTTCGGCCCGCGAAACGATGTGGCCAAGGTTCCCTTTCCCGAAACTCAAATGTTCAATAAGAAACTGTGCCCATTGTCTCGCATGCTAGAATCCACCCAGGGTCACCGCTCCGATGCCGCTCTACCTTCGTCTAATCCTTTCCGTAATCATCATCGGCTATCTCGCCCTCTGCGCCGGACTCTTTTTCTTCCAGCGATCTCTCATCTATTACCCGCGCCCCAAATCGCCCAACGATGACACAACCTCCATGAGTCTCATGCCACCCGCGCCTTCGGGAGTTCTCGTCTCGGTCCGCCCAAAGGACACGCCGCGCGCCTTGATCTACTTTGGCGGCAATGCTGAAAATGTTTCCTACAACATGCCCGGCTTCTCCGAAACATTCGCCGATAGCGCTATTTACCTGATGCACTACCGCGGCTTTGGCGGCAGTTCGGGCAAGCCCACAGAAAAGGCGCTCTTCGCCGATGCGCTCGCACTCTTTGATCAAGTTCACGTACAACATCCGCAGGTCACGGTCATCGGCCGCAGTCTCGGCACGGGCGTCGCCGTCTATCTCGCGAGTCAACGCCCAGTCTCGCGCTTAGTCCTAGTCACACCCTTCGACAGCCTGCAAGAAATCGCCGCTTCTCAATACCCATACGTACCGGTTCGCTGGTTTCTGCAAGATAAGTTTGAATCGTGGCGCTACGCCCCAAGCATCACCGCTCCCACTTTGATCATCGCCGCCGAAAACGATGAAGTCATTCCGCGCGCCAGCACCGAATTACTCTGCACGCGCTTCCCCAATGGCGTGGCCACGTTCCACCAAATTGCCCACGTCGGCCACAACAACATCGCCGAAAGCGCCGACTACTTGCCCTTGCTCAAAGCCGCTCCCTAATCGTCTTTTTCTTTTCTTACCCGCCTAAGTCCCGTTTATTCATTGCCTGAACGCCACAAGCACGGCTAGCAAAAACCCCTACTAACCAGGGACGGTCCACCGCAACCCACAACTCGGGCCGAAAAACACACCCAGTAGGCACGTTCGGCTGTGAAGTATCTCTATGTAGGAAACTCCACATATTCTGTTACCGGGTCTGAGAAGTAAACGTGACTATTGCTTGGTTCCGAGCTGTTACCGAGTAAACAGACAATTTTGGCCAGTGAAGGCTGGGTCGCCCAGCCATTAATTCCTCAACAAGGGCATGCTGTTGTACCGACGCCTCTTTTGAATCCTTTGGGTCGTCTGAATGTGCCCTGATGTTACTGTTAATTGCCGAAAATACAACCACTGCCCCTGAGTTATGTCAATATCCCAAGGACTTGCCAAGTCTTTTTCTTGTACTCGGAGTTCTATATGTACACAACGCTACAAATGTAATGTGGCTTATAAAGAGCGTGACCCATCTAACTCGAACCATTGCAAACTAAACTGCCTAGCAACTTTGCCGGGCTTCCTGTTCCCCGGGTACTCCCATTTGACGGACAAAGGCACCCAAAGGAAGGTTTTAGGCTGAGGCAGAAATAACGACCCAAGTGTGCGGATGGCGCCAACTTCCGTGCGGTCGAGAAATAGGTGACACTCGATAAAACACATATTGCATTCCGCCGCCACCACTGATAATCTGTCTTCGCCATTGCAGTTCACAAACCCGGCTTTAGCTGCGGTCGCGCCTGCACGATCCAACCCAGAAATCGAGGAATTCGTTATGGCTTCAAGTTCCGTTACCAAAACCGCACCTCACGCCAGAGGCCCGGTTCGTATCAGTCTCCCCGCTAGCATCGCCTACAATGCGGAAGCTCTTAAGTCGACCATTGCTTCGTTAGTGGACCGGATAGGTTGCAGATCCTGCTTTTCTGGCGCCGATTGCCACTTCTCGCAAGAGCGCGAACTCAGTTTTGACGCCAGAGGCGAGTTTCGAGATAATCCTAATCCGTCGCCCTGGCGGGTGGCCACACCTCAACCCAGTCCGTGGAATGTGACGGTCGGATTTCAAGGCAAAGCCGCCTTTAACATCGACCAGGTGTACTCGGCCATCGACAAGATCAATGGGCAGTTGGGTTGCCTGCCTTGCCACTCAGGTTTCGACGTCAGTTATTTGAACGAAGTAATATTTGTCGGCGTAGGTGACGACGGGCAAGTGCGGCGCTACGGTGCAACTCCCGGCCAATAACGGCCTCCCGGAGCTCGGGGTCGGCCTCATATATTCATCCGGCCTCGAGCCTCTACTCGCCTCCGAACCTGGCCTAGTCGATGTTCTAGAAATAGAGCCGCAAACGACTTGGATTGAGAACCCTGCTTGTCCAGGCGTGATCGAAGCGCGTTCCGATGTCGATGACCATCTGGCGGCGCTTCCCGGGCGCAAGCTGATCCACAGCATCGGCACGCCAGTTGGCGGCAGCGCCGATACCCTGCAGTTACAGCTCCCCCTTTTACAAAGGGCCGTTCACAAGCTAAATGCTCCTTGGGCCAGTGAGCACTTAGCCTTCAACATGGTTTCCGATTTCTTTACGGGCTTTTTTCTACCTCCGCGCCAGACGGCCTCTGGCCTTGAAATATACAGACAATCGATTTCGCGCCTACAAAACGGTCTCGGCGTTCCGCTCGCCATTGAAACCGGAGTTAACTATCTAAAACCTCGCAGCGATGAGATTCCAGATGGTGACTTCGTCGGCGAGTTAGCGGAAACTGCCGGGTGTGGCATACTGCTTGATTTACACAACGTCTATTGCAATCAATGCAACGGTCGGCAGTCTATCGACAAGTTCATCTCGCAGATTCCCCTTGAGAGTGTCTGGGAGATTCATCTCGCCGGCGGATTCGAGATGAATGGCTTCTGGCTGGACGCCCACTCAGGCGCTATCCCGGAACCGTTATTCGAGATTTGCCGCGACGTTGTTCCTCATCTACCGAACCTCAAGGCAATCATCTTTGAAATGTTCCCGTCTTTTTTGCCAACGTTTGGCTTAACAGCTGTCCGGCAACAGCTCGAGGACATTCGCTCCCTCTGGGATCTACGTGGTAGGTCGCTTTCCGTATCGAGGGCGCGCACACCAAGATCCGCCGACAAAGCCGAATGTGGGCCCACCGTACAAGACTGGGAACAGAGTTTGGGAAGAATGGCAATTGGGCGCACACCGGTCAACAGCTTGGAGGAGTCTATGATCCAGGATCAGGGCGTCCCTCTAGTCCGCGAGTTAGTCAGAGAATTCCGCGCGTCCATGGTCGTTTCGGTTTACCGTCTCACGTCTCGCCTCCTCATGCAAGCGCTGACGCCCGATATTTTTCGAGCGATTCTGCAGGACTATTGGTCTAAGTTCCCGCCGCAGCAGTATGCTGGCTCCGAAGCCGACGGATTCTTCTCGTTTCTTTTATCGAAAAACTTGCGCGTGCCTTGGTTCCAAAAAGTGTTTGAGTTCGAACGCGCCGCCTTGCGAACGCTTTGCGATGGTCAGTCTAGGCTTGTTCATTTCTCTGCCGATCCATTGCCCGTTTTGCGCGCGCTGGCGGACGGTCGGCTTCCCGACGTGATTCCTCAGGAAGGGGAGTACGAAATCGAATTGAAACCCGACGGTCCTATCGCTGTCTCGGGCATTGACTTGCCAACAGTCGCGCAGGCGTTCCCTTTTCACTGAGCATCCGAAGCCGGCCGTTGCTCCGCCAGCTCCGCCCACCGCCGTTTTGATAACACGACAGCTTTATCAGAAGTTCGATACGCGATCCAGCCGTCAAATGACCCGGCTTGAGAAGCCAAAATCCCGTTTCGGAAACCTCGCGGATTCACACCAACGAACGCCCTGCACCAGACCGATCGCACATGGAAGACCATCCCCAATTTCCCCCTCCTGAACTCCTGCTCTCCACTAACTCGCCCTTCTNNCTGCCAGCGTGGCATCATAGCTTCTAGTTTTCGTCGCACAGTTTCAACTAGAAAACGGACAATCTCATATCAATCACAGCCCACCCCAACTTTATTTCCTCAACCACCTCAATAACTTACAAGGAAATCCCCCAAAACTCCGCTTGTCAAGAATTCATCCTGGTCTCGAAAGCCAAGCTTTCAGAAAGCAAAGGTACCCCTTGAACACGCAACAATTCAGCAGCACCGCACCCCCAGCGTCCCTGCACCCCTACGCCATCTCCAGCCTCAATTCCCTCATGCACGGCGGAGCCTCCGAAACCCTCTTCATCCCCGGCGAGAACCCCGCCGACTACTACCGCGAACTCGACGAAGCCTTCGCCACTCATCAACCCGCCACCGCGCAAGACGCCCACATCGTCACCGAATCCGTTCATGCCCGCTGGATGCTCTCCCGCCGGCACCGCACCCACAATCTCTACGAGGCGACTCTCCACGACGAGATGCCCGACCCCACCAAATGGTCCAACGAACAACTCCACCGCATCAACTTAATGGACCGCTACAAAACCCAGGCCGAGCGCGCCTTCCGCCGCTCGCTCGCCAACCTCCAATCCATCCGCAAAGAAGCCTTCGCGCAAGAACGCTGGCGCGAACACCTCAAACTCGCCATCGAAAAAACCGAATTACAACGCCAGAAATTCGCATTCGCCAAAGAAAAATACGAGCGCCCCTTCCGCGAAGCCGAAGCGCGAGCCGCCAAGCAGGCCGCAGAACGGCGCTTGTGGGAGGAAATCCGCGAAGAACAAGCAGCGAAAAACGCCCCCATTCAAAATCGCGAAGAATTCGGCGGCTGCGCCATCGTCCAGAAACTCTGCGTTCACATCCAAGACGACCAAACCATCATCGGCTACATGCGGCCCTCTAACAAAAAGGTGCGCCAAATCA
>PMQB01000249.1:0-4727 GCA_003169195.1 Bryobacterales bacterium
GCGGCGCCATGCGCGGCCGCGTTCTTCCTACTCAATATCTTTCAACTGCCCGATCCTCTGCTTCGTAATCCACGTCCCCACCTGTGCCGTACTCACCTTCGGATACGCCACCTTCGCAAACTCCACCCACGCATCCCGGAACTTAATCCAAATCCGCTCCGTCTCCCGAATTCCGCTCACCAACACCTCGCCCGGATTCCCTGGCTTGTCCTTGCTCCTCTCCGCCATCATCTGCCGGTAGTCCGCATTCAACTTTGCATCCGCAGCTTTATAATCAACCTCCGACGCCTCCGGCACTAACCCCTTCGCCAGCCGTTCCAAGTTAGCCAGAAACTGATCATGCACTTTGGCGCTCGCCTCAATTGAAAAAGCCGCGCGGCCGGTACCACTCAAATCTGTTTCATTCCTGCCTCGCGCATCCGCAAACGCCTGTTCGGCCTTTTGCAAACCCACAAACGCTTGCTTGGTCGCGGGCGACCACCCGGCAGAAATGGTCTTCAGCTTCTGCTCCCTTTTCGCCTTGGCCTCTCGTTCTCCAATCTCCGCACAGGCCCCTTCCATCAACCCACTCGTCGCGTCGTCACAAAGATCGAAGTCAGTCGCAGTCGAGTGACTATCTCGCATGTGCTCCAAATGCCCCAGGCGGCCCTCCATTTCAGCGTCGGCAGCCCACGTATTTTCACAAGCAAAACGAATCGCCAAGTCGTAGTTGCGCGCCACTCCCAAGCCGTTCGCATACAACATGCTCAAAACTCCCGGCCCATAAACAGCGTTCGCTATATCCGTCTGCGGATGGGCCCGCTGATAGTACCCGCACTGCAGCGCTCCACGAAAGTCCCGCGCACCGTCGAATCCATAGTAAGAACGCTCACTGTCGCAATGACGCAGTTCCGCTTCATTCACAAACTTCGGCACAACCAGTGGCTTCGCCATCTCACGCGCGCAAACAGCTTTCCAATTGGCCTCTCCCGGATAAGACGCCTGCCCCGCCATCGCCGCGCCTCCAATCGCCAGCATCACCACCACCGTCAAACTCCCTTGGTACGATATCGTTTCCATGCTTAGGCACTCCTTCGCTCTTATCTTCCTCTGTGGCATAACGGCTCGCGCCCAGAACTCTGCCGATCTGATTCTACGGAACGGCAAAATCGTCACGCTCGATCCCGCGCAACCAGAAGTCCACGCCATCGCTATCCGCAACGGTCACATCATCGCAGTCGGTGCGCCCGCCGAACACATGGCAGGCCCGAAGACCCAAGTGATTGATCTAGGCGGCAAACTCGCCGTCCCGGGTTTCATCGAGGGCCACGGCCACTTCATGGGCGTCGGCGAAGCGCAAATGAATCTCAATCTCCGCACCGCGCGCAACTGGGATGACATTGTCGCTATGGTGGCCGAAGCCGCCAAAACCGCCAAGCCTGGCACTTGGATCATGGGCCGCGGTTTCCATCAATCCAAATGGGACAAAGTGCCGCAACCCAACGTGCAAGGCTTTCCCGTACACGAAGCGCTCAGCAAAGTCTCACCCAACAATCCCGTTTGGCTCACCCACGCCAGCGGCCACGCCTCCATGGTGAATGCCGCCGCATTGAAAGCAGCCGAAATCACCGCGGCTACACCCAATCCCCCCGGCGGTGAAATCTTCAAAGACGCTAATGGCCAACCCACCGGCTTATTGAACGAACGCGCCCAGGGTTTTCTGCGTCCTGCCTACAGCGCCTATCTTTCGAAACGCACTCCCGCCGAAGTTGAAGCCGATAATCGCCGCAAAGTCGAACTGGCCGCCCGCGAATGCAGCGCCAACGGCATTACCACCTTCGAAGATGCCGGCTCCCCGTTCGAAACGGTCGATCTCATCAAACGCGTCGCCACCGAAGGCAAACTCGATCTCCGCATGTGGATGATGCTCAACGAATCCAACGACAAACTCCAAACCTCCATTACGAAATACCGCCTGCAAGATGTCGCTGATCACCATCTAACCGTTCGCGCCATCAAGCGTTATGCCGACGGCGCACTCGGCTCCCGCGGCGCGTGGATGCTCGAACCGTATTCCGATCTCCCTTCCAGCAGCGGCCTGAATACCGAAAAAATGGAAACCATTCGACAGACGGCCGATATCGCTATTACAAACGGCTTTCAACTATGCGTCCACGCCATCGGCGACCGTGCCAATCGCGAAGTGCTGAACATTTATCAGGAAACCTTCGCCGCCCATCCCGACAAACACGACCTCCGCTGGCGTATCGAACACGCCCAGCATCTTGACCCTGCCGACATTCCCCGCTTCGGCCAAATGGGTGTCATCGCCGCCATGCAAGGCATTCACTGCACATCAGATGCACCGTATGTTCTCCTCCGTCTCGGCGCCAAACGCGCCGAAGCTGGCGCCTACGCCTGGCGCAGCTTACTCGATTCCGGCGCAGTCGTCGGCAACGGCACCGACGCACCGGTCGAAGAAGTCAATCCAATCGCCTGCTTCTACGCCTCTGTTACGCGCCGCACCAAAGACGGCACCCAGTTCTACCCCAAACAATGCATGACTCGCATGGAAGCTCTCAAGTCGTATACCCTGAGCAATGCTTTCGCCGCCTTCGAAGACAAACAAAAAGGATCGCTGGTCGTCGGGAAATTGGCCGATATCACCGTTCTCTCGCGCGACATCTTAACCGTCCCCGAAGATCAAATTGCTGGCACGAACGTTGCCTACACCATCGTCGGCGGCAAAATCGTCTATCAGGCTCGGTAAAACCCTCCCAGCGCTCCCGCACACGACACTTGCATTTCCCTGCACACGTGTGCATAATAGTGTTGAGCCTCACTCTTCTATGCAAACCCTTACCGAAAATGCGCCCATGAAAGAGCTCGACGAATGGGATGATTTCGTCGCGACTCGCTACCAGCAAGGAAAGTCAGAAGAAGAATTCCGCAATTACAAGCCCGACGCTAATCCGGGTGTGACGGAATTTTACCGCCTTAACCACCTGAACCAGACCGTTGATTTCGTTCTCCAGAAAAAAGCCCAGTACGGCGGCCTCACCAAAGGCTTGAAAAGCATTTGGGATCAAGCCGAATATCTCAACACCCTCGTTGACGATTCAGATCCCGATACCGACCTCACCCAGATCCAACATCTCTTCCAAACCTCCGAAGCCATTCGCAAAGATGGCCATCCTGATTGGATGGTGCTCACCGGCTTCATGCATGACCTAGGCAAAGTGCTCTGTCTGTACGGCGAACCGCAGTGGGCCGTCGTAGGTGATACTTTTCCCGTGGGTTGCGCTTATTCGGATCAAATCGTGTTCCCCGAATTCTTCGCCGCCAATCCCGATAGCAAAGTGCCCGAGTATCAAACCGAGTGCGGCATTTACGAACGCAACTGCGGTTTAGATAAAGTTCATCTCTCCTGGGGCCATGACGAATACATCTACATGGTCACCCGCAAATATCTGCCGGAAGAGTCGCACTACATGCTGCGCTATCACTCGTTCTATCCGGCTCATCGCGGTGGCGCTTACAAACATCTCATGAACAAGCACGATCAGGAAATGTTCCAGTGGGTTCACAAATTCAATCCGTATGATCTCTATTCAAAGGGCTTGGAAAAACCGAACCTGAAAGAAATCATGCCCTATTATCAGGATTTAGCCGCTAAATTCTTCCCAGATAAAATCGCCTGGTAAGGCTTGCCGGTCGATCCTCTGACAATCAGTTGACCGTGCACCACTACTTTTCGTTCAGCCTCCTGCCCGCGCAGAATGGCCAGCAGCAGTTGCATCGCTCGCTTGCCCAAATCACGTTTTGGCTGGCGGAAAGTAGTGAGTGGCGGTTGCAGTGACGCCGTAAAAAACAGGTCGTCAAACCCCACCACCGAAACTTCCCTCCCCACCGCCCCACCCTGTGCGTGGATCTCCTCAATCGCCCCTAATGCAGTCATATCGTTGTAGCAGAAGATAGCGGTCGGCCGCTGCGCCATCCCCAACAGTTCGGCCGCACGCTCGCGGCCTTTTGGTTGCTTGCCATCGCCCCTTACGATCAGATCGTGGCGAATATCGAGCCCGGCATCTTTCATCGCCGCCTGAAACCCGCCGAACCGTTCTTCATCCGACTGCAAACCCGATTCATCGCCAATGTAAGCAATGTCTTTGTGCCCCAGCGAAATCAGGTGCGCCGTCGCTTGATAACCGCCATCCATGTTGTCTATGCTCACCGAGTGCGCCAACTCGCTCGGATGCTGGTTGTTCAGCAAAACGATAGGCGCTTCCAGTTCGTCAAACAACTCCTGATACTGCGCGCCCAGTCTCGAGGACGCCACCAGAATGCCATCCACCCGCCGTTCGCGAAAGCTGCGCACCACGGTCAACTCGCGCTGCGGATCGGCCTGCGAAGTGGCCAGCACCACCGAATACCCTTCATGGTTTGCTACCTCTTCAATACCCGCTACCACTTCGCCATTGAACGGATCGGCAATCGATGTCACCACCACGCCAATCGCCTGAGTCTTACGCGTCACCAAACTCCGCGCCACTGCGCTCGCCGTATAGCCTTGCTCCGCCGCGATCCGTTGAATGCGTTCCGCCGTCGCTACCGGGATCAGCGGGCTGTGGTTCAACGCACGCGAAACCGTGGAGTGCGAAACCCCGGCCAATCGAGCGATGTCTTTAATCGAGACTGCCATGCTTCAATAACACTATGTTGGCAAACCTCCGTAACGCCATTTTGATCGC
>PMQB01000249.1:4733-42690 GCA_003169195.1 Bryobacterales bacterium
CGTATCGACCGCGCGCTCAGCACCGGATCGCCCGTTTCCATTGAGCAGGACATCGCTTGGTACAACGGCAAAGTGGTCGTCTCCCACACCGCGAAAACCACCGGCATTGAGCCGTTGCTCTCCGACTATTTCTTCGAACGAGTCCGCCCCATCGTCGAAAAAGCTCTCAAAGACAACAAGCCCGACACGTGGCCGGTCATCATCCTGCACTTCGATTTCAAAGACACCCAAGCCCCGCTGCTGCACGCAGTTTGGGACGTACTCGGCCAGTACGAGGGCTGGATTACCACCGCTCCGAAAACCAACGACCCTCACAAACTCTCGAAGTTAAAACGCCGTCCTTTGCTCGTCATCACCGAAGACTCCGACGCACAGGAAGAAGTCTTCTTCAACGAAGTCAAGCCGGGCGATCGTCTCCGCTTATTCGGTTCCGCTCACACGGTGCAAGTCAAAGACCAACACGCTCTTGCCACTCTATCTCCGTCTCAACTGCTGCTTGAAAGGCCCACCAATTACCGGCGCTGGTGGAACAACTCCTGGTACGAAGTGGAGGAAGGGGGTCAACCCAAATCCGGCGAATGGGCCACGACCGCCGAAACACGCTTGCGTGCCTTGGTTGATCACGCCCACAGAGAAGGCTTCTGGATTCGCTTTTACACGTTCGATGGTTTCGAACCCGGACACGGTTTAGGTTGGGGCGAGGCGTACAACTTCCGTTCACGCCCCGCCGTGGAGAAGCGCTGGCTCGCCGCGCTCAACGCCGGAGTCAACTTCATCGCCACCGATCAGTATGAAGATCTCGCCGAATTCATGCGGCAAAACCATTTCAAGTGAGCTAACGCTTCACCTGGCTTAGCTTCCTGAAGTATTCAGCTACCGCGTCACGGTATTTCTCTGGAGAATCTTCCGGTGCCCGCAACCGCGCACCTTGCAGCTGTTGCAGTTCGCCCGATCGCCGCGCCAGTTCCACTTCCAGCCGCTCTAGCCTGCTGACGGCATCTTGTCCGATGGTTGTCTGCAATACATTTGGATCGGCATGTAGCAATCGCAAGTAGCCGAGTGTGTCGTCCACATATCCGCGCAACTGCCGATCACGCGGGTCAAGCTTGCCGCGCAGCGAGTTTAAATCGTCGATGGCGCCACTCAGGCTTCGTCCGTCCATGGCATACGTAGGCCCGCCCGTCGGACTGTNNCACCCTGTTGGCCGCCTTGTTGCTGCCCTCCCTGTTGACCTTGTTGTCCCTGCTGGCCTTCACGCGACAGATTCTGCTCAGAGTCCTGCCTTTGTCCCTGCTGTCCACGCTGGTTTTGAGCCCGTTCCAACATCTGGCGCAAGTTGCGAACTTCCGACAAGGCCTCGGCATTCTTATCGCCACCCTGTCCGTTCTTGCCGTTGGCCTCGCCCGCTTCCACGGACTTCTGTACATCCTGCAAGTCGCGGCTGAGTTGTTCCAAACCTTCTGCCATCTTTGTTTCCGCACCAATGTTGCGGTCGCCGTAGCCTTGCTTCATCCACTCGGCCGTCTTTTGCATTCGCATCGCCAATTCTTTTTGCTCTGCCTCCGAAAGTGCCTTGCGCATTTTCGAAGAAGCTCCCGGTTGTGCCGATGCCAGCGCGCGCTCCTGTTGCTGCATGTCGCGCTGCAAGTCCTGGATACCCTTGGCTAAACGGGCTTTCTCATCAGCCATGGCACGCTCTTGCTCCGTCGGATTGTGCGGCGGTGGTAGATCGGGTTCCCAATTGCGCCGGCGGTCGTAACCGTAGTAGCGCGGCGACGCAGGATCTTTCAACTCAGGTAAATCGTTTGGTCCCGCTTCCGGTTGACCCGGCCGCATTCGACGAAAAGGCGAGGAAGCCTGCTGTTGTTGCTCGCCGTACATGCGCTTCAGCGAATTCGCGATATCGCGCTGCTGATTCGCCATCTCTTGCGCCTTCTGCGAAAGTCCGGCAACCGAATTACCCGCTTGCTGCTGTAATGACTTATTCAGCAAGCTTTCGGCTTCCGCCAGATTCTCTGCTGCACGCCGCTGCGCAGCCGGATCTTGCTGACTCACCGCTTTGCGCATTTCATCTTCCGAACGCCGCAGCGCTTCCATCGATTTCCGAAGTGCCTCGTTCATCTGACGCTGCTGTTGCTGGCCGCCTTGCTTACCCGATGCCGATTGGCCGGAGGACGATTGACCCGTGCTTGAGGACGATTGCTGGCCGCTTTGCTGTTGCTGTCCCGATTGCGATTGCTGCTGCTGTTGCGATTGGTTCTGCGCCATTTCCTGCATCTGCTTACGCAACTCTTCGGCTTCTCTACGCAGTTGTTCTTCCTGCCACCGCTGTTCAAAAGCCTGTTGCTGCGGCCGTTGCGCCGCTAATTCTTGCTGCCTCTTCGCAAGTTCCTTCAACTTCTCAAGAGCTTCATCGACAGCCTTCTGCTGATCTTTCTGTTGCTCTTCCGGAGTCTGCTGACCCGTTTCGTACTGGTTCTTGCTGGTGTCCAGCTCAAGATCAAACATGCGCGCTAAATCGCGCTGGGCACCGCCGCCTCCTCCACCACCGCCGCCGCGTTGTCCAAAAGCTATCTGAATATCACGGAACAACGACATAGCCCGCAACAGCGATTGCAATGCCTTCTGCTCTGTCGGCAACGCCTCGCCCCATTTACCCGGCTTGAGTTGGTTCGCCGCTTCACCCATCTGGCCCGAAGCTTGCGTCATCAACTTTGAGAAATTGGCGAATGCCGAACCAGCGCCACCCATCTCGCGGCTTGCCATCCGCTCCGACAGAGTCTGCGCTTGCGCGGCTAGCTTGGCTTCAGTATCGGACAGGAATTTCGCGTTCTCCTGCAAGGCCGCGCGATTCTTTCCCGGCTCACGCTCCTGGTTCCAAGTGGCCGCAATAATCTGCTTTTGCCTCTCGGAAATATCGTTGTCCATTCCGCCCATGCCACCGCCACCACCTCCGCCAGACTGCTGCGATTGGCTGAACTTGAAATCGAACGGCTCGGCTTGTGCGAATACAATTTCGCTGCGAGTGGTATGCGTGGCATCTTTCGCCGTCGCGTATAACGAAACCAAATCGCCGGGCACGAGCTTGAAATCTTCCAGCGATAACAGCTTCGTTCCGCTGGCTTCTTTCACGCCCTTCGCCTTTAAAAGCGGCACCACTTGCTCCGGGCCACCATTCACCGAATAGTGTAGATCCAAAGCTTCCACGCCGAAGTCGTCCGTGGCTTCAATCGTGACGGGCACTTCTTCAATGGGGGACACCTTGGGATCTTTTCCAGGGTTTGTGATGCGAACCGAAGGCGGCTCATCCTTGCCCGACTCTATGAAATAGTCGTCACTAATGCGGATGGCTTCGCCGTTGTCTAGAGCGGCAACGTGGTAGGACCCGTCCTTATGAATGTCCATTTTCGCCGTAAGCCAGTTTCCTTCGGCTTTCGACAACTCGAGCTTAGAGCCATCTTCCATCATCAAGACGCCATGTTCGAGGGGCTTATCTGTGAGCACTGAAATGCCCGCCTGCGTTCCTTCCACGGCGCGAATATCCCCGCCCGGATCTTGCACGGCATCCTTTATACGCAAGTCGGCCGGAAAGTGCAGCGCCACCTTCACCCGCTTCACGCCAGGCAAATCGCGCACAGCTATTTTGAAATGCTTTGATTCTGTTCCATCCGCCTGAATGTAGTACTCAACGGGATCGGATAAGCCAACGAACTTGAATTGATACGCATTGCCATCGGTGCCCGATTGCATGGCGGTAGCGTCCCACTTTGTGGCATCGCCATACTTGGCATGCAGTGTTACCTGATGCGCGTTGAACCCGAGCAGATGAGCCGTAATCATCTGATCGGACTTCCGCCGGATCGTCTTATTCCCTGGCTGAACCGTCAGCTCGTACAGCGGTTTCTTGGTCGCATTCCCACTGCCCGTCCAGAACAACGAAGAGCCGTAGCCCAAATAGCCCGGACCGGCGGCAATCAGCCACACCAGGACACCCAACGCAACAACGGCAATACCCAACGCTCCAAATAGAACTTGCGAATGCGCAAACTGCTCCGGTGCGTGTTTTTGCGCAACACCCATGGCGTCTTCGGCTATCAGCTCAATAAATGGATTAGCGTCGTCGCGTCGCTCGGTCACGGTGAGCAGCCGTTCACCAAAGCTGGGTTCCTTCTGCTCCGCCAGTTTCGTGACGAACTTGCGGTTGAGTTTGGCCAAGGGGATTGCCAGCGTGAAAGCAATCGCACAAGCCAACGCCGCGAACAAAACGAGGCGTAGCGGCCAGACAACGTCTTCTACAAAACGGTATTGATTAGCGATCCAAACGAACAGAAGAGTCAGGGTGAGCGCCGCCAGGGCTGTCACCGCAGCACCGCGCGACGCCGCCATAAACCTTAGCCGCGATTCCACGCGTCGAAGATAATCATCCAGTTGAACAATTGCCGTCATGCCGCCTCCCTTTCTTCCTTCAGATACCGCGCCGCAAATACACTCTCCACACAAGCCGCTAGCAGAACCAACAACAACACATAGCGCCACAAACTCCAAGGCGTGCCCGAACTTTGCCCGGCAGCGGTTTTCTCCACCGGAGTCTTGCTACCAGTATTGCGCCACAAATCGAGCGTTTCGTCCGGTATGGTCGTCAGGTCCGATTCCCGGCGATCCGCGTGCACTGCCATCAATGATCTGCGGCCGCTGGCACTCTGCACTTCATAGAACCCGGCTTGCGTCAGACTGAACGTCATAGCCTTGCCGGCATCGCTCAGCGCGAGTTCGTGTTTGCCTGATGGCCCGACGACATCGGCCGCAGTCGTCTCACTTTTCGCATGCCGCAAGGTTGCCGGCGACCCAACAACCACACTCGATGGAACATCGCTCGCCCCCGCCAGGTATAAACCGGATTGCACAACAAATGGAACATAGGAGGCATGCAACGGAAAATCGCTATTCGAACTGTCGAGCATGGCGGCCAACGTGAGCACGCGCCCTTCGCCCACCCGTTCCTCTAGCAACAGCGGCGATCCATCTGCAAATTTCGCAACCACGTTCGCCCCTGCGTTCGGCTGAACCGTGGCGCTGCGTAGAAATTGCACGTTGTCAAATCGGCCAGCTTCAGCCAAAGCAGGATGTTGAGTATCGGCTTCGCCCTCAGCCTGCGCGGCATTGCTGGGGCTCACCTTGTCACCAGTCACCGGAATCGCGCCGGAGCGAGTTGTATCAAGGCCTGCTGCGACAAAAAGGCCACCGCCCTTCTCCACGTAAGAACGCATTTTTCGGGCAACGTCGGATTCCAGTTCGCCCGGATCACTGAGTACGACAAACACAAACTTTGTCAAATCGATATTGGAAGCCTGCTCCAATGCTGCTTGATCAACCAATAGCCCTGAGTTCGAGGAAGACTCCATGGCCGCTTTGTAGAAAAATCCTTCGCGGCTTCGTCCGCCCGCATAAAGGAACAAGACACGCCGCGGGTCGGCGCGTTCCACTGAAAACAAGTAGGTGTCATCTTGCGCCAACGAATCGTGCGGCTCAATCCGGATTTCGCCGCGATTCTCACCATAAGGAACATCAAACCCTAGAAACTCAACCTGCGCGCGCCCGTTCGCTGGAATCGCCAGGCTCTTGGTAGCAACGGTGCGATTATTCAGAACGAGCGCCACTTGGCGAGTTGTGGCAGACGTTTGCCAGCCCGCAACGGTGGCCGTTAATCGGCTCTTCTTTGGATCAAAAATCTGCGGTGCAACCGTGACACTCTCCACGGCCCAATTCTCTTTCTTGGGCTCGGCGACCGAATGCAGCTCAAACGCCGTTCCCGGCTCCAATTGCAAATCGTGAAACCCATTTGCGGGCATGGAACTCTGTTGCATGTCGCTAATCAGATGCGCATCAATCTGCATGTTGGCCGTCTTATCCAGCAATCGTAGGGCGCGCGCCAATTCACCGTACGAACTCGTTTGGTCTCCGGCGGTTATTCCGTCGATCGCGGCGTTTAAAGGCGCACGATCGGTCTCATTGCCGGTCAGCGTTTCCAGATGCGAATCCAACGCAGCAATTTGCGCAACAAATCTGCTGGGCAGATTTCGAACAAGCTTCCGTGCTTCTTCCTTGGCGCGCTCCATATGCTCGCCATCGCGCATGCTGAATGAGCGATCAATGGCGATCACCGTAAGGTGCCTGCGGTTCTGCGAAGCCGTACTCCGCATTAGATAGGGATTGGCGAATGCCAGCACCAGTAGCGCCAGCAGAGCAAGCCGAAGCGCCAGCAACATCAAATAACGCAAGCGCCTGTGCCGTACGGAACTCTGCACGCGTCGCTCAAAAAACATCAGCGAGCTAAACGGCTGCGGCGTGCGCTTGAATTGCCGCAACAAGTGCAGCCACAGAGGAAGTCCTATTGCCACCAGCCCAGCCAGGAACCACGGCGAGAGAAATCCCATTCACTTTCTTCCTTGCCGGATGGTCAAATACTCGCGCAACGCCTGATCCAATGGCCGGTCTGTTCGCAACAGAAAGTAATCGATGCCCGCAGCCTGCGCCTTGGTACGAAGTTCTTCAATATGCGCTTGAATCTTCTGGCGGTACTCGGTTTTGGCGTAGTCGGGCGTGGATTCCAATGCTTCGCCGGTTTCCATATCTACCAGCAGGGCACCGTCATCCAGTTTGAGCTCAATTTCACCAGGATCAAGCACATGAAACAGAATGAGTTCGTTGCCGCGAAAGCGCAACGGCTCTACGGTCTTGACCACCACCTCCGGTTTTTCAAAGAAATCGGATATGAGCGCCGTCACGCCGCGCCGCTTCATGAACTGCTGCAATTCAAAAAATGGCTTTACGAAATTCGTACGCTTGCCCAGTTCCGCTTCGTCAATTCCGTGCAAAAGCCGCATCAATTGGCCCTGGCGCGATGAAGGTCTTACAAAGTTGGCGACATCATCATGAAAAACAACCAGCCCAGCGCTGTCACGCTGCAAATGCGCCATATATACCAACGAAGAAGCCAAATACTTTGCATATTCGAACTTTTTCACCTTACCGCCAAATCCCATGCTGGCGCTGGCATCGAGCAGGACGATAGTAGATGTATTCGTTTCGCCGCGGTAGCGTTTCAGATAGGCGCGTTCAGTTCGTGCGTACACATTCCAATCCACGTGCCGCAAATCATCTCCCGGTGAATAAGCGCGGTACTCTTCGAACTCCTGACTGAAGCCGAAATCCGGCGACCGGTGCAGCCCCGCCAGGAACCCATCCACCACCGTTTTCGCGATCAGGTCCAGGCCGGAAATTCCAGCCAACACTGCGGGATCTAGAAACCTGTTTGAGACTTGGGCTGGCACTGGTATGTAGGCTCCGTGAGTCTTAGCCGCGCGGCGCTTGCTTCCAATCGAGCAACCGGCGCAAGATCTCGTCCGTATTGATGCGAGCCGATTCTGCATGGAAATTCAGCAGCACACGGTGGCGCAGAACCGGAGCTGCCAATGCGCGAATGTCGTCGTAAGAAACGTGAAAGCGGCCTTGCATGAGTGCGCGGGCCTTGCCGGCCAAAACTAGAAATTGTGCCGCACGAACGCTGGCGCCGAAATTGACATATTGCTGGACGAAGTCCGGCGCTTCGCCTTGTGTCGGCCGGGTGGCACGCACTAAATCCACGGCATAGCGGGCCACCGAATCAGCAATGGGCGTCATTCGAACCAACTGTTGAAAACCTAAAATCTCTTCACCCGTGGTAACGGTATTCGCTTCGGCGCGAGTCGTAGTTGTGGTCAGGTCGAGCACCTTCACTTCTTCTTCGGCGGGCAAATAGTCCAAAACAGCATTAAACAAAAAGCGATCCAACTGCGCTTCCGGCAGCGGATAGGTTCCTTCCAACTCAATGGGGTTCTGTGTAGCTAATACGAAAAAAGGCGGCTCAATTTTATACTGATTGCCGCGCACCGTGCATGACAGCTCCTGCATCGCCTCCAGCAGTGCCGATTGCGTCTTCGGCGGGGTTCGGTTGATTTCATCGGCAAGAAGAACGTTGGAGAATATCGGACCCGGCACGAACGTCCAAGTTCGGTGACCGGTCGTTGTATTTTCCTCAATGATGTCAGTACCGGTAATGTCGGACGGCATCAAATCAGGCGTGAACTGAATGCGATTGAACCGCAAGCCCAACGTTCGCGACAGCGTACGCACGAGCAAGGTTTTGGCTGTTCCAGGCAGACCTGTCAACAAGCAGTGGCCGCCGACAAACAGGGCAATCAGCACACTGTCGATCACGTCATCCTGCCCGACGATCACTTTATGAATTTCATTGCGAATCACATTCTGTGCGTCGTGAAAGCGTTTGACGCGTTCACGCACCTCAGACGAATCAACGGGCGTTGCGGTAGAAGTGGTTGACATTTTATTGGCTCAATTGAAGAAGTAATTGCTGTGCGGGCTTAAACCCCGGGGCGGCTTCGAGAGCCAGTACGACTTGGTCTTTTGCTTCGCTCAGACGGCGTGCCGCCTTGAGCGCCTTGGCCAATTCGTAATGCGATTCGGCGGTGTCGACGGGCTGCAATGCTAAAAGCGCCTTCGCTTCTTTCACCGCTCCTTCTGCATCGCCTGCATCCAACAGCAAACTGCCTAGTCTTCGATGTGTCTCCTCGTCTTCGGGATAGATGTAGTTTAGTTTCGCAAGTGTGTTTCGAGCCTGCTTGGCGTTTCCGGCCTCTTGCTCCCATTCGGCCAGTTTCTTTAACGATTCCACCGAAGTGCCGCCGGCGCTGCTATATTTCTCCAACTCCGCCATGGCTGCCTTCTGATCGCCTTTGTGTTTATAGGCAGCTGCTAGCGCTTCGTAGGCGCTTCCATTGCCTGTGTAGTCGGGATACGAATCACGCACGGCAAGAGCATCACGAATTACGTCGTCGAACTTGCTGGCTTCCAGTTCCTCGTTCATGGTTTTCATGCCTTTTTTCCATTCGGAGAAATGCTTTACGGTGTTCTCCGTTTTGGAACTGAGCCAGGACTGGAACTCTTTGTCAAAGGCCGTCGCAGTCTCATGCAGATTCGTTTGAATGGCTTCTTCTGTGGTTTTGCGGTCGGCGAAGGAATGGATCATACCTAACAGCGCGTCATCGCCCCACTTCTTGTCGATGAAATCGCAGATCTTCCCGGCTTCGAAATAGGACACCATCACCTGCAGAGGAAACGTTGGACGCACAAATCCTTTATCCAGTTCCAATACCGGCAGAAGCTGTTTTTTCTCCAGAGCTGACACAATCTCGGGAGTCAGTCGGTCGCCCCAATCGGGCGACGCGGCACCTTCTTCGTGGACCGCGAGGCCTTCTGTAAACCACCGCGGCACCAGATGATGCGTCTCAGTCAGTACAAACACATGGCTAAATTCATGCCACATCGTGCTGGCCCAGCTGAACTCTCCTGGTGGACGCGCGGTGGGGCTATCCATTGTCACCGTGAGCCCGAAAGTAACGCCCAACAACCCGCCCTGTCCCGGCACACCGAGCGTGCGCACAATAAAGTCATCGTGGTTCGGATACATCTCTAAGTGCACCGGCCCGGGCAGTTTCATCTTGTATTTGCGTTCGTAGGTTGCGATAGCGCGCTGCATTTCGGCCTCAACATAAGGCCGTAACAGCGCCGATTCCTTTTTGCTTAGCAACAATTCGGTGTTCGCTGTTTTGAAGATCTCGTAATTGCCAAAACTGTCCAGCAGCCGCAGTGAATTTCTAGTTTCGGCGTTGCGGTAATAGGTATTGAAACACTGCTCCAACTGTTGGTGCGCCTCCGCGTCGGAGCCCTGACGCATAAGATTCACACCCAATTGGGACCGTGCCGCTCTTAGTGAAGGATCTAAACTGAGCGCCTTTCGGTAATAGGAGATGGCTTCGTCGTAACGCCGGTTAATCTCGAAAAAATGCGCGCCCGTGGCATAAGCTTGGCCATAAAAAGGATCGATTTTTAGAATCCGCTGCATCCATTCGCTGGGCTCTTTGTTATTCAGCCAGTCCATGGAAGCCAGCACTGACATCGCATCCAGCGCTTCGTTCGAAATCGCCAGCGCTTTTTGTGCTTCCTCTGACGCTTTCTTTGTGTCGCTGTCTTCCAACGCCAGATACGCCAGCAACTCATGAGCCTGGTACAGTTTTGGATCATGCTTTAAAGCCTGTTCAGCGGCTTCTGCGGCTCTCGGGTCGAATCCCTGCGCTGCCGCGCGCGCCAATCCTAAGAAAGCTTGGGCATCGTTTCCATCGGCCACAATCGCTTGCGCAAACGACTTCGCAGCATCGCCCGGCTGACTGGCTTCCAAGAAGAAAGATCCCCACTCCGTGTTAAAGTCGGCCGAAGCCAGGCCGCCTTTCTCCGCAGCCTTAAATTCGTTGTTAGCATCCAAATATTGATAAAGTCCCCAGGAACCTTCAGCTCGAGCAAAAGCGTCCCCACTGCGCAACAAGGCCGTAAAACAAGCCCGGGCCTCCTTTATCTGACCGTGGCGATGCAGAGTCTTACAACTCTCTCCAGGCACTGCCGCAAAAGCAAGCCCACTGACCATCAGGAAAAGCAACGCCTTCACTTATCAATCTCCGCCTGTGTGCGCGCCAATTCCAGCAGGAGCGCCGTTAATTGCTGCTTGTACTCGTTTTCCTCCATGGCAGCTTTCTCATATTTCAGCCGGTCAATCTTCGCTTCCAAATCTTCTTTCTTGCTCACCAGCTTTTGTTTTTCAGGCCCCAGTACTTTTGCGCCTTCTGTGCGCGCATGAATCAAAATGAAGGATGCGGCCAGCAATCCTTGTCCATTCTCCGGTTTCGGATCACGCACGCCGTTCGTGTTCGCGGTATCGGTGATAATGGCGTGCTCTGTGGCCAGCAACTTCTCCGCTTCAAAGTAAGCGGTTGTTTTGCGATCGGCATAGCGAAACGCTTCTAACGCTGAAATGGACCCGTTCTTATCGGTGTCCGCACTCGGATCGTGCAACGCATCCACCCAATAACGCGCAAAGACCGGAGCGTTCTTCTCTGTCCCTGATTTTGTCGCGGAGATGACGACGCGATCTTTCTTAGCTAGCGCCGTGAGTGAAGCGCCGCTACAACTGGTCATATTTACTACCAGCTGCCGATGCGCGGTTATCCGATTCAACGCCTTGGCCAATTCCACTGCCGTCATGTCAGGTCCAGGCAAATTAATCTTGTAATCCACACCGTCAAAGCTTCCATGCCCAATTAGAAAGAGCGCAAAGCTATCGGTCGCGCTGCTTTCGCTCGCCACCTTGTTCAAGGCTTGTTCCACCTGCTGCTTCGTAGCAGAAGATCCACTCAAAGTGATGACGTGTGCATCGACTCCCGTGTTTAATTCATGATCCAAATCCTGCGCCCATTTGACAAACTGCTTGTCATATTCAGGATCGCCTCCCAAACCAGCAACAGTAACGAAGTAATTAGCAGCATGCGCAACGAAACACCCGCACAGTAGTAGAAGACAAATCTTCATACCACGCCCCACCGTCTGCGCAAAAGCCACTCTGTCGATTTCAGACCTAGGACAAGCAAGAAAACAGCGGGCATATCCCAAATCTCTTTCGTTTCGCGGCCAGTGATACCCGCCTCAGAGAATGAGATCTCTTTGGTCAGCGCTTTTGCGTCGCCCGGCGCATAATAGCGGCCGCCTGTCTGCTCTGCCAACTTTCTCAACAGTTCTTTATTCTGTTCTCGATGAAAGTTTTCAGCTTGCCCATCTTCGCGCCGAAACGTCAAGGCATCCTTGCCTAAGATCTTGTCACCCTGTCTTGCAGAAACTTCGGCCACGTATGAGCCGGATTTCAATGCTTGCCAGTCGGCCGCGTACACCCCAGCCGTCAGGGGATCAGGATGCAGAGCCACGGTCTCTGACGAACCATCAGGATTAATGATCTTCGCTTCCACCTGCGCATCACTCGCTGGCTGATATTGCTGATCTCTCACTTCGGCACGCAATGCTACGTTCCCTTCATCCTCAAGGTTTTCATCGGGAGTAGACGCCACAACTCGAGTGGGAGTTGCACCCACTACCCACCGCAGTAATTGCCTCCAGAATGTCTCCTGACTCACGTCCCCCAGCGGTTGTTGCATTCGCCATCGCCAACTGCCGGAAGTAGCGAAGACGCCGCTCCGCCCACGTCCGTAGTTTTCCGTTACTAACAAAGGAAGCCGTTTGCCACCGACGTCAACGTTCGCTAACACGACGGCGCCGGGTTTGGGAATGCCCATATCCTGATAATTTGCGAGATACGGCAGAATATCCCAATGCCGATTACTCTTTTCGGCATCATCTTCGATACGGCAAAGGAGGCTGCGCTTTCCCGCATCCGTCAGCTCCGCCGCTACAAAATTCCGTTGGAATGTGTCTTTCCGCTGCGGTAATTGAACGGGCAGCAGATCAGCAAACGGCGCCACATTATAACCACCGTCCGATAATGATGAGCGTCCAGCCAGAAATAATAGTCCTCCGCCGCGCCGATCGACAAAGTCTTTGATGGCCTGCGCCTGGCCCGCAGTGAAAAACGCTTCTTCGACGCTGCCTAGAATGATGCCTTCATACTCAAACAAATCTTCAGGCTTGCTCGGAAATCCTTCCGCTAACTCCTCTGGATTGCTAATGCCCTGCCGGTAAATCTTGTTCTGCGTGGTTCGCAGCATGGAGACGACGCTGATGGCTGGATCGTCATCCACCGCGCGGCGTAGAAACTTATACTCCCAGCGCGGTTCGCCTTCCACATAAAGCACGCGGTGTTTACCGCTTGTCACTAACAGCACGCGCGTGAGCTTGTTGTTTTCCAAATTTTGCTCACCGGGCAAAGGATCAAGGCGAACCTCCAAACTTTTCACACCACTCGCCCCGGCGCTGAACTCCAGAGTTTCCACTTGCTTGCCAGTGCCGCTGAAGACGATATCGCGAGAGGCCAAAACTTTGCCGCCGCCGGACAGATTCAAATGAGTGCGTTTTCCGCCAAAGCCGTTTTGCCGGATGGTTACCTGCGCCTCCAAACGTGAGCCTTCCAGCGCCTTATTCGACACTTCAAAACCGTCCAACTCTACATCCGACGCAAGTTCCGTTTTGCCAAAACCGATCGTGTTTACGGGCAACCGGCGCCGTTGGAGTTCGGTCATGGTTTTGAGGTCGATGCCGCCTGCATTATCGGCACCGTCACTCACGAGAACAATCGCCCCAATGGGCAGCGTGGCCGCTTCATCGGCAAGTTGTTGCAGCCCTCTGCCGATCTGGGTAGCTGACTGTTGCGCAGTCAATTGGGAAAGCGCATCAATGCGATCAACTGAGGCACCAAGCCGGTACACCCTTACTTGATAATGGCTTTGCAAGTCTTTCAAGAGACCGCCCTCAAGCAAGTGCACCGCTTCCTGCTGACGCGATTGACCCGTGTCTTTCAGACCCATGCTGCGGCTATCGTCCACCACTACCGCAATAATATTTTGATTTTGTTTGAGTGCGGTCACCGAAATAGCCGGTTGCCAGAGTAGTAGTAACAATAGGGCGAGCAAAGCCCAATCGAGCGCCCACAACGCTACCCGCCGATAGCCTTGCAGCGCTTTCGTGAAATGCGCTTTCGGCTTTAGCAAAAACACGGCCAAGCCTACCGCCGCCGCCAAAATAGCCAGCACCAGCACCCAGCGCGGCCACGAACCTAGCAGCACAAGTTGACCCTTCGAAAAAACGCTGAGCGGATATTTGAAGAAGAATTCAAACATGTGCAGTGATCAATCCTAATGTGTCATGGCGTAAACGAGATAGTCGACGCCAATGCGAAAACCTAAAGCAGAATACTGCTCCGGATAACGAGGATCGTCGGCATTCTCCCATGAATCTCCCAAATCCATGTTGTGGCAAATAGCCACCATGACGCGCTGCTTATCGTCATAGATGCCGCGCCATCGTGGGATAAAGCCATCCTTTTCAGGAATGCGGTGCGTTACGGTCACCTGCATGCCAGGCACTTGATAACGGTCGTCAAGATCGTAGACAGTGTGGAAGATCGGATCACTGTTAGGCAAATCCACGATCGGGCGATCGGGAAATACTTTCTTCATGCTTCTGGTAAACGTATCCCACTCTTCACTGCCGTGAAAATCGTCGCACATAAAGAAGCCGCCGCGTAGCAGAAAATCGCGCAGTTTGGCGGCCTGAAAATCCGTCAGGTCCCAATGCCCGACTTCCACGCCATAGAGCCACGGCCAGTTGTAAATGTCGTCGCCATCTTCGGCCGCCACCGGTTCTTCTGCCGAGCGCGCTTGTATACGAGTAAGACGGCGCACAGCGGCAGAAAGGTGACGGTCAGAACGCGGATAATCAATGGTCCAGTTATTCCGGCGGATGCCCCACATGGGAACTGCGCGATACATAAAACGCGCAAAAACCCATTCGCCCGGCGTGGCGTAATCGTCAGGAATCGGAAAATCGTTGTATTCCCAAGCTGGATACTCGCGGAAAACGCCAGGTTGTTGCTCTTTGCGTGTCGTTCGTTTCCCAACGTTGCCGGCATCGTTTGGCAGGGATTCCTGATCGGGCAGAGGAACGGTAGCGCAAATTGCGCTTAAGAGAGCTAGACCCGAAAAAACCAGCAGGCAAATGCCACGCGCGCGCATAGGTATTCAGTGGCTGGCGCCAGAATAGCATGGCCAAACCAGACTAATTACACGGTGCAAATATCTATGGCTTCGGCGAGCGAGGTGAGAGGGTCGCGTACCGGCGTGTATTCGTGTGAAATCACACCGGTGAAACCCAAATCCGCAATGGCCTGCGCCACTACCCGGTAATTCAGCTCCTGCGTTTGATCAATTTCGTGCCGTCCCGGATTTCCACCGGTGTGAAAGTGCGCCAAATATTGGAAGTTTTCGCGAATGGTTCGCACAATATCGCCTTCCATAATCTGCAAATGGTAAATGTCGTACAAAAGTTTTACGCGCGGTGAATTGACTCGCTTCACAACACCCACGCCCCACGAAGTGTGGTCGCACATGTAATCTTTGTGGTTCACCTTGCTGTTCAGGAGTTCCATGCAGATGGTGACGCCCTTGTCTTCCGCTTGGGCTTTGACCTTATTTAAAAAGGTGACGCAGTTGTCGGCGCCTAAGTCATCTGACATGCCGCGGCGATTGCCGGAAAATGTGATGACATTCGGGCAGCCGGCTGCGGCGGCGATATCAATCGCTTCGCGCAGGGTCTTTTCGATGCGGTCGTGATTTTCTGTTCTGTTCAGCGCATCGGGAATCGTCCCGCCGAACGGCGGCGGCATCATTGTCGGCACTAATCCATATTTTTTCAGGATGGACCAATCTTCCGGTTTGACTAAATCAAAACCGTAGATGCCCAAGTTGGCAGCCTCGCGACACATGTCATCCATAGACATTTGCTTGCCGCGAAAAACACCCGCCGTCACGCCCTGCTTGAGGCGCCCTTTCCGTTTTGCCGGCGCAGGGGCCAAATCTTGCGCACCCAACGCGATAGCCGCGCTAGCTATGGCTGGAAGAAAACCACGTCGCTTCATTCCTAATCACCTTCGCCATTGATTCTATGCTGAAGCGTCTCGCGTGTTATGCTGATCGCACGTGGGACCAAGTAACCGCCCGCGAATTTCCCCGTTTTTTGATCGCCGACCGTGACTGTAGAAGAGCATCTGGCGAGCACGCAATCCATCGCCAACCTAATTGACCAAACGCTGCTGAAACCGGAAGCAAGCGGCGACGATATCGTTCGCCTCTGCCGCGAAGCCGCTGAACATAGCTTCTGTTCTGTTTGCATAAACCCGCATTGGGTTCGTTTGGCTCGCACCACATTGGGCCGCTCCTGTGTTCGCGTTTGTACAGTGATTGGTTTTCCGCTGGGTGCCAACAGGACCGAGGTGAAATCCGCAGAAGCGCGGTTGGCTTTGAGCGAAGGCGCGACTGAAATTGACATGGTTCAGAACGTTGGCGCGTTACGCTCGGCAGACCTCGATACCGTACAAAGCGAGATTGCTGAATTGGCTGAGATCGCACATGGAAGCAAAGCGCTGCTGAAGGTTATTCTCGAAACCTGCCTGCTGAATGACGATCAGAAGCGCGTTAGCTGCCACCTTGCCATTGCGGCCAAAGCGGATTTTGTTAAAACCTCCACCGGCTTCTCAACCTCGGGAGCCACTGAGGACGATATTCGGTTGATGCGAGCGGCCGTTGGGCCTGCAGTCGGAGTGAAAGCGTCCGGTGGTATTCGTTCGCTGGAGGCGCTGAGCCGCATGGTGGCGGCAGGCGCAACTCGGATCGGCACCAGTTCCGGTGTTCAGATTTTGCGCGAATTTCGCGAAGGCGCTGCTACTTCGCAAACCACCAATCCGGGCGCTTATTAGATGAAGCAAACGCCCAAAGCGCAGGTGCGGTTCCGTGAACGCGCCGAACTTCTCGACTTCCTTTTGGAAGTGAGTGCCGTTACGGCCGAGACGCTGGATCTAGATCGCTTGCTGGCCAATGTCGCCGACATCGTCAAAGACGTAGTGCCGCATGAGCTGTTTGCCATTCTTCTCTACAACGAACGCACCCGCACATTGCGCATGCGCTACTCCATTGGGCATCGCGATGAAGTGGCGAAAAACCTTACCATTCCGCTCGGCGAAGGTCTAACAGGTACGGCCGCAGGCGCGCGCCAACCAATACTTGTTCACGACGTTCGCGCGGATGCGCGTTACTTGAACGCCCTGGACGCAGTGCGAGCCGAACTCGCCGTGCCGATGCTCGTGCGCAGCAAACTGGTGGGCGTAATCGATCTTCAATCGACGCGCCCGAACGCCTTTACTGAGCAGCATCGCTCGCTGCTCGTGCTCATCGCGAGCCGCGTGGCCACGGCAATTGACAACGCTCGGCTTTACCGGCGTGTCGAGCGGCAGAACCGGACGCTGCGGGTTCTGGCTCATCTTTCGCAGGAATTCAGTTCGATTCTCGAGATTGATGAGTTGCTTACCAAGATCGCGGTCACGATTCGCGCGCTGATCAACTTCGATTCGTTCACGATCTTCCTGGTGGACGAACAGCAGAAGTTGTTGCGCTGCCGGTTCAGCCAGCGCTACGACCAAAAGGCAACTACTCAGAATGTACCTTTGGGGAAAGGCATTACTGGAGCGGCTGCCGAATCGAGACAAGTCGTAGTGGTGGGTGACGTAACAAAAGATGTGCGGTACATTGCCAGCGAAACGGAAATTCGCTCGGAAGTGGCTGTTCCGCTGGTTCTACATGACCGAGTGATTGGCGTGATGGATTTGGAAAGCGAGCGCCCTTCGTTCTTCACGGACGATCACGTGCGCGCGCTTTCTTTGCTGGCGCCGCAGATTGCCACATCGGTCGAAAACGCGCGTTTGTACGGCGAACTAGCGCAACGCGAACAACGGATGGAGCAAGATCTGCACGCGGCCTTTAAGCTTCAGTCGGTTTTAGTGCCGCGCACGATGTCGGATGTGGATGGTGTGGAGGTCGGCATCAAGACCAGGCCGGCGCGGCAGATCAGTGGAGATTTCTACGATTTCTTTGAACATAGCAATGAGTACGCGCTGATTGCCTTCGGCGATGTAAGTGGCAAGGGCGCAGCCGCCGCACTCTATGCCGCGCTGATTTCGGGCTTATTGCGCATTCTTGCCCCGCGCCGCCGCAGCCCTTCCGACCTGATGAAGGCGCTGAACGAAGCGTTGCTCGAACGCAAGGTTGATGCGCAATACGCCACGCTGTCGCTCATTACGTGGGCCGCCAAAACACGGACCTTCAGTGTTGTGAGTGCGGGTACTCTGCCCCCCATGCTTTACCGCAGCGGCAAAATTATCGAACTGCAAACCGAGGGCGTTCCTATTGGTCTGCTGGAAGATCAGCAATACGATCAGGTCACGATTGAGGCTCAGCCCAACGATTTTCTGCTTCTCTATTCAGACGGCGTGGAAGATCAGCTAGGCAAAGATGCCGCCTCGGTGGATGAAGTGACCGCTAGTGAAAAAGACATGGAAACGTACGGACGCACCCGCTTGGAAAAAGTTTTGAAAGCCAATCATCAAAAATCGCCGCAACAAGTGGCGGAGAAAATATTCACCGATATTGACAACTTCCGCGGCGCTACCTCACTGACTGACGATCAGACGATCATCGCGTTGCGGGTCCTATAAGAGATGTTTCAGTATCTCCAGGGACAACTCTATTGCGAACAGGTCGATCTCAAGACACTCGCCGCACAGCATGGTACACCCGCTTACGTTTATTCCAAGAATGCCATCCTGGAGCGCTGGCATGAATATCAGCGAGCGTTGTGTAGCATTCCAAATCGCGTCTGCTATGCGGTGAAGGCGAATTCGAACCTTGCGGTACTGGCGACTCTGGCGCGGGCCGGCGCTGGCTTCGATATCGTCTCAGGCGGCGAACTGTTTCGCGTACTCAAGGCAGGCGGTGATCCGGCGTCCGTCGTTTTTTCAGGGGTGGGTAAAACCGCGAACGAAATTTCGTTTGCGCTAGAGCGTGGCATACATAGTTTCAACTGTGAGTCGGAGGCGGAGATCGCGTTAATCTCGCAAATCGCGTCCGCCAGCGGCCTCAAAGCATCCATCGCCTTGCGCGTGAATCCCGACGTTAACGCGAAAACGCATCCGTATATTTCCACGGGCCTGCGCGAACATAAATTCGGCGTCGATATCAATGCAGCCGAAGACATCTACCGGCGCGCTGCCCTGCTTCCCGGCATCACGGCGGAAGGGGTGAGCTGCCACATCGGCTCGCAGCTCTTAGAACTTGATCCACTGTTGGAGGCGGCCGATAAAACGCTCGCCTTGGTGGCTCGTCTGCGGGAGGGCGGTTTACCCATTCGCTTTCTTGATCTTGGCGGCGGTCTCGGCGTTAAATACCGACCGAACGAACGCAATGCCAGCATCGCCGACTTCGCGGCTCGCTTACGGCCTAAACTCGAATCCTTGAATCTGACGCTGATGCTCGAACCGGGCCGGTCCATCGTCGCGGAAGCTGGGATTTTGCTCACCCAGGTGTTGCTCATTAAGCGGAACGGCCAGAAGACTTTCGTGATTGTCGACGGCGCGATGAACGATCTGCTCCGACCTGCGCTTTATCAGGCTCATCACGAAGTCACACCGGTGATCGAAATGCCGGCCGAAACAATGACCGCCGACGTTGTTGGGCCTGTTTGTGAAACTGGCGACTTCTTCGCGCGTGATCGTCGCCTCCCTGCACTCCAGCCAGGCGACCTCATCGCTCTCCGCACTGCCGGTGCCTATGGCTTCGTTCTCTCTTCGAACTACAACTCTCGTCCTCGCCCATGCGAGCTTCTGATTGATGGACGGCGCGTCTTTGTCGCCCGCAGTCGCGAGACCTTCGACGATCTCATGCGTGGCGAATCGCTACCATAGTCAGAATGGCTCGCTCCACTTGTATCTCGGTAGAAAATCTTCACAAATCCTACGGCGACTTCGAAGCGGTCCGCGGCATTGACCTCGAAGTAAAAAGCGGTGAGGTGTACGGGCTGCTTGGCCCTAATGGTGCCGGCAAAACAACGACGCTGGAAATCCTGGAAGGCTTGCGGCCGCGCACAAGCGGCGCAGTCTCGGTTCTAGGTCTCGATCCCGCAGAACAAAGTAACGAAATCAAAGACCGCATCGGGGTTTGCTTGCAGGCTACTAATCTCCCCGACAAGATGAAGGTACATGAAGCACTAGATCTATTTGCGGCGTTCTACACAAAGAACGCGGACCGTGATCAACTTCTAAAACGGTTGCAGCTTTGGGACAAGAAGGACGCGCTTTACAAATCGCTTTCCGGCGGACAGAAACAGCGAGTGGCACTGGCGCTCTCGCTCGTTAACGATCCCAGCCTCCTTTTCCTGGATGAACCTACCACGGGCCTCGACCCCCAGGTTCGCCACGAAATCCACAATGTGATTCAGGAACTCAAGGAGGATAAACGCTCGATCCTCATCACCACCCATTACATCGAAGAAGCGGAACGGCTCTGTGACCGGGTAGCCATTGTTGACGCCGGGAAAATCATCGAACTCGGTACTCCGCGCGAGATTCAAGAACGAGTCCTTGGCCACACGCAAGTGGAGGTCACAACAGAGCGCCCTTTGCCACTTGAGAACCTTCCGGAAAAAATCCGCAATGAGAAGCATACGTCTCGTTTTGCGGGGCGCACGCTCTCTGTTCAAAGCCCGACACCTGCGGCACTCATTGTTGAGTTGGTTCGCTGGATTGATCAGCTTGGCTTTGAATTGCAAGACATCCACATGAAGCGTCCCACGCTTGAAGACGTTTTTATTGAACTTACCGGAAAGCGACTCCGCGAATCATGAAACCCTACATCGCTCAAACCGCCAGCAATCTCCGCCTCATGGGGCGCGATCCGGCTGTGTTGTTCTTCAGCGCACTATTCCCCATGGTCTTCTTCTTCGTGTTTGCGCAGGCATTCCACGCCGGATCTAGCTCTGGCGCCATGGCGCAAGTAATCGCGAGCGTAATGATTATTGGAGTGCTCGGAAATGGTTTTTTTGGCGCCGGCATCCGAACCGTAGTGGATCGTGAAACTAACGTATTGCGCCGCTTCAAAGTGGCTCCCATCAACGCCGGACCCATTATCGTGGCATCGATGATATCGGGTTGGGTGGCATACATGCCAACGGTCTTCCTGTTTTTGCTTTTCGGCAAATTCCTTTACGGTGCACCGTTTCCGGCCCACTTGCTGTCGCTTCTCTTTTTCATAACGATCGGCTTGTTAGCTTTTCGTGCCATGGGCATGATCATTGCCGCTGTCGTGAATTCTCAACAGGAAGCAACAATTCTGATCCAGTTGCTTTACCTGCCCATGCTGTTTTTAAGCGGCGCGACGTTTTCGCAGGAAATGATGCCCAATTGGCTGCAACAGATCGCCGCCTTTCTTCCCGCCACTTATCTCTACCAAGGAATGAAATCAATTCTGCTGGGAGGAGAGGACGCAACCTCTAAAGCAAACCTTATTTCCGCTCTCTGTCTAATCACTGCGATGGCAGTTGCCCTGTTTGTAGGAATCAAACTCTTCCGCTGGGAAAAAGAAGAGAAGATCTCCGGCAAGGCCAAGCTCTGGGTTCTGGTTGTGCTGGCGCCGTTCTTCATCATCGGCGTATATCAGGCAAAGACCAAGCAAAGCATCGATAGAGAAAAGCAAATGGACCGAGCGGCATCACAAATGCGCACCGTCCTTTTCAACAATGTCAATATTTTTGTTGGCAACGGCGAAACCATTCAAGGCGGGTCGGTGCTAATCAAAGATGGCAAAATCTCGCAAGTCTTTCGCAAAGCACCGCAAGACACCAAAGCACTCAACGCAGATGTAGTTGAAGAAGCCGGTAAGACGTTGATGCCCGGCTTGATTGACATGCACGTCCACGTAGGCGCGCCCGGCGGCGTTTTCTCCAATCCTCAAAGATACGCGGACACAAGCCTCGAGACCCGGCGCCTGGCAGGCTATCTGTATAGCGGAGTCACCGCAGTTCGCAGCACCGGCGACCTACTCGAAGGTGCAATTGCCCTCCGCCAAACAATGGCTTCCGGAAAATACGAAGGCGCAGAATTCTTTACCTGCGGCCCTCTCTTCACTGCCGCTGGAGGGCATCCAGAAGAACTTCTCGAAAACTTCCCCGAATTCATGCGCAAAATGGCGAAGGAACAGTTCCTGCGCCAACCCAAAACCGCAGACGAAGCCCGCGCTCAAGTTGCGGCGCTCAAGCAAGCCGGCGTTGATTGCGTCAAAGCCGTGCTGGAAGCGGGCAACCCAACGTGGGGGAAGTTTAATCATCTCGATCCAATCATCTACCAGGCAATCATCTCTGAAGCCGCCAAACAGGGCCTACCCACTGCGACTCACACCGGCAATGCAGCCGACGTGAAGCTCGCTGTTGACGCCGGCAGCAATAGCATTGAACATGGCTCTACGGTTGATCTCATTCCTGACGAAACCTTCGCCGCCATGAAGGCACACGATCTCGTATACGACCCAACGCTGAGCGTGTTCGAAGCCTTCTCAGCCATGGGCCAGGGAAACGTCCAACTCCTGAACCGGCCATTGCTCCAACAGGTTGGTCCCCCAGACCTACTAAGCAACACGAAGACAGTTTTCTCCAAACCGCCAAAGAATACTGGCCCCGTTCGACTGAACGCCTTGCTTGAAACAGCGAATCAAAACCTGCTGCATGCTTATCAAAGCGGCGTCACGCTCATCACCGGTTCCGACGCCGGCAACATGCTGGTGATTCACGGCCCCACCGTGCAGCATGAACTTGAACTCTGGGTGAACGCCAAAATTCCCGCGGCGGTAGCTCTGCAGGCCGCCACGTATAACGCAGCCAAAACGTTGCACCAAGACAATCGCATCGGTCTCATCAAAAAAGGCATGGACGCCACCTTCATCGTCTTAGACGGAGACCCATTGCAAGACATCTCCGCCACGGAACACATTAACGCTGTCTATCTACGCGGCGAACACATTGACCGGGGTGACTTATTCGACCAGTTCAAGCCGTAAAAAGGGCTCCAAACCAGCCCGAGCGCAAACTTAAGACACTCGACCGCATCCTATCGAAAGCCGGCCTCGGCTCTCGCACCGAAGCGCGTAGTTGGATTGGCAGCGGCCGCGTCAAGGTAAATGGCAAGCTAATTCAATCGCCCGATCATTGGGTAGATGTCGATCGCGATTGGGTCACTCTCGATGGCAAGCCTCTCGTCAAGCAGGAACTCCGTTACATTCTGCTGAACAAACCGAAGGGCTATCTCACAACCTACAAAGATCCCGAAAATCGGCCAACCGTGTACGATCTCATTCCTGGCCTCGGTCAATTTGTCGGCACCGTAGGTAGGCTTGATCTGGAAACCTCCGGCCTGTTGCTCCTGACAAATGACAACGCCCTAGCCGAGGGGATGACCAATCCCGCATACAAGCTCGAAAAGACTTACTTGGTGAAGGCATCCACGCTCTTGACCGATGAACAACTCTCCCAACTTGCAAAGGGAGTCGAGTTAAGCGATGGCATAACTGCGCCAGCCATCGTCAAGCGCGAGCGCGACTCCGAAAAATATACGTTCCTAGAAATCACCATTCGCGAAGGCCGCAACCGGCAAGTCCGTCGCATGCTCGAAGCTGTCGGCAGTAAAGTACTAAAACTCGTGCGCGTGCGCATTGGACCACTCACTCTCGATGGCTTGCAAATGGGAAAGTGGCGCGAGCTTGAACCCGCTGAAGTGGTCAAGCTCCGCAAACTCACACGGGCTAAAGAAAGGTCTTGAACTCAATCACGTCGCCATCTTGCACGACGTATTCCTTTCCCTCGGTGCGCAACTTGGCCTGTTCTCGTGCGCGCGCAAACGACCCACAAGCCACCAAGTCCGTATAAGACACACATTCCGCCGAAATAAAGCTCTTTTCGAAATCGGAGTGAATCACTCCAGCAGCCACTGGCGCCTTGTCCCCAGTGTGAATTGTCCACGCACGCGTTTCCTTCTCACCGGTCGTTAGATACGTGCGCAAACCAAGCAGATGATACGCCTCGCGAATTAAATTGCTCGCACCCGTATCCTTCACTCCCAACCCAACCAAGTACTCTTGGCGCTCTTCCTCCGAAAGCGTTACTAACTCCGACTCAATCTCGGCCGAGACAACCACCGCGCTCGTGTCATGGTGCTCCCTCACATAGGCGCGCACTTGTTTCACATACTTGTTGTTATCCGCGTCAGCCAAATCGCCCTCGGCCACATTGCAAGCAAACAAAGTCGGCTTACTCGTCAGCAGGAAAAACGTCTTCGCCAGCGACTTCTCTTCCGGCGTCAGATCCATCGTCACCACGGTCTTGCCTGTGTTTAGATGCGCTTCCAGCTTTTCACAAAGTTCCACTTCCGCCAGCGCCTTCTTATCGCCTCCCTTTGAAGCTTTCTGCTGCTTCGCTTTGCGCTTTTCCACCGCTTCCAAATCAGAAAGGACCAACTCGGTGTTGATGATCTCGATGTCCCGCACCGGGTCAACCGTATCCATCACGTGCTCAATGTTCGAATCTTCAAAACAGCGCACCACCTGGATCAGCGCGTCCACTTCGCGAATATGGCCCAGAAACTGATTACCCAGCCCTTCGCCTTTGCTCGCGCCTTTCACCAGCCCCGCGATATCGACAAACTCAAACACCGCCGGTATCAGCTTCACTGATCCACTCAGCTTGGAAAGCACTTCCAGCCGTTCGTCCGGCACCGTAACTACTCCGGTATTTGGCTCAATTGTGCAAAATCGATAATTCGCGGCCATCGCTTTGCGGGTTTGTGTCACCGCATTAAACAGGGTGCTTTTCCCAACATTGGGCAGACCCACAATTCCAGCTCTTAACATTCCCCTCCATTTTCGCGTATCGGAGTTTCAAACAATTCAGATTGCGAATGTCATGATGTGGATGTGGAGTTTGCCGCGGAGTTAAACCGTGTTCTTCCTGATGACATTCCGAACCGTGATCGCCTGATTGAAAAGGCGGCGGCGCACTTGACTCTCATTCTGGCGGCCAACGAACACTTCAATCTCACGCGCATTATCAATGCGCCGGAAGCCGCCATCAAACACGTCTTTGATTCAGTTGCACCGTGGCGCTATTTTGTAGGCGTCCGCCGCGTTCTCGACGCCGGAACGGGCGCGGGCTTCCCTGGTGTTCCCCTATCGCTCGTTTTGCCCGATGTCCGCTTCACCCTTGCCGAATCTACGCAAAAGAAGGCGCGCTTCGTCGACAGTGCGGTCGAATCTCTAGAACTACATAACGTGGAAGTGTTGGGCGATCGCGCCGAACAAATCGCACTCGCCCAGCGCCCAGAAATCATCACCGCCCGTGCCGTCGCGCCACTCGACAGATTGTTAGATCTCTTCGCCCAGCCCATGAAACAAGGTGCAAAGCTGATTCTCTATAAAGGGCCCGAGGTGGAAACAGAGCTCGCCGCCGTCAAGAAATACCGAATCAAAGCGCAACAACTCGATCGCTACGAACTTCCCGACGGCATGGGTACGCGCGTTCTTCTTTCCATTGAGGCCAACGCCCGCTGACTAATTCTTCGTTACACTCAACCCACTCACTACCAAATCGGTATTGTGCGCCGCGCGAATCCCATAAATCCCATCCGTCGATTTCAGCTTGCCCGCCATCACTAACGCCGACTTGTTGTAACTGGCCACCACAGTGCCGTTGATCGAGCAATCCACCTTGTCACCTTTTACCGACATCGCGATCTCCTGCGTCACCGGTTCGCCCGGACCGGCCGCCTTATGAACCGCAGCATTCTCTTCGCTGCGCCTACCATTCATCTGGAATGGCGCCGGACCAAATCCGCGCACAATGAAACTGCCATTCCCGTACGCAGCGCAATAGAGAAAGCTTTGATCCCCGGTTCCCATATCATTGCCCGCAATCACAATCCCATAAGGATGCGGATGACTGTTCAAGTTCATATATTTCGGTTCGGTAAAAGTCGCCTTGACTATGTAATCGCCTTTCACCTGGTTCGCCGGATTCCAGTAAGTCACGGCCGGCCCAGTGACCATGTGGAGATCGTTGCCTTCCTTCGTCAGCTTCGCGTCGTTCAATGTCTTGCCCGACTTCTCTTCATTGGCATCAATCTTTCCCGTCCAACCAGGCACTGATACTCCTCCGCCCTCAACTTTGCGGGAAGTCTCATCCTGCGCCCGCACAAACGCCGCAGCGACAATCATCCCCGCCACAATACAAAAAACACGCATAATCATTTCTCCTGAGTAAATAATTCGTCAGCTCGAATTATATGCAAACTTATCCAACACTATTCAGCCCAGAGCGAATCAAACTTCTTGGAGAGCCATTCACGAATGAACGCAGTCCTATTAAATGCCTACGGCGATGTTGATCAACTGATGTGCACCGAAGTTTCGACTCCCAAACCATCCGCAGGAGAGGTGCTGGTAAAAGTATCCGGTACCAGCCTCAACCCCGTCGATTGGAAAATCCGCGCCGGGCATCTGAAGGAAGTCCTGCCGCTGCAACTTCCCGTCATTCTGGGTCGTGATGTCGCTGGCACCATAGTCGCCATCGCTCCAGATGTTACTCGTTTCAAAGTAGGCGATAAAGTTCTCGGATTGGTTAACCACAGCTATGCCGAATTTCTCACGGCCAAAGCGGAGGATCTCGCGCTCATTCCAGAAGGTCTCGACATGGACCAAGCCGCTGTGATTCCACTGGTCGCCTTGACAGGCGCGCAGTTAATCGAAAAAGGCGTTCAACCCAAGGCCGGAGATCGAGTCTTGGTAACCGGCGCTCTGGGGGCGGTGGGCCGTACCGCCATCTATATTGCCAAACTACACGGTGCACTCGTGATCGCGGGCGTGCGCAAGAACCAGAAGGCCGAGGCACAAGTTCTTGAAGCGGATCAAATCATTGCTCTTGATGACGATCGCGAAATAGCAGGCCTTGCAGAGGTAGACGCCCTCGCCGATACCGTGGGCGGCCCCACCATCGATAAGCTTCTGCCCAAGCTCAAGAAAGATGGTGTACTAGGCACAGTTTTGGGCAAACCTTCGGCCGCAGGACAATTTGCAATCCGCGTATCCGAGGTCTGGGCCCAGCCGGATGCCAAACGCCTTGCCGAATTAGCAGACGACGTTCTCGCCGGTGATCTGGTCATCCCCATTGGCAAGCGTTTTAAGCTCGGCGAAATTCGCGAAGCGCAAACTTCAGCCGAAAAAGGCGGCACCGGCAAAGTACTCATCACGCCTTAACGCCTGGAATCTGAGCGTGAAGTTTATGGACGCGGGCGCCTCGATTTCGAACGATCACACCGGGGAAACTTTAACCATGCTTATTAGCAACGAGGCGAGACAACTCTATCGCGTGTTGCTACCTCCAGGAAGGCCCAGTCCGCCACTTCACTATCACGTCAAATTCACAGAAACTTTCAAGGTAATTGAAGGGTCGCTTGATCTCTATCTCGGTCGCGAGCGAAAGCTTTTAGCGCTCAATGCCGGCGACAGCTTCACCGTGCCCATTGGCCGCCCTCACACGTTCGCGAATTACCGCGCTACAGCATCTCTCATCTCCGTCGAATCAAATCCAGCAGGCACCGTGGCGGAGGCATTTCAACTTGCGTATGCAGTGGCAAACGAAGGAGGAGCCTCGAAGGACGGGTTGCCGAAGAACATTCTTCTTCGCCTCCTGTTCATCCGAATTAGTCAGGGTTTCATTCCTGGCATTCCGCTCGTTTTTCAACAGGCGGTGCTTTCTGCGGCGTTTTTCTTATCTGAAATCAGTGGGCTGAAACGCTATCTCGTCAGGCATAACATTCACTTAGAGTTCAAGTAGGTACAACTGAGAATTGCGGGGATTGCTCTCGCTCCCCAAGATCAGGTAATGAGTGACGAAACACTGATTGTCGGCGCAGGACCAACGGGATTAACTCTGGCCATTGAACTCCTCCGCTTCGGCGTCCCCGTTCGGCTGATCGACAAATCCGATCACGCAGCGAAGTGGTCGCAAGCGCTGGTGGTGCAAGCCCGCACGCTCGAGCAATTTGCTCGCTACCGGATTGCCGACAAAGCCGCCGCGAAAGGACACAAAATCGATCAAGTGAATTTCTGGAGCGACCGCAACCTAGTCGCATCTCTGCGCTTTGAAAAAATCCCGGGCCGCTATCCCTACGTCCTCCTCCTCCCTCAAAACGAGACGGAACAACTATTGATTGAGCATCTTCAATCAATGGGTGGAAAAATCGAACGTAATACGGAGTTGATCGCCTTTCAGCATTCGTTCGATGGAACCGGTGTCACGGCAGAGATCCGCCGTCCAGACGGAAAGGTTGAGCAAAATCGCTTTCGATGGCTTGCGGGCTGCGACGGTGCTCACAGCAAAGTCCGTAGCGGGCTAGGCGTCTCATTCGAAGGTGACACCGTGGGGTTGCATTTCTCACTCGGAGACCTGAAACTCCTGGGCGAAGACGTTCCGGGAGATCAACTTGAGATCCATCTCCACAAGGGTGGCGACGTCTTGTTTATAGCCAAATTGCTTGGCAATATTCATCGAGTTATTGTCGCGTTGCATGACCAGCAAAACGCTGATGCCCAACATGTGCCTGAATTGGCGGACTTCAACGGTGCATTTGAAAGCTACGGATTAAACATCCGAGCGCAATCCGCAATTTGGCGCGCTCCCTTTCGTGTAAATCAGCGCAAAGCAGGGCAATACCGGGTAAAGAGCGTGTTTCTAGCTGGCGATGCGTCACATATTCATTCTCCAGTTGGAGGACAAGGAATGAATACCGGCATTCAAGACGCAGCAAACTTGGCTTGGAAGCTAGCGGCTGTCGCTAAAGGAGCCTCGGAGACCTTACTCGATTCCTACAATGAAGAGCGCGGCAAAGTTGGCGACGCGCTCCTACGAGGTACGTCCCTTGGTCTTCGGGCCGCAACCTTAGCTAGTCCAGTACTTGAAAAGTTACGAGATTTTGTTTTGCACGGCGCCATTCAACTCGAAGCCGTCCAGGAATTGATCGCAAAAGGCATTTCTGAGACTTCCATCGATTACCGGGGATCGTCAATCGTTGTTGACAATAGCCACGAAGGCAAGATCCACGCAGGAGATCGAATGCCGGACGCGGATCAACATTCGTCAGGCAAAACACTACTATCAGCTTTAGGATCAGGACAGCATCTACTTGTCGCGCTCGATGTACCGCCGCAAGATGTACCTCGCGAGCTGAATGGCGCAATTATATCGGAGATCAATTCTCAGGGTTCCGGGTGGGATCCCCCGATTGAATCTTTACTTGGGAAAGGTCCGCAGCTCTTTCTAGTTCGTCCTGATGGCTACGTCGGCCTCCACGGAAAAACTGGTGGTGAGGCGCTTCTCAAATATGCCCAAACCGTTGGGTTAGATAGCCTTGCGTCGAAATACACCCACCCCTAGGATAATCTGTTTGGCGTGAGTCCCAACACATTTTCGGTCGGATTTATTCAATCAGAGTTGCGTACCAGCCTTCCGTATTTCGGTGTGGCCAGCATCGTCTTGGCCGCTGGAATATCCTCACTCGTTTTTTCAGTACTTAGATCTCGCGACCGACTCCCCTTGTGGCTGCGAATCTTATCGATACTTTACGCTGCTCGCCTCTTCGGCGAGAACAGCTTGATGCGCACTGCAATTCACGAATCCGATCGGCAGCTTGCTTTGGTTACTTTTTGCTTGACGCTTCTCATTCCTATTCCGTTTGCTTTATTCATTCTCGAACTCCTCGGACGAGGTTGGAAGAAGTTGATACTACTTTGGCTCTGGGCTGAGATTGGCTTAGCCGTCCTAGCCATACCTGCGATTCTCTTCACCGGGCAGTGGCAAATCTGGAATGAAATCAATGGAATTGTGATCATTGGCGGAACACTTCTCATCTTGCTGAACGTCACTGTTATTCGCCAGAGTTCTTCATCCCTGGAGCGAAACCTAACCTGGCCACTCATCATCTTCGCCATCGTCGTGATTCTGACAAACAGAGGCTATCGGCCGGCAGGGTTGGATATAGAACCGTTTGGTTTCGTTATTTTGCTGGCCGCGCTAGCGGCAGCCGCTTTCCGTCACGCGGTCGCGCGCGAACGAAAACTTGTAGAGGTGGAAAACGAATTAACCACCGCCCGCCGTATCCAAACTGCGATCATTCCCAATTCCCCTCCCAACGTGCCTGGCCTTGACATTGCCTCGCGTTACCAGCCTATGACTGCCGTGGCAGGCGACTTCTTTGACTTCCTGCAGACAACCGAAACAGAATTGACAATTTTGGTAGCTGACGTTTCCGGGCACGGTGTCGCGTCAGCCCTTATCGCCTCCATGCTCAAGGTGTGCTTCGCCGCACAACGCGAACACGCGCAAGATCCTGCGAAGGTCTTGGCTGGACTTAATAACATGCTTCGTGGCAGTCTTGGCGGCCAATATGTAACTGCTGCGTGTGCCGCTATCGATCTGTCACTCGGAACTATCACTTATGCCGGAGCCGGGCACCCTCCCAGTCTGCTATTACGAACACATAAACGGGATGTGTTGCCGCTAGCAGAGAACGGGCTGCTCCTAGGCCCTTTTCCGCAAGCCACTTATTCGAACATCTCCGTTCCCTTTGACCGGGGAGACAAACTGCTTCTGTATACCGACGGTATTCTCGAAGCAACCGGGCCAACGGGAGAAGAATTTGGCTTGACAAATCTAGAGCAATTGTTGCTCGACACGCAAAACTCTTCCCCAACTGAATTCATCGAGAAACTGTTTCGAAGGATTTTCACACCTTCTCAGCAAGATGATTTAACAGTCGTATTGACGCAGTTGTAGTTCAACCACCAGCTACGGTAGCTTATCGGTACGCTGCTGCTTGTATCCCGTAAAGCTCGGCATACTTACCCGCCTTCGCCATCAGCTCTTCATGGCTGCCTGATTCCACAACTCTCGCGCCATCCAGCACTACAATGAAATCCGCCATGCGCACTGTACTAAAGCGGTGCGAAACCAAAATCGTCACACGCCCATCAGAACCACCTTGTCGCGCTGCTGTAGCAAAGCGTTCGAAAAGCGCATGCTCCGTCTCTGCATCCAATGCGGCCGTCGGCTCATCTAGGATCATCAGCAGCGGCTGCTCTCTCATGAATCCGCGCGCGAGTGCGAGTTTCTGCCATTGGCCAAAACTAATTTCAACTCCTCCGGGCCAAGTTGGCCCCAATTGCGTCTGCAAGCCCGCTGACAGATGCTTCACCAAATCATCCGCGCCTGCTTGTCCCACAGCAGCAGCCACGGCCGGTTCATCCTCATGCTTGGGCAGATCACCCACGCCCACACTATTCAATGCCCTGAATTCGAAACGAAAGAAATCTTGAAATGCGCCGGCGAGCTTTGCACGCCAAGCCTCCGGCGCAATGCGCGATAGCTCCACACCGTCCACCAGAATGCGTCCGCTAGACGGCCGATAAAGCTGACAAAGCAACTTGACGAAGGTAGTCTTTCCCGCTCCATTTTCACCAACAATCGCAACCACCGACCCTGGCTTCAGACACAGATTCACATTCTCTAAAACAATCCGATCCGTGCCCGGGTAGGAAAACATGACATTCTCAAACTCGATCCCGCGCTTAAGAACTTCTGGTGCAGAAGCATCAGCGCCACTCTGCAATGACGCCACATAATCCTCCAGCCAGGCCAATCGTCTCGATCCATTCAGCCAGAATCCGCGGAGAAATCCAATCTCTCCAATCGCCGCCCCGATATACATAGACAAACGCGCGCCTGCCGCCAACACCAACAGCACCGAGCCTGGCGATGCTTTCAGTATTGACGTTACAAATACGACAGCTGCGACGTAACCCCCGGCGAAAATCCCCCAACTCAGCGTTTGCCAACCCGCGCTGCCCATGCGCGCAGCAACTACAGGTCCAAACCAATGCTGCCAAGCCGAGCGCCGCTGAATCACCAAATTGGGGCCTATGCCGGTGACGCGCACTTCTTTGCCAGGTGATGCCGTAGTCGCCAGATCGAACAAATGTCGCGCTAACCGGTTCGCCCAGGCACCTCGCTCGTCTGCCTTTCGCTCAACTTCCGGTCGCCACGTTGAGGTGAACACTGTAGGCACGGCAAATATAGCAAGCAACGCTAGGACTGGATGAATGGAGATAAGCAGCGCCAAGGTCACAACTAAACGTAAGAGCCAACCGCAGGTGGTGAAGAGCGAAAAGTACATGTGATCAAGCACGAATACCTGGTTTCGCAGCATGGCAAGACGGTCTACGTATTCCTGCCTTTCGTGATGCTCAATACTCGCTGCCGCTGCCTGCAAGCGCGCGACATGCGCCTCGAGCGAAATCGTAAGTCGCTCACGAAAGCGCCGCTGCGTGCGATCACTCACCACTCGCAGGAACCAAGTCGCGGCGGCAGATACGCCCAAGCCAACGGCCGCACTCAGAGCTTCCCCGCGTCTCCCGGCAACGATGCCGTTCGCTAAGAGGCTCAACCACAACGCGAGTAATGCATCAGGAAGCGCAGCTAGCAGCGCCAGGGAAAACGACACAGTCAGCAACAAAGGTTCTGCTTCCCGGGCACGCATCAGAGCGCGCCACATCGACGTCATCGCCCCCGGCATCGGATCGATCTCTTTTGCCGGTTTCATATCGCGCTAGTCCAGGACATCGAGTGTTTGTTCCTCCGTTTCAAACCGCGAAGCTTGCAATTCAAACATCGTTTTATAACGCCCACCCGCCGCCATCAATTCGTCGTGGCTACCCAGTTCCACAACTTTTCCCTCTTCCAGCACACAGATGCGGTCCGCATGCCGAACCGTAGAAAAACGGTGTGAAATCAGAATCGTCGTCACATTGCGGGTGGCGGCCAAAATGCGCCGAAAGATCTCTGCTTCGCCGCGCACGTCCAGTTGCGCCGTTGGCTCATCCAGCAAAACCAACCCCGCGCCAAATCGCACCGCGCATAGTGTCCGCGCAAGCGCAATCCGCTGCCATTGCCCGCCGGAAAGATCGGTGCCGTCTGGGTAGCCGCGCGCCAGAATTGTGTCAAGGCTCGCCACATGCGCCACGCCCGCGTCTTCCAGTGATTGACGGATCATCTCATCAGGCGCACCTGCCGGTGCCACGTTTTCGCGCAATGACAATTCGAATCGAATAAAATCCTGAAACACCGCCGTGATGCGCGAACGCCATCCTGCAATTCCCAAAGTTCGAATGTCTTTTCCATCCACTTCGATTGCGCCGCTTTGCGGATCGTACAGTCTACACAGCAGTTTGGCCATTGTCGTTTTTCCCGCACCATTCTGTCCAACAATCGCCAACGAAGTTCCAGCCGGAATCGTTAAATCGAAATCCTCCAGAACTGGCTCGTTCGCTTGCGGATAGGCAAACGTCACATGTCTGAAGCGAATTTCCCGCGCAGGCATGCCTTGCGCCGATTCGTTGCCCGCTGCCAACGCGCCTTCTTTGGCCATGTTTCCCTGCAAGCGGAGCACGGCCGCAATCGGCGCCGCGGTTCCATCCAGCGCCCAAGACAATCCACCGAACGCAATCATGCTCGTACCAATCACTGCGCTCGCAAACGTCACAAGGCGCGCTAAATCGAAATGCCCTGCCAGCGCCGCCGTTGCCATCGCCCAAAACACGATCACGTTTGCAGCCAGCACCAGAAGAATGCTCCATACCAGCGGACGCTCTCGCAAGCGTGTAGCCTCCCAACGCAGCTCAAATAATTTTTGCCGACGCGAACGAAAACGTTCCACTACCCAGTTCGCCAAGCCAAACAGCCGCAGTTCCTTCGCGCCCGCAGGTTCCACCGCTAGCCTGTAGGCGTAGTCAGCATGGCGCTGCGCCTGCCTAACTTCGTCCGTGTTTCTGTCTTTCCAAATCGCACTTTCGCGCAATAACCAATGTGTCGCCATCCAAGCGCCGGCCAGCAAGATTGCAGCCCACCACATAAACACCGCCACCAAAACCACCGATGCGATACCGCCCACCATCTCCACCAAACCTCCAGCGATGAAATCCATTGAGATGAACATCGGCGGGCCTGTAATGCCGAGATCGAAATCACGCGCCATCGTTAGATCCGTTGTGAGCTTCGGATTTTCCAAATGACCCATGCCCGGTGGAAGTACACAGGCGTCGGTGAGTTTGTCGTAGAGCCACGCGGCCGTTCGGTTGCCCAGATTCGCGCCCACGGCCTTATGAATGGGAGGAAGGATTTGCAGTAGAACAAAAACGCAGCCGAAGAATGCCAGCGGCGTCAGAACGTTGGTCTTCTGCTGAACCGCCCCAACCAGCAAGCCCATCGCAATTGCAAAAACCGCCGGCAATAATCCGCGCAGGATGAGAACTGTCCACCAAACAAGAGTGAGCATTCTATCCGCGCGTGGCAGTACTTCTGCAACCGTCCAAAGATTACTTGCTCGGAGTCTCTCAATCACAGAAGCGTTCACTAGGATATTCTCCTCCAATTCGAATGGCGAGGAATTGGAAGAATTTGACGCTCAAATGGAGCGCCCTAGGGTCTTGATTCTAAGCCACATATAAACGTTGACCGCAGCCGCTACATTCGTGCTATAACTATATAGGATACTTTCGGTCTTAGATCCCACCTCATGCTGCGGCTTACCAAAAAAGCGGACTATAGCCTCATCGCCCTCAAGCACTTCGCGGCGGTTCGAGCGGTTGCCGGTTCTTCAGCATCGCCCGCACTCAGTGCCAAAGAGCTGGCCGAAAGCAGCGGCATCCCGTTACCGCTTCTGTCAAAACTTTTGCAGAAACTCGGCAAGACCGGTTTTCTCGTTTCAGAATACGGCACCAATGGCGGTTATCGTTTGGCGCGCGATCCGGGCGACATTTCCGCCTTGCAAGTGATTCGCGCGATCGACGGCCCCATTGTGCTGGCCAATTGCTTCACCTCCGCTACAGCTTGCGGACATTCCGATCGCTGCACCATCAAGAAACCGTTGCGTCGCATCCACGAAGGAATCTTGCGCCTCTTAGACAGCGTGAGCATCGAAGATATGTTACGAGATTCTGCGGAAGATCCGCACGAATCACTCTCCGCTTCGCTGGTAGCGCTCGAAGGAGCCTCCGAAACTTCCGCCGCTCGGGAATCAACAAGGAAATTGACTTTATGAAGATGCCAATTTACATGGACAATCACGCCACTACACGCATGGATCCGCGCGTGTTTGAAGTGATGAAGCCTTACTTCTTAGATATTTACGGCAATGCCGCTTCACGTAATCACAGCTTCGGTTGGGAAGCCGAAGAAGCGGTAGAAAAATCCCGCAAACAGATCGCAGATCTAATCGGCGCCACGCCGAAGGAAATTGTTTTCACCAGCGGCGCCACTGAATCCAACAACCTTGCAATCAAAGGCATCGCTCAGATGTACGCTGAGCGGGGCAACCACATCATCACGCAGGCCACGGAGCACAAGGCCGTGCTGGATACCTGCAAGCGGCTGGAAAAAGAAGGCGTCCGAGTCACTTATCTGCCGGTAAAAACCGATGGCTTGATCGACCTCGACCAATTGCGCGACGCCATCACCGACAAGACTATCCTTATTTCCATCATGTATGCCAACAACGAAATTGGCGTGGTGCAGCCAATGGCGGAGATTGCAAAGATAGCGAAGGAAAAGGGCGTACTTGTTCATAGTGACGCTGTGCAGGCTGTGGGAAAGATTCCCGTCAACGTAAATAAAGACGGAATTGACGTACTTTCGTTGACAGCTCACAAACTTTATGGTCCCAAGGGTGTTGGTGCCCTTTATGTTCGCCGTCGGAACCCGCGCGTTCAAATCACTGCCCAAATGGATGGCGGCGGTCATGAACGCGGCATGCGCTCCGGTACGCTCAATGTTCCTGGCATCGCTGGTTTAGGCGCGGCTTGCGAAATTTGCAGCAAGGAAATGGTGGAAGAAACTAAACGTCTCCGCTTCCTGCGCGACAAACTCAAAGATCGTTTGATGAACGATCTCGATGAAACCTATATCAACGGTTCTTGGGAACATCGCCTTCCCCATAACTTGAATATCAGCTTCGCATACGTCGAAGGCGAGAGCTTGCTGATGGGCATTAACGATATCGCGGTTTCTAGCGGCTCTGCCTGTACATCTGCAACGCTCGAACCCTCTTATGTATTGAAGGCGTTGGGTGCCGGTGACGATCTGGCCCATTCTTCCATCCGCTTTGGCATCGGTCGCTTCAACACCGAAGAAGAAGTCGATTACGTCGGCAACAAGGTAGCCGAGGTGGTCAAGAAGTTAAGAGAGCTTTCTCCGCTGTACGAAATGGCGAAAGAAGGCGTCGATCTCTCGAAAGTATCTTGGACGGCTCACTAAGACAATTTAGAAAAGGGACATAAAACATGGCTTATTCTGACAAAGTTCTCGATCATTACAACAACCCGCGCAATGTGGGTTCGATGGACAAAAACAGCCCCGACGTGGGCACCGGCATGGTGGGCGCCCCGGAATGCGGCGACGTGATGAAGCTGCAGGTCAAGGTGAATCCGGAAACCGGTGTCATTGAAGACGCGAAGTTCAAAACGTTCGGCTGTGGCAGTGCAATTGCGAGTTCTTCGCTGGCCACCGAGTGGCTCAAAGGCAAGACGGTGGATCAAGCGCTCGAAATCAAGAACACCGATATCGTGAACGAACTCGCGTTGCCTCCGGTCAAGATTCATTGCTCCGTGCTTGCTGAAGACGCCATCAAGGCCGCTATCGGCGATTACAAGAGCAAAAAGGCCGGCGTTACCAGCAACGAAGCCGTCGCTGTTCACTAAATAAGTATGTCCGAACTCACTCAACTTGGTGCGCCTGACGCTAAACACGTCGACGCACCTAAGCAAGTACACGTCACGCCGAAGGCGGTCGAAAAAATTCGCGCCGCTTTCGCCCGCGAAAAAGTGAGCGGTGGTCTTCGCCTCGGCGTGTTGGGTGGCGGTTGCTCTGGTCTCAGTTATCAGTTCAAGTTTGCGCCGGAACCGCGCCCGCGCGATCATGTGTTTGAATTCGAAGACGTCAAAGTGTTTGTCGATCCCAAGAGCATGATCTTCCTTGATGGCATGACGCTCGATTGGAAAGACTCGCTCATGCAGTCTGGTTTTGTTTTTGAAAATCCGCACGCCACAAAGAGTTGCGGCTGCGGCACCTCCTTCTCGGCGTAGATGCCTATTCTTTCCAGAAACTTCTTCCAGTTCTTCGGACTGGAACCCAAACTGCGCTTGGATGCGGACGCGCTTCAGAAGCGGTTTTACGAACTGAGCCGCCAGTGGCACCCAGATAAATTTAGCCGCAAGAGCCCAACTGAACAAGCTGAGGCATTGGAAGCGACATCTATCCTGAATGATGGCTACCGAACGCTGAAAGATCCTGTGAAGCGTGCCGAGTACCTCCTCAAAGAAGAAGGTTTTCCGATTGGCGAGCAGCGATCAAAAGATGTTCCGCCTGAGTTACTGGAAGAAGTTTTTGAGTTGANNGCGCTCGCGCGAACTTCGCCAAATTGCAGAATGACGTTGACCATCAACTCGAAAGTTTATTTGGCAAGTACGATGCCGCCGTGCCCGAGAGTGACACGGCCAAACAGGCGCTGCATGAGGTTCGTGGATTGCTGAACCGCCGGCGTTACATTGACAATTTGTTGCGTGACGTGGACCGCGCTCTCAATTCAACCAGCGCTCCTGTGGAAGAACGTTTATAGCAATGGGTACTTTTCAAATCGACTTCGGCGAAAGCCGCAAATCTAAAATCGTCGGCATTGACCTAGGCACCACCAATAGCTTAGTAGCTTATCTTGATCTCACCGGCCCGAAAATCATCGAAGACCACGACGGCAACAAGATCGTTCCGAGCGTTGTGTCATTGGCGGACAATAATCGACTTATCGCCGGAGAAGCCGCGCGGGAGTTTCTGCTCACAAAGCCGGAACGCTCTATTTATTCCGTTAAGCGACTCATGGGCCGCAGTGCCAGCGATGTGCAGGACGAGTTGAAGCTCTTCCCATTTCGCATCACTAGCGAAGGCGATTCGGCCATTCAACTCAAGCTTGGCGATCGCACGTTTACGCCTCCGGAAATTTCAGCAGCCGTACTGCGGCAATTAAAAGACAATGCCGAAGCCGCGTTGGGTGAGGCTGTCACCCAAGCAGTCATCACTGTTCCCGCGTACTTCAACGATGCCCAGCGCCAAGCCACCAAAGATGCCGGCCGCTTGGCTGGTCTTGAGGTGCTGCGCTTGGTTAACGAACCCACGGCTGCATCGCTTGCATACGGTCTCGATAAACGCAAAGACGGCATTATCGCCGTTTACGATTTCGGCGGCGGCACGTTTGATATTTCCATCCTCAAGTTGCGCGACGGCATCTTCGAAGTGCAGTCCACCAACGGCGATACGCATCTCGGCGGCGACGACA
>PMQB01000492.1 GCA_003169195.1 Bryobacterales bacterium
AGCCCAGGGGGCAGGTTCACTTCGGTCCGCACTATTCATAGTCCCGAGAATGTGCAGGTTGCTTGGAAGGCTCAACGTGCGAAAGAATGGAGTTCCAAAGTCGTACGGCAAATCAAGGTTGCGTGGCGATTCGGGATTGGGCTCTAACAAATAGATTGCCTCGCCGAGGATTTTGCCGAGATCTGCACGATTGATTTCGTCGATGTGGAGCAAGTAGTCTTGCTTCGGACGCTCCGAAGCTTTGGCAGCCGCTTCCATCAGAAATCCTTGTTTGGGAGCGAAGCTGAAACCGAGCGCGGAATGATCCTTGGTGCTCTCTTGTACTGGTGCGAGTCCGCCGATGAAATTCTCGTAAGTTGTGTTGGGGTGGAATTGAATTGTTTGGCCATTAGCGGCGTAGTGATGGATGAGCATTTCGCGCGCCATGCGGGTTTTTCCCGTTCCGGGCGGACCCTGGATGATGACATACCTACGGTTCTTTAGAAGCTCCGCTACGTCATCAGCTGTGGTAGTCGGCATCAAGTAGCTAAACCATTTAGATTCGACCGCGGACGCACCCTCTTGAAACTCCTTGAGCGGCGATTGGCCGCGCTCCTGGAACATAACATCGAGCATTCCGGTCAGTGCATCGATAGTCGCGTGGTGGTCTTTGGTAGGGCGGTAGACCGCATACAAATGTTTGCCGTACTTCTTAAACGCGCGGTCATACTCTGGCCATTCGTTTTGGAGCGCCAGTGGGATGTCTATATCTAAACGTGTGGGATCTTGCTTTGCCCAAGCTACTTGCGAGCCGCGTCCGACGCTGTGATTGAGCCAGGCGCAAACGGCTTGGATCTTTCGAATATGGCCCGGACGGCCAAGAATCATATCATCGGGTGCGAGCCCTTGAGTGCCGATGCACAGGGTTACAAGGGAGGGCTCGCCTTCCACGGGAAAGATTACAAAGGATGTGCCGCCATAACCGCCGGAGTCAGTGTTTTGCGGGTGAATGTAGGCAGCATAGGGTATGCCCGCCTCGTTTCCTTTCATGTCCGGTGCTCTGAGTGACACGGATTTCTCGGCCCGCTTGCCGTAACGTTTGATGACCAGTTCTGAAAGGGCCTTTTCGTTTCTTTCTTTCCAGGAGTCAAGGGTGGCTGAATGGATAATGTCAACCAGCAGGTCGAATGGTGTGGGCATGTTTTAATCGAGTGTCCGTTCTGGTCGTGGCCTAAAAAGCGTAGACTTTAGTCACCAACATAAAGTCTCCCATGAGGCCTTAGCTTATCGTTCGGATATAGCATTAGCGGAATGAAAGGAGCTCGCGTGATGGCCGGAGTTAGTAAACTTGAATCTTGTCAGAGGCGAGCAGACTTGAAGACGACAAACAGATTGGCGAGAATGCCTTCAGCTGACGCCGGGTCAGAAACGATTCGACAATATCTCACGCAGCTGTTTGATCGCTTGCGGTGAGAGCCGGAGGGATTGGCTTTTCTTTCCTGGCATTTGGCGTTCGGCTGAACCGTAAGTGTCGAGCTGAAGGTATTTCAGGCCATTGTCATCGTGAATGACACAGTAAGTGCACTCAACTTCGCGATGAGGCACATCGCGATCCAGCGTTGTTTCTTTAAGTTTTTTCACAAGCGCCATTTATTCGCTTCTTTCTTACGGACCTTCTGAACATATCATGGGCAATCCGAATGTCAAAGGGCGCTGAGCTGAATCTTTAGTCGATTTTGTGACCCTATCTGCAGTACTTCGAGAACAATATTGAGAAAGAAAGAACATCTATTTCGTTCATTTCGGACAGAGGTGGCGCGCGATGAGTTGTGGACTTCTAATTCAGCCGAGCGGTTCTGAGCTGGGGATAAAATGGCCAGAGATTCGAATGAAACGAAAAAGTTCTATGCTTGATAGCGCTGGGGTTGAGGACGAGCAATTTACTGAACGCGAGCGTGAGTTGCGGAGAGCGCTACGTGTTCTGATTGATAAGAGCGATAACATCATTTCGGCGATCGACCTTTCGACAGAGAAGTTCGCTATCGAAACTGCTCAGTTGTCGCAGGCGACGAGTGCGGCAGAGAAAGTTCTATCGCGGAAGAAGTAAAAGGGGCGGTCGGCCCTTCGCTGGGATGGATTATGCCTTAGGCGGCGTTTTGTGCGCTGCGAGTTCTTCGCGAATGATGCGGCGGAGGGTGTCCTCGATTGTGGGCGTTTTTCCTTCGGCGTACTCACGGAGAGCAGCGTTGATGAGCGTTTCATAGCCGGTTTTGCCGCCAGACGAGTCGGCGATGGCGCCGAAGTGGTCAAGGAGATCTTCGTCGAGGCGAATGGTGATTTTCACCTTTCCTTTTTCGGATGGTGGTTCGGGGACCAAGCGGCCGCGTTTGCCTTTGCTGAAATCGTATTCATCTTTCATTGTTGATCTGGCATTGTTGACGCTCGATTGGGGATGATGGGCGCGCTGAAATGATGAGTATAAGAGGCAGATGCTTGGATTACGAGGCTTCGTGGGAAAGATGTTCTTCAGTACTTGTGGCCGGCGTGGATCAGGTCTTTGCTCTTAAGGCCGCCGAGGGTCATGCCTTTGCGGGAGTGACGGATGTGGGCGGCGGCTTCTTCGACGGTCTTGGGTTTTTGAGATTGTGAGGGTTCGGGCTGATCGGAAAGGCTCTCGAGAGCGCGGGTCACGAGTTGTTCGGGTGAGTGGGAGCGGCCGGAGCGGAGGTGCTGAGCCACAAGCTGTTCACCGTAGGAGTCGAGGGTGAGCGTAAGAGGCATGATTCAGGGTAACGCGGGAGCTGGATCATGTCGTGGGTCGGCTTTGTTCTCTTTGGGGCCATGGTCAGTCGCTGATGCTCCTGGCTCTGTGTCGGCTTTGGTGGTGGGTTGCGGGATGACNNGACGGTTGAAAGGAGTCGGCTGGAAAGCCGCTTCCGCAGCGAAGAATGGCCGCCCTATGCTTCGAGGGATATTCCCACAGCTTCTGACGCTCGTGGCTCCGTGTCGGCAATGGTGGTAGGTTGCGGGATGACCCCTCCTTTCAGTCAGGGTTCCGTTTCGGTAT
>PMQB01000346.1:0-1376 GCA_003169195.1 Bryobacterales bacterium
GCCGCGAGCATGATTGCCAGCCAGCGGGCGTGCCGCCGAAGATCAATAGCAACGCCTTGCCGGTTCAGAGCGACGATAGCGAGTAGCAGCATCATCCAGTAGGAAAACGAAAAAGCGGAAGCGATGCCGATCCGTCCGGCGTGGAACTTGAACAGAAGGATGGCGTTCACAACGACATTGGTGCCGATGCCCAGACACAGACGGAGCGCCATCATGTAAACCTTGCCGATGACCTGGAAGACTTGATCCACCACGGGTAAAAGGAAAAGCGGAATCGCGGCGGCCGCATAAGCCATCAGCGTGGTGGCAGTCGCATAGGTATCGGCAGGCGTGAAACGCCCACGCTGCAGCATGGCTTGAATCAACAAGCGGCTTTCGAAGATGAAGAAGATAGTGGCTGGCGCGCCGACAAAGATGGCGAAGGCGACGAGATCGTTGAGTGCCCCACTGCCGCGATCGGGGGTGGATTGGCGTTCGGCAAAGACGGTGAGGAAGCTGTCGCCGAAGGAGGCAAGGGCGGGCACGGTGGCCACCAGCGTCCAAGCGTAAGTGAGCGCACCCACTCCACCTTCGGGCAAGTAGGACACGAAAAAGCGCTCAATCATTTGATAGACGAAGATGGTGGCTTGCAGAACGAGAAGGCCGGGCGCCATGCGCAAACAGNNAGGAAAAGAAATGCGCCCACTTCGGCCAACGATTGCGAGATGACCAGAATGTACGGCTTGTTGCGGAAAAACGCGATGACGGCCACTGCCAGAAGAGAAACAAGGGCATCTGCGAAATAAAAGGTGGTGAAACGCCGCACCGCGCGGAAGGTTGCGCCTAAACAACGGAAGCTGGTGTAGACCAGAACGAACGGCAAAAAGTAAACAACACTTCCAGACAGCAGTTCCAGACGGCGGCCACTGAAGCCCGGAGCGAAGACATGGATCAGCGGTCGGGCGAGAAAGGCAATCGCGACCAGGCAGATACCAAACAGAATGGTGAGCGTGAAGAGACCGCTAGTGGTGCGATCGAATTTTTCTTGGTCGCCGGCTTTGGAATAGGCAACCAGCTTGGGGACGGCCAACACGTCCATTAAATTTCCCCAAGTGCAGACAAAAATGCCGAGCACGGCCATGCCCATGTAGAACGAATCGAGTTGGGCAGAGAGTCCTAGGGCAGCAGCGACAATCAGATGTTTGCCAAAGCTGGCGCCGCGGTCGACGGCGCGCCAAAGCACAGAGGAGCCTACCGCCTGCACGAAAGATTCGGCGCGGTGATGGGAGACAACGGGAGCCGTCTCGGCCGGCAGTTGGCTAAGCACGTTCTGCGGGATAGGCGACCTCCTCCTTTTGAAGCGCTGTTTTGCGATAGAGGTTCAACAGCAAATTGGC
>PMQB01000346.1:1412-16133 GCA_003169195.1 Bryobacterales bacterium
CCGACCGGACGTGCGAGTACTGGCAAACCGTAGGCCATCGCTTCAACGAGTGCAATCGAATAGGTTTCGAAATCGGAAGTTATGGCAAACATGTCGCTGGCGGCGAGCAGGTCTCGCACTTGTTCGCGGGTCTGTTGTCCGAGAAATCGAACTCTGTTGTCCAAGCCAGCGAGCGAGACCTCGCGCTTGAGGCTTTCTTCCAGTGAGCCGGCGCCGGCGATCAGCCAGTGAAGAGGGGTTTTTTCATTTACGCGGCGGATGGCGTGGATCAGGAGCGCGAGATTCTTAATCGGAATCAAACGGGCGACGGTAGCTCCCAGCATGACGCCTCCAGGGATACCGTAACGAGCGCGCAAAGCGGCGGATTCAGACGGCTCGGGCAGTCGAGGAGGCGCATAGACGCCGGGCGGAATGGATTCGTAATCGTTGTATTCTTCCAGGCCCATGCGGTCGGATAGGAAAGTGGCGCCCGCGCCATGACTGAACAGGCCGAAGCGTTCGTTCTTAAGCAGCCGACGGATAGTGTTCTGGTTGCGAGGCGACGGCTCACCCGGCAACCAGCAGACCACGCCGGCTTTGGTGCGTTTCAGCAGAGCTTCGGAAAGGTCGAAAAGGCTGCAGCACTGGATTACGTCGAAGTGGGAGGAGCGGTTGGAAGAAAGAAGCCAGTGCAGTGCCCATTTCTGGAAGAGTTGCAGATCAACGTGATAACAGGCGCGCCGGAACGGAGGCGCCCAGAAGGCCTGCGAGTAAGCTACGCTGCGAAGGTTGGGAAAGTGCAAATAGCTGACGTTCAAATCGCAGGAGATGGCAGGTTTACCGAAGAGCGGAGCGCCGCCCAAGATTTCAACCTGGTGACCGGACGCCGCAAACGATTCGGCCACGGCCAGATCAAAGGCTTCCCCGCCACCGAACAATGTGCCGAAATTTCGATTAATGAGCAGAATTCGCATGAACTCGATCCGGGGAGTTGTGGATGTTGGGAATGTTGGGCGGATAGCGGCGTCCGCCAATAGCCTCAGCTACGGTAGCGGGAAGATAGCCGAGGTCGAGGGCTGCATCAATGACGCGCAGCAGGGCTGAATGCAATCCTTCGTCTTCGGCGAGTTGCCAATAATGCGTGGTGACCACGAAGGGTGCATCCTCTTTGGCGCAGGCGCGTAGACAGGCCATTACCTTGTCGAAGGCACCGCTGGTGTAGAGAGCGTAAGCAACAAGTTCGCGATGAGTGCCGAAGTCGAGAGTAAAGGGATAGGGCCGCCCATGGGTGAGCCGGTAGGTCCAACATTGCTTGTAGTTCGCGGCGAACTGTTTCGTTAAGGAGCGATTGGGACGAAGCGAGAGAAGTGCCGAGAGATCGAGACCGGCAGCGGCGGTAGCTTCGACACCGGCTTTGCCGATGGAGTTGCTCGGTGGGACGAAGACTCTGGGGCAAACGCCGAAGAGGCTCGTGAGGTAATCGCGGCCGGCGGCAACCTCTTCGGTAAGTTGATCGGCGGGCTTCCAGATGCACTCGGCCTGCCACACGCCTTTAATTTGGCGATATTCGTGTGTGTAGCCGTGAACCATAACGTCGCACTGGCGCTTGTGGATGAGGCTGCGAACATAGTCAACGAGTGGCTGGTTATCACCCAAAGGGTAATAACCGGGAGCGGCAGTCCGAGAAAAGAAAATTATTTTTTTATGCTCTGGAACGGTTTTACTAACACAGGCAAATGACACTGGGACGCGACTGAAGATGGGGCCGTAGAGCGCCTCGAGTTCAGCGGGTTTTGTGAAGAAGCAGAGATCGTCGTCGCGAATGGCTAGATATTTCAATGAGTCCTCTTTCGTCGGGCGGCGGCGAGAAACAGTTTTTGGCGGAGGCTGGGGCCAAGCATCAAGCCCGCGGTAAGGGCGGCGATCCGCAATTTTGAGCCGTGATGACGCCACGCCTCGAGCAATGTCTTCGCGCTGGCCAAATCTTGATTGGCGAGCACCTGATTCAGTGCCAGATTGCAAAGATGGCGGCCGTACATTTCCGGACAATGCTCAATCCAAACAGCGCGGTGCTCGGCGATGAGGGCCTCCAAACCGCGGGCAATCAGCGGCGCTAAGCGAACGGTGTTAGACGGCTGCGTTAGATTGTCGCCGACGCTGGTGTGATAAATGCGGCCATGCCGGTTGACAAATAAAAACGGGTATTTCTTGGCAATGCCCCAGAGCTTTAGCGATTCCGCGCAGGGCGTGTCGGGCCACGGGCGCACAGCCACGGCTTCGCGTCGAAAAAGAAAAATGAATTCGCCGCGTGCGCCCTGGTCGCAGACGATCTCTGCATAGTGCGCCAACATTTTCGGTTTCGGCACCAAGCTCGTGACATTGGCATCACCCGTGACTTTCACAGTGAAGGCGACAGCGCCGACGCCAGGACCCGCTGCGCGTAATTCCGATTCCATGGCAGTCAATGTCTGCTCATCGAACAATTCGTCGTCGCTATCGAGAAAAACGACAAATTCACCTGTAATGTGACGTTCGCCGGTATTGCGAGCAGCACTCACCCCGCCGTTTTTCTGGTAGACGTACTTAATCCTGGTATCGTCCAGCGCTTTCAGTGTGTCTGCGGTGTTGTCGGTTGAGCCATCATCCACGACAATCCATTCGAAGTTGGCGAAGGTTTGTTTGCGCAGACTGGCCCAAACTCGTTCCAGCAGGGGTGCACGATTGAACGTAGGTGTGACTATGCTGATTCCAGGCATTGGTGTCCGAAATGAGAGTGGCTCGATTAGGTGCTGAATCTCAGGGCGACATCAGAGAAAATCTGCACTGGCGGCGAACCAACTCTATGGAGAGTTGACGTGTTCGGCAAACACTAGCCCATGAAAATTCTGGTGATCATACCAAGCTTGAAGCGTGGCGGGGCGGAACGTGTGGCGTCGCGACTGACAACGGTCTGGGCGGCTTCGCACGACGTGTTGCTGCTGCTGTATGACGAACAGGGGCCCAGGTATCCGTATGGCGGCCACCGGCTCTGTCTAGATCGTGCAGCGCGGCCGGGGCTGTGGCGCAAGGCGATTCGGGTAGCTTCGCGTGCTCTGCGGATCGCGCAGGTGATTCGACGCTTCCAGCCAGACCGCGTGATTTCGTTCATGGAGGCGGCCAACATTCCCGCCATTTTGTCGGCGGCAATGGTGGGTTTTCGGAAAAAACTGATTGTGAGTGTTCACAATGATCCCAGCCGTTTCCCGCGGTTCTATCAATGGGCGATCCGTTTGCTTTATCCTTTCGCCCACGCGACGGTTGCGGTTTCTGAGGGCATCAGCAGTGAGTTGCGGCGCAACTTCGGATTGGCGAAAAGCCGCGTCGTGCCCATACCTAATCCGATTGATGTGGCGGGAGCGCGGGAGGCTGTTCAGCAGGAACAGCGCGGCGATTACATCCTGGCGGTTGGACGTTTGAACCGGCAAAAAGGATTTGATCTGCTGTTGCGGGCCTACGCGAAAATGCGCGAGCGCATACGAAGGCCGCTGGTGATCCTGGGCGACGGACCCGAGCGGAGTTCGCTGTTGGCGCTGGCGGAGGCTTTGCATGTGGCAGGAGACGTGCAGCTGCGCGGATCGGTGGAGAATCCATTCGCGATTATGGCGGCGGCAGATCTGATGGTGGTATCTTCCCGTTATGAAGGTTGGGGTGTCGCGCTGGCGGAGGCCATGGCTTGCGGGTGTCCCGCCGTTTCGTTCGCTTGTAACTACGGGCCATCGGAGATTATCGAAGACGGCAAAAGCGGGCTGCTGGTGACGCCAGAAAACGTAGAGGAACTGGCAGGCCGTATGGGCGATGTATTGGAAAACCGCGACCTGCATGACCGCTTGGCGGCCGGGGCCACGGAACGCGTTCAGCGTTTTGATGCAGCAGTGGTTGCGCCACTGTGGCTGGAGACATAGGCGCCATGCGGTCCGTCTTTAAGAAACTCTGGGTGCGTTGGCTGAAGCGGCAAGGTCTGCAGATTGCGGACGATTGCCGGCTGATGGGCTTTCCTGATTTCGGATCTGAGCCATACCTGATCAGCATTGGCAAGCATGTGACGATTTCGGTGGATGTGCTGTTTGTGACGCACGATGGCGGTACGTTTGTATTCCGGGATCAGCCACGGTATGAGGAAGTGGTGAAGTTTGGGCGCATCACGATTCATGACAATTGCTTTATCGGTGCGCGTACGATTCTGATGCCCGGTATTACGGTTGGGCCAAATGCGGTAGTAGCGGCAGGCGCGGTGGTGACAAAGAGTGTTGCGCCGAATACGGTGGTAGGCGGCGTGCCCGCCAAGCCGATTTGCACAGTGGAACAGTATGCAGAGAATGCACTCAAAAATCTGACGCCCTATGACCGGCAGGCCTTCTTGACGGAAAAGAAGGAAGAATTGCTACGGCGCTTTCCGCGACCTTGGTGAAGGCTACTTCAAGACATTCACGGCAGCGGCGGCAAGACCGAAGCCACTGAAGACTTGCGACCAATCGAGCAGGGTGCGCATGCGAGAGACCTTGATCACATTAGATGGAACCATCAGAGAATCACCGGGGAACATGCGAAGGGATTCGAAGTGGCCGCGAAACATATTGTTGTGATTGGCGGCGGAGAAGACGGAGCCATCTGCACGCAAAATAAACATATTGCTTTTATCGGCGAAGCGAGTGGGACCGCCAGCTTGGCGTAGGTATTCGCCAACAGCGGAGCTGTTATTAAACAGGAACGCAGAGGGATTGTAAACGGTTCCAACGACGCTGACGGTGGCGGGTGTAGGAGGCACTACCAGCCGATCGCCATTTTCAAGAGCGATTGTGGGAAGAGCGGCTGCACCGGCGGCATCGGGGGCGAGATCAAGAACGATGCGGCCGCTGGCCTCCAGGCCACGTATCCGCTCCAGCGCTTGTCGCTGTTGATCGAAAGAGGAACGAGTACTTGTCTCTTGTGCGGCGGAAGCCGCGCGTGATGCCAGACTGGCGGAACTTTGATCGAGATCGTGTTCCAACTGATCGATGTACGCATTGAGCCGTTTTTGCTGTTCGCGCTTGGTGGATTCGCGGGTAAACTGCGTACCGAAGAGATAAGCGTTCGACGTCAGTCCGCCGGCACGCGCTACTAAGTCGCGCAGTGATTCTCCGGGATGAACCGTATAAACTCCGGCATTCTTCACTTCGCCTTCCAACCGGACATAGGTAGATTGTTCAGCGATAGGCGAAACAAAATCCGCTTCGGAAAAGATCACAATCACATCGCCGGGCTCAAGCAGAACATCAGCCGAAGCATCATGGTCGATCACAATTTTGCCCAAATTAAAGGGAATAAGATGGGTGGCAAGACTAGTGCGGTCGGTACGTTCGATAACGGCATAGTTCCATTTGATCTGTGGAGCGGGTGGCTGCGCCGAGTTGCGAGATTCAAAACGGCGGATTTCGGCAGTGTGTGCCGAAGCGGATAAGGCGCCGAGGGAACGATCAGAATTGGAACCCTGGCCGATATCTGTGTGAAATTGTTCTTTCTCGTTCAAGCGATTATGCTCGGTCCAATAATCACGCGTCAACAAGGCTTGCCGCTCGGGAATAAGATCACTTATTCTGATTCCTTCATGCCAGGGAAGCCGAACCGGATCGGCGACGTTGCCGCGAATTGTGACGGTTCGATCAAAACGCGGGACTACCGGCAACAAGCGGACGATGTCGCCATTGCGCAGGGGTGTTTTCAAACCAGGTTCGGTCAAGGGTACGCGAATGGATTCCAGAGTAGGATGATCTTGCCCAATTCGTTCGAGGATGGCGTCACCGGCGGCGGCAATCGGCGATAAGCCGCCAGCGTATTCAAATAATGTTTGCAGATCGCTGCCCGCCGGGAGTTCGTAAATGGCGGGGGACGTGACGCTACCGGCGAGCGCAACCTGCGGTCCGTGGGCAGGAATGAAAATTACATCGCCCGATTTGAGGAGCGCGTCTTTGGATTTATCGCCGCGGAGCAAGAGATCATACAGGTCAAAAGTGGTAATCAACTGGCCGCTACGGCGCAATTGAATTTGCCGCAGGCTACCGCTCGACGAAGGGCCGCCGGAAGCGAACAGCGCGTTCACGAGAGTGCTTAACGAGCTGATTGTGAAAGCACCGGGATGACGGGCATAACCGACAATAAACACCTGCACCGAGCGCAGATGGCCCATATTGACATTCAAATCGAAATTGCGATAAACGCGTGCCAGCGCGCTTTGGATGACACCTCGGACATTGCCAAATGGAACGCCTGCCAGATTGAGTCGGCCTGCTTGCGGAATAAAGACATCGCCAGTGCGGTCAACGACCATTGCCTTCGAAAAGTTAACTTGGCCCCAAACGGTGAGTTGAATTTCGTCACCTGGACCCAGGGTGTAATCGGGCGTCAACGGGATTTGGTCAACGGGAGCAAAGGTGGTGGGCACGACAGAGAAAAGAGAGGCGCCATAGATGGGCAGGATTTCGCCGGTTGAAGATTGCACGAAACTCTGAAACTCGGTGATGGGCTCGCTGACGGAATGAAGAAGAATCTCTCCACCGCGTCCCTTACCTGGTCCGAATGACTGCATATCGTTGACGCTGAGTGCTGGACCGACGGCCGAACCGCGTGGCGATCCTTGGATATCGGAAAGCTTCGCGCCGCAGCCTCCCAAGGAGGCACCGTCCGCACTATCGCAGGGATTGGCGGTAGTATCGGCGTCACTGGAAGCGGCGGAGCCTTTGCGGCCGAGTTGTTGAAGTAACACCGTCTGATCGTCTGTTGTCTGCGCAACGGCCAAAGTGGCAAGGCCAAGAAGCAGGAAGATGGCAAAAATGCGCGTTGAACTCATGATTCGCTGTCGTGATGGAAGTGGCGGCACGACCGGGAAATCTCGCCGGAAAGATCTGAGGGGGATGAGAGTTTTAGGCTAGATTTTCGGTATGGCGGTGATCTCGCGGGCTGCGATTTCATAGCGGAAGCTGTCGGGATCGAGGCTGTCTACGCGACCGAGGGACGTTTCCGCTTGGGGATACATCAAGAAATGGACGGGCGGATTGCTAGAGCCGGGCAAGGCGACGTCTTGGGCGAAGTTGTAGGCGAGCCAATTCATTTCCCAGGAGCCGAATAGGCGAGTACGAGCCGTCGTGACCATTTCGTCATCTAGCGGACGGTTGCCGGGCGCTTCCTCAAGAATCACTTTTCGGACGTCGGCAGGATCAACAGGAACCCATCCGAAATCGGAAAGATAGACTTCGGCGCGGCAATGCTGAGCTTTAGTAATGGTGGGCGTCGATGGGCCGAGACTCTTGTAACCGAGTTCCGACTTTGCGACACGGATGCCGTAAACATCTCTGGCTGGGAGGCCCGCCGCACGGGCAAGGCCGACATAGAGCGCATTGAGATCGGCACATTTGCCGCCAAGATCGCCAGATTCGAGCATGTAGCGGATATCACCCAAGCCGCAGCCGCGGGTTTTGGGATTGCGGTGGGTGTTTTCGACGATCCATTCGTAGATGGCGCGGGCTTTGGCGGTATCGGTGTTAGCACCTTTTGTGATGGCGTCGGCGCGCTGTTTCACGATGCCGTCGGTGGGCACGAATTTGGTGGGCTGTAGGAAATACGCTAGTTCGGCCTTAGGCGAACGCGGACGGCTTGGGGAGGAAAGATCGACGGTCCAGTCCCGGGTTGAGGCGCGGCTTGTAATGGTAAGCAGAGGTTTTATGCCGTCCGGAAACACGGCGGCCAACATACCGAGACCGTCGCGTTTGTTTTCGATTTTCTTAGCGGTACCGCCGTCCNNGCCGTCGCAGGCGAATCTGTTGGCGAGAGTCTTCTGAAAAGGAGTTGGGCTGATGAGGGCGAGCGGCGCCCAGATGCGAGTGATGCCGGATGGTTTCAGGACCTCCACCCGGGTGGTTACTTCAAAGGTGCGCCACTTAGGAGATGCGGCAGAAAGCTCACTCGGGGTCACAAGGGCAAATGCCGTCTGCAGAAAGTCCCTACGATTCACTATTTGATCTTAGCGATCTATAATGGCGCGCATGAGTAGCAACCTGTCGATCGATTGGCTGGAACAGCTCAAACTCACGAGCGACCGGCAGACTCCGTACTTGCGGATCCACGGCGTGAATGTTTTTGTTCGTGACTTAGAGCGAAGTATGGCGTTCTATGTGGATCAGCTTGGATTTACGCTGGCCTACGACGCGCGCCTGCCATCGGGTGATCGCTGGGTGGCGGTGGCGCTACCGGACGGGCCAACGGTTCTGACGCTGATCGCACGGCGGCTGGATTCAGATGAATACAAATATGTGGGACGGCAGCGATTGGTGGCGTTCGCCACTGACGACGTGATGGCGAAATTCGAAGAGTGGCGAAACCGCGGCGTCCCGTTTGATCAACCTCCGCAAAGCGAGAGTTGGGGCGGCATGTATTTGAGATTCGAAGACCCCGACGGTAATTCCTTCGCGTTGGTGAGCCACGACTCTGTGACTGAAGCGATTGAGGCGCAGCGACGCGAGGCTGCCGAAAAGATGGAAGCGGAACGGCGCATGGGGCAAGAACTGGAAATTGCCAAACAGGTGCAAGCCAGGCTCTTTCCGCAGACTCTACCGGCGCTAGAAACGCTTGAGTACGCCGGTGTTTGTAGGCAGGCTCGGCAAGTGGGTGGGGATTACTACGACTTCCTGGATTTTGGGAATGGGCGATTGGGCCTGGTGATTGGCGACATCTCGGGCAAAGGGATTGCCGCCGCATTACTAATGGCTCACTTGCAGGCGAGTCTGCGCAGCCGTTCGGCCACGGCGTTTGAGCAGCCGGAACATTTTCTTCAGTCTGTAAACCAGATGTTCTGCGAGAGTACCGCCGAGAGTTCTTACGCCACACTTTTCTTCTCCGAATATAACGACAAGACTCGCAGCTTGCGCTATGCAAACTGCGGGCATCTTCCGGCGTTGCTGCTGCGCGCGGATGGGACGTTGGAGCGGCTGGAATCAACCGGCACAGTGATTGGATTATTCAAACAATGGAGTTGCTCGATTGTGGAGCGGCCGCTCGATAAAGGAGACACGCTGGTTCTCTACACCGACGGGGTGACTGAATCCTTCAACGATGCCGACGAAGAATTCGGTGAGGAGCGGCTGGTTGCTGCGCTGCGCAAGCACCAGGGACAGACGGCGCAGATACTACTCGAATCTATCCTCGCTGAACTAATTAAGTTCGCCTCCGGTGAACAACACGACGACATTACGATGATCGTCGCGCGGGGAAGATAACTACGCTTTCACGACTTGCGGCGGCGTCAGATAGGCCCACCGTTCGACAAGTTGGCGATGCGAGATGCGCCAAATGACAATGCCGGCGAACTCATACTTCGTTCCGGTGGCTGAGTCGCTGCCGGTCCAGTGATTGCGAACGACGACGCGGTCATCTTCGGCGATCAGATCGAGGATATCGACGTGGATATCCGGGAATTTTTTGTAAGCTCCGCCGACGTACGCCTTGGCGCCGGCGGGACCGGGTGGCATGCCGGGAGGAACGTCTGCGCCGTGGTCAACGAATTCGGGCGCGAAGTTTTTGTCGGCGATGTCGAGATTCTTGCGATTGACGAATTCTTCAAAATGGTTGCGGACGAAGTCTTTCATTTCATCAAACGTCATACCGGTTTTTGGATTCATAGGCTAGGCTCCCGCGGCTTGATTGCTAAATTCTGACTTGACTTCTTCGAGGTATTTATTGAGCGTACGCGGCTGGCGGTCGAGTAATTGCGGCAAGACATTGGTTACTTGGCCACCGCGACCGCTGGTGTAATACTGCTGTAACTCAAGCAGCGCGGTCACCTGCCATGCGGGCATGCCTAAATCCAACATTGATTTTTGCTGGGCGGATTCGGGGATGTCAACATAGGTTATTTTGCGATTAGCGACTTTGGAAATGCGGTCGGCCAGTTCGGCGTACGTGACAGCTTCGGGTCCATTCAGTTCATGCGTTTTGCCGGCGTGTTCGGTGGGCGACGCCAAAGCTTTCGCGACGACAACGGCAATGTCGCGAACGTCAATAAAACTAGTTGGCGCGTTGCCCATGGCGGCATAGAAGGCGGATTGTGCGCGGATACTGGGTGCTTGGTATGCGGCAATATTCTGCATAAAACCGTTGGGACGCAAGATGGTGTAAGCCAGCCCCGACGACTTCAGTTTGTTTTCTACTTGACGGTGCCACGCGGGAAAGGATTTCGCATAATCTTCAGCGCCGAGTGCGGAATTGAGGACAACGTGTTTGACACTGGCTTCGAGGCAAGCATCGATCACGTTGCTTTCGAGCTTCACCAAGTCCGGAATGGGAGAACACACCAAGTAGACCGAATCGACGCCGGCTAAGGCTTTCTTCAAGCTGTCCATGTCGGCGAAGTCTGCGATCACGGTTGAAACATTCGGCGGCGCTTTGCTTGCGTCGTCCTGGCTGCGATACATGGCGCGGAAGGGTTTGCCGGTTTTCTGCACTTCTTCTAACACAGCGCGTCCGACATTTCCAGAGGCACCGGTAATGAGAATCATAAAGTTCGCTCCACAGGTGTGTGCAAAAGTACAGCTATAGAGTAATGGCACATGGGAATCTTGGCAAGAACGCACAAAAAAGTAAGTGCCTGCAAGAGGGTTAAATAGGAATGAAAGACAATCATGGTTGTGCCGTACAGGCGGCGGTGAATGTCCTATCGGGCAAATGGAAGGTATTGATCCTTTGGCATCTCTCGCGCGGACAACTGCGCTTTGCCGGACTACGCAGGAAACTGCCGAAGACTTCTGAAAAAGTTTTGACGGCACAGCTTCGACAACTCGAAGCGGATGGGGTGATTCAGCGGCACATCTCAAACGCAGTGCCGCCGGCGGTTACCTATTCACTAAACGCGGAAGGCCAGAAACTGGTGCCGATTATGGAAAACCTTTGTGACTGGGGCAGCGCACATTTTCAAATGAAGCGCAGCTTTCCGCGGGAACTCAGTACGTCAAATTGATGGTGGAACCGATGGACTGCGGGTCATCAAGGTGGGCCAGGATGTAGGCGGCCACATCCGCGCGAGAGACCTTGCCCATGGTGATGCCGGTCAGGTCGGTGAGCGCTTTCACGCGGTTGGTGGTGGCGCCGTTGGTCAGCGTTCCGGGGCGAACGAGGGTCCAATCGAGGCCGCTATCGCGAACTACGGTTTCTTGCCGGTCTTTGTCTTTGTAGATTTCGCTGAGCAGGAGCGGATTAAGAATCCGGTCGTAGAAAAAGCCGCCGTGGCCTTTGCTATCGCCAGCGCCGACACCGGTGATGCAGATGAAGCGACGGACAGCGGCCTGTTGCATGGCATCGACCAGTTTGCGCGTTCCTTCGGATAGGAGGGTGGTTGGTTGGTGGCTCAGTTTGGTCCCAAGCGAACTAATGACGACGTCTTGTCCGGCAACGGCGGTGGCCAGAGAAGCCTGATCGGTGATGTCCGCTTTGACGATGCGAACTGTTGAGGAAAGGTTGGCTGAATCGGGATTACGTACAGCGGCCGTGACGGTGTGGCCCAAAGAGATGGCCTGGGAAACCAACTCACGACCGGTGGGGCCTGTTGCGCCGATGACCAGAAGTTTCATAGCTTCCATGATGCAACAGGGGGGAGGCAAAAATGAGGGGCGGCGACGCCCCTCATTTTCTTGGACAGGACGAAAGTAGCAGGCTAATGAGCAACAGCGTGACGGGCGTTCGCTACGATCTCATTCATTTCATCTTTAATATGCAGTTTGAGCTTCTTGAGGCGCTGCTCCTCAAGTTCGTCCTCACCCGTAACATGTGGCTTGGATTCGATCTCCTCTATCTGGTGTTTCAATTGCGCATGCTGCTCGGATAGTTGCCGGAAGTGCTCGTTGGTGGCGAGCAGATGCGCCTTGAAATCTTCGTCTTGCGTATGATTCTCCATTGAAAAGGTATCTCCTTTATCGAGTGACCACGCCGAGTCTGTAGGGAATGTTGGATTGTCGAAACTGGCTCGGTGGGTATTGAGTGCGTTCATTTTCACTCGCGAATGGTCACCAGTGGCCATCCGCACCCCAAAACTATCACTATTTCAGCCACATGACAATAGCTGTTTAACGGGTATTTACGTAATAATGACAGCCGCAGTGGTTTTCCACAGACAGGGAATATTACGACCGTTTTGGACCGCTATTTCATTTGCATCACGATCGCCGTTTCGGGCGGGTGGTCGTAATAGTCTTTTCGGCGTGAGATTTCGACAAAGCCGAGTCGTTCGTAAAGAGCGCGCGCAGCCAGATTCGACTCACGAACTTCCAGCAAGAAGACGGCGCTGTTTTGGAACTCAAGTTTGAGCAACTGAGTAGCCAGCCCGGAACGGCGAAATGCAGGCACCACGGCAAGGTTTAGAATTTCGCGTTCAGGGGGCGCCATCTCGTTCCCCGGGAAAATCTGCCGTGACACCAGAAAGGCGGCAATGCGTCCCTCGATCTCGGCCACGGTGCAGTCGTACCGCAGGAAAGTGTCGGCGGGCCAATTAGGAACGGCAAAAGCAAGATGTTCTACTTCTGCCAGCGCCGGCACATCCGCCTCGGTCGCAGCACGGAACAGGGCTTCTACTGCCATGCAAAGTCGGTGATATCTCCTATAGTGTGACGCAGTTCATCCGCAGTGGCGGTATAAGTGATGGCAACGTGACGGGCGACACGTTGTACACCGCAGGCAAGTTGCAAAGGGACCGAGACGGTCTCAGACAGGAAAAGGGCGCTGGTTTGGCCATTGCTGGATTTAATCAAGAGACGAACGCCGCGGCGCAAGCAATCGACTTGGGTGAGGACGCCCCGGATTTTTTTCTTCGGGACGAGCGAGGCATAGGGTACAGCGTCTTCCACCTTTGCGCCGCCAGCAGCAGCGTCTAAGGCGCGGTTGGCTTTTTCTTCCGCTTCGCGAATGGCATCGGTCTCGGCGTGTTGGGCTTTGCGATCGGCTTCATGCAACTCTTCGCGTTCGCGGCGGCGTTCGACTTCCAGGGCATCGAGACGCGCTTGTTCGGAACTCATGCGAAGGGCGTGAATGCGTTCACGCTCCTGTTCGTTTTTGGCGGAGTCTTCGGCTTTCAACCAGCTGCCGGAGGCGAGCGAGACATGTCCGTTGGCGGTTTGCACCTGCGCTAGTTGGATCCAATATTCAGAGATGCGCGGATCTAATTGCGTGGCGCGGCGGATCAGCGTTTCCTTCTCAAGCAAGTTCTGAGCAAACTCTGCCTGGCGGAACACGGGCTCGGCCCACAGAGGGTTGATTTCAGCGGCCTTCTTCAAAAGAGGCAAGGCAACATCGGCCGGGCGATCAAGCGAAGCGCCGAGGTAGACGGGCGCACTTTTGCTGTGAACTTTGATGGCGCTTTCGTAATCGGCGTGCGGATCGTCACGATTGAGTTTGTCGAGTTGCGCGAGGCCTTCGAAGCCAAGCGCGGCGGCATCGCCACCGGCTTCGACGGCGTTCTTATAGGCGGCCTCCGCCATTTTTGGATTGGCGGTGAGTTGGGTATTGGCGACGTAGACTTCGGCAATGGCGGCCTCGACCGAGTGTTCGCCGAAATCGCGTTTGGGATCGAGCGGACGGCCTGAGACGGAGGTGGACTCCCAGTTGGCTTGTGCGAGGTGGTCGGCGACTTCCTTTTCAAATGTCTCAGGGGAGATAGCGAAGGAGTTGCGTTCGGCCGCTCGGAGCGTGCTGCCGCTGCGTAGCGCATTGAGGAAGATGTGGAAGTGCGCCTGGTATTCGAACTTGGTGGCGATGAGATGGATGCGCGCCCAAGCCAAGTCGGGATGAGTTGGGTTAGCGCCCCAGGTGACTTTGCTGCCGTGCGCTTCCAAGGTATCGAAGAGTTGCTCGAGGCCAGATTCGACCTCAGGGGGCAACCGCGCGGTGTTGGATTCGAGGAAGATGCTGGCAACTTGACCGAGGGGGAGGTGGGCGCCGGCCAGAGTGAGCAACTGGTAAGAGCCGTTTTGCAGAACGAACTCGGTGCCTGACGTGGTTGGGTTGGACTTTGCGGCTTTGCTAAGGATGACGCGAATGGGCCAGACGGAATGCAGATCTTTGGATTCAAGCAGTCCGCCCATGACCCAGCGGAGCTGTTCGAGTTGTGTAAGGGCGTCGCGAGCGGCGGCAGTGTCGGTGTCTGAATCCACATAAAACGGACCGATGTTCAGTTCGTTCCAATGGTCGGCAGCGTGGGCCGGCAGGGCGGCGCAAAGAAGTGAAAAAACGAAGCCAATTCGGTTGGCACGAGATGTGATCCGGGGTGAGAGAGGCATCTCTGTTGTCAGTTTATCCAAGAGTAAACAGGACACAGGAAACTGTAAACAGGAGGCGCGCTTTAGGGCGCACTTCGAGTGTATCCGTTGCAAAGCCTGAGGTGTTCGAGGCCGTTTAGGCGGCCATTTCGAGGCTTTCGGGCCTCGAATCGGCGGCGGTCGGCTGGATTTCGGATTGTGCCGGCTGGGTTGACCTCGATTTCTTCATTTCGAACTGCTGTTTTTTCATTTCGAAGGCTTCTTGCTTCATGGTGTGAACCTCTGCGGAGCGCTTTTGCGAAACGAAGCCAATTTCTTCCTTTCTCTTTTCTTTTCTTAGCTTTTGTAGCTCGTTCACGGCTTTGTAGAAGGACCGTTCGTGCATGGATTCGTAGAGGAGAAGGAGCGCGAATTGTTTTTCGTCGCCAATAATGCC
>PMQB01000020.1:0-2292 GCA_003169195.1 Bryobacterales bacterium
GCGGATACGACGAACCGGCTGAACCTGATTGGCGGGACTTACAGTCCCGAATACCGGCACATTGTAGAGCAGGAGAACGCTCACGTTGGACTGGTTTTAGATGACCGGTTTGATCATGAGTCAGCGCTCAATGTGTTCTTTCGCAGTGACCAGTTTCCGTTCGTGCTGCATGACATTCCGGCGTTTTGGTGGTTCACGGGGTTTCATCCGGATTACCATCACACGACCGATACTTACGAAAAGATCAACTACGTGAAGATGGCGAAGATCCTGCGACTGGCTTATCTGACGGCGTTCCAGATTGGCGATGCCAAAGAGACGCCTAAGTTTGTGGCGAATCCGCGTGGTGGTGTTTAAGCCAGTATCGGTTTCACGACCTCCCCGGATGTGAAGGTGAGGCGGGCATCTTGGCCTTGGTATTTGACGGTGAGACGTTTGTGGTCGATGCCGAGCAGGTACAAGAGCGTGGCGTGGAAATCGTGGACGCCAATGGGATTTTCGACGGCGGCGTAGCCGAGTTCGTCGGTTGCGCCGTAGGTCATGCCTGCTTTGAAGCCACCGCCGGCGACCATGAATGAGAAGCCTTTGATGTGATGGTCGCGCCCGTCGCCTTGTGACATGGGCGTGCGGCCGAATTCCCCGCCCCAGATGACGATGGTGTCGTCTAACATGCCGCGCTGTTTGAGATCGGTAATGAGGGCTGCGGTGGCCTTATCAGTTTCTTCGGCTTTGATGGGGATGTTGGCTTTGATGCCGCTGTGGTGATCCCAATCGCGATGGTAGAGCTGGATGAAGCGGACGCCACGTTCGGCTAGACGACGAGCGAGCAGACAGTTAGAGGCGAAGGAACCATCGCCGGGTTTGGCGCCGTACATCTCCAACACGGAGGCAGGTTCTTTGCTCATGTCGACTAAGTCAGGAACGCTGGCTTGCATCTTGAAGGCCATCTCATATTGAGAGACGCGCGTTAGGATCTCAGGATCTTTCAAGGTGGCGTATTGCTCTTTGTTGAGGGCATTGATGGCATCAATGGAAGCTTTCTGGAGGTCGTCTCCGAGGCCTTTGGGAGTGTCGATATAGAGGACGGGACTGCCGACTGAGTTGAATTTGACGCCTTGGAATTTGCTGGGGAGGAAGCCGGCAGACCACTGACGGGCGGCGATGGGCTGCATCTGGCCACCTTTGCCGGTGGACATCAAGACGACGAAGCCGGGGAGATTATCGGTCTCGGCACCGAGGCCGTAGAGAACCCACGAACCCATGCTGGGACGGCCGGGGAGGATCATGCCGGTATTCATGATGGTGTGGGCCGGGTCGTGATTGATTTGCTCTGTCCACATGGATTTGAGAATGCAGACGTCATCGGCGACGCTGCCGATGTGAGGGAAGAGTTCGCAGATCTCCTGGCCGGATTTGCCGAAACGTTTGAAGCCGTATTGGGGACCGAAACAGATGAGGGCTTTACCTTGGAGCTGCGCGATTTGCTGGCCGGTGGTGAAGGATTCGGGCATGCCTTTACCGGACATTTCGGCGAGCTTGGGCTTGTAGTCGAAGGTTTCGAGGTGGGAGGGTCCGCCGGCTTGGTAGAGGAAGATGACGCGCTTGGCTTTGGGCGCGAAGTGGAGCGGGTGGACGACGCCCTGCCATTTGTCCTTTGGCGTTTCACCACGGAGCAAGGAATTGAGGGCGAACATGCCGAGGGTACCGAGGCCGTTGCGGAGGAAAGTGCGGCGGTTGTTATCGATATTCATATTGTTAGTTCCTTGTGATGGTCTCGTGCATGTTGAGGATGGCGCGGGCCACAGTGGTCATGGCTGCGAGATCGGCGGGTTTGAGTTTGGCGGCGACGGGTGATTCGCCAACGGAGGTAAATTGGCGGGCGTCGTCTTGGGAGGTGCGGAATTTAGCCAGACTCTGTTGGTGGAGATCAGCTAGAATTTGTTCTTCGCGTTCGGTGGGAGGACGGTTGACCGCTTGTTCGAAGGCCCAATTGATTTGCAGGTTGATTTTGCGGCCGCCCTTCTCGAGGATGTGCTGAGCGAAGACGCGGGCGGCTTCGACGAAGATGGGATCGTTTAAGAGATCGAGAGCTTGCAAGGGCGTGTTGGAGCTGACGCGATTGACGACGCATTCTTCGCGGGTGGGTGCGTCGAAATTGAGAAGACTGGGATGCAGGAAGGTGCGTTGCCATTCGGTATAGAGGCCGCGGCGATAGAGATCTGCGCCGTGGCTGGCGGAGTATTCGCGCTTGGGGAAATTCATAGCAGCGAGATAGCCTTCGGGTTCGAGAGG
>PMQB01000020.1:2310-5255 GCA_003169195.1 Bryobacterales bacterium
CGGGCGAGGAGGCGGTCGTCAGGATCCCGTTCGTCGATTTGCGGATTGCCGACGCTCGACTGACGGTATGTGTGACTCATGACTATGGTTCGGAGGAGGTGTCGAACGTCCCAAGCGTGAGTGCCTTGAACCTCCCAGTTGGGTTGGACGAACTCGGCGGCGAGCCAATCGAGGAGTTCGGGATGAGTGGGCCATTCTCCTTGGGAGCCCAAGTCTTCGATGGCTTTGGAGAGACCGATGCCGAAGAACTGACGCCACTGACGGTTGACGAAGGCTCGGGGGGTGAGCGGGTTGGTGGGGCTGATGAGCCAGTTGGCGAGATCGAGACGAGTGGCGCGGTGATTGGCGGTATCGAGTTTGCCGAGGAAGCCAGGGATGGCGGGTTGGACAATTTCGTTGGTGTCATCCATCCAGTTGGCGCGTGGGAGGATGCGAGTCTCGCGAGGCTCGGTAGCTTCGGTGACCATGACCTCGGGGATTTGGGATTGGAGGATGCCCCGGGCGGTTTCGAGTTTGGCGATTTTTACGTTGAGGTCGGTGAGGTCGGGATTGGTCCAGGCGAAGTGGCGGGCGATGAGTTTCTTTTGATCGTCGGTGCGTTTGTCTTCGGTCAGCTTGAGAGCTTCTTCGACTTTGATGGGCAAGCCGCGTTCGGCGGCGGTGGTGAGAAGGCCTTCGTCCCCTTTACGGAACTTAATTTTTACGCCAGATTCAGCGTTTTCAGGCCAGGAATAGGTGGCTTTGGAGAGAGCGAGACGGAAGCGGCCGATGGTGGCTTTACGGTATTCGGAATCATGGTGGAGGCGGACGGTGAGGACGGAATCGGCGGTAGTGACCAGTGGCTGTGCGAGGCGCAGCGCCAGGAATGGACTGCGAGCTTCGCCAAAGGAGATGCCCCAACCGGTTCTGGAATTGCCATCGATGACGGTCATGGGAGAGTTCTCGGGCATCTGGCCGGTTGAATCACCTTCGGTGGCTAGGTTGAACGTGAGCTTCGATTTGGCAGAGGCTTCGACTTCGGTTAGGACAAAGCGATCGGAGCCGCGCGCGAGGCGATTGCCGGGGAGGGTTTCATCTTGCACGACTTCGATGCCCAAGGCTGTCCAGGTTCCGGCACCCGGTTTGAAAGTGACTATATAGGTATCGTTATCGGGGTTGGGACCGCTGGCGATGACGAGGCCTTGACCGGGCTTGTGTTCACTCATGAGAGTGGATCCGTTGGAGGTACTGAGATAGAAGTTACTATCGACGGGTTCGTCGTTATAGATAGTTAGCTTTGCGCCGTTAACGGAGGTGGCGGAGAGAGGGCGCTGATAACTCCAGGCGAGATCGTTGGAATCGTGTTTGGCAAGGATGTCTTTCTCCCATGCGGCGCGGGCGGGGGCCATGGCATTCACTTTGGCGTCGAGTTCTTTTTTCACGGCGTCGAGTTGGGCGTCGAGATCAGAGAGACGCTGTTTCTGTTCGGGAGTCGGGAGGCTCATTTTGCTGCCCCAGGCATTGGCGCCGCGATCGGAGACTAGGCCGGTTTCTTTGATATCGGCAAAGAAGGCTTTCATGGAGTAGAAGTCTTTGGATTTGAAGGGATCGAACTTGTGATCGTGACATTCGGCGCAGCCGAGAGTGGAGCCGAGCCATACGGCGCTGAGGGTGCGGACACGATCGGAACCGTATTTGGCGAGATACTCTTTGGGCTGCAAACCGCCCTCGGCAGAGACACGATTTAGACGGTTGTAGGCCGAGGCGATTTTCTGATCGACGGTGGGATTCGGCATCAGATCGCCAGCGAGTTGTTCTCGAGTGAATTCATCGAAAGGCTTGTTATCGCGGAAGGCGCGCAGGACATAGTCGCGATAGGGCCAGGCGGGATAACGGTTATCGCCGTGGAAGCCGGCGGTATCGGCGTAACGGACGGCGTCGAGCCAGTGACGGGCCTGCTCTTCGGCATAGGCGGGGGATGCGAGGAGACGGTCGACTACTTTTTCGTAGGCGTTGGGAGATTTGTCATTTTGGAAAGACTCGACTTCGGAGGGAGTGGGAGGAAGGCCGGTGAGATCGAAAGTGACGCGGCGGATGAGAGTGCGGCGGTCGGCTTCGGGAGAAGGAGTTAGACCTTCTTTGGCGAGCTTCTCCTGAATGAAGTTATCGATGGGATTGGCGATAGAGTTGGCGTTTGCGAGTTCAGGGACGGCGGGGCGCTTGATGGGTTCATAGGCCCAGTGACCTTGATATTTGGCGCCTTCGGCTATCCAGCGCCGGATGGTTTCTTTTTGCGTGGGAGTAAGAGTTTTGTGGGCGGCGAGAGGCGGCATGGCCTTGGCGGGATTAGGTTCGAAGATGCGCTTGATGATTTCGCTTTTGTCGGGGTCACCGGGGACGATGGGTGTGTGGCCATCGGGGAGAGCTTTGGTGGCTTCGTCGCGGAGATCGAGACGCATGCCCATCATGCGGGAACTTTTGTCGGGACCGTGGCAGCGGAAGCAGGTGTCGGACATGATGGGGCGGATTTCGCGGTTGAAATCGACAGGCTGGGTAGGGGCGGCGGATAGGATTCCTGCAGCGGCGCACGCGGCCAAGGTGAAAGCTCTGGGGTTCATTATGATGAACGACTCCTCGCGATGGTGAAAGGTACCGTGTTGATTATAGAAGAAGTAAACGGGAGGCAGCGCCGCTGGCGGCCTGTGGAAAGTTTAGCCCTGCCTGACGGCACGGCGGAAGACAGGAGCCAGAATAGGCTCCGGTGTATGCGGGTTGAAAAGAGGATAAAGCCGCGCTTGCGGCTATGTGGCGGTGAACGGTGGTTGAAAAAAGGGAAGCACGAAAAGAAAACAGGACATAGTAGGCGAAGAAAGGGCGGTTTTTGCGGAGCGGAATTGGAGGAGGGGAGACAGGAGGCAGGAGACTGGAGACAGTAGACTCGCAGGGGTGGATTTGCTTGGGATTGG
>PMQB01000503.1 GCA_003169195.1 Bryobacterales bacterium
GAATCGGCCGCGGCGGCGGTTAAGGTGAGTGAGTTATTTTGAGCTTGTTTCGTACGGGTGCCCGTCTTTGTAGCGTAGTTCACCGGCATTCACGGCGAACGGCAAATGATTTTCCTTGGGCGGCAGAGGGCAGGTGGCGTAGGGCGTAAAGGTGCAGGGCGGATTGTAGGCGCGATTGAAATCGAGATCTACTTTGCCGTTCACCGGTAGCGGTACGTTCAGCATGCGGCCGGCTGCATACGTCTCGGTTTTGTTGCTTTGATCTTTGAATAGGAAGTACAGGGTTTTGCCGGCGGCGGTGTCTTCGTAAATGGGGCGGAGGCNNCGTGTCTTCGTAAATGGGGCGCAGCCGATAAGGATGGCTTTGGTACTTGAACTCCACCCAGCCTGGACTCTCTTCCATTTCGGTTTGGCCGAGAACGTTCAAGATGGGGATCTTCTGCACGTCTGGAATGAGGGTGGCTTCAAAGCGCATGGCGGGATTAATGGGGAAATAGCTCATACCTTCGAAGTTCTTGAGCACGGGGCTGGCGCTGTCTTTGGCGCGTACACCCATGCGTTCGCCGCGCTTGATGACGAAGAACGAGACGGAGGTTCCGGCTTTGACCACATCGGGTTTGTTGTCATCGAATGATAGCTCTTTGTGTGTGCCCGAGGGTTCGATGAGCGTGACTTTGCCATCGGCCCAATGAAGACTCCCGAGTTTGGCGGGCGCGCTTTTGGGGAGGACAAAATCGTTTTCAGGTGCGGAGCCAATGGTGTTGTCGCCAGGTTTGAGCCAGAACAGCCCGACTAGGGTAAGCCAACTGTTCTCGGCACGCAGACCCGCGTCGCGATGTTTTTGCCACGCCACAATGGTGTCCCTATAAGAAGCGGTTTCAGCAGACATGAGAACTGCCGCGAAGATGGCAATGCCGATCAGAATTCGGGACATTCCCGAATTTTAGCAGTTTTATCAGCCAATCATCCACTTGGGCTGCAGCAAGCCAAGAGAAACGGCCGTCATCAAGATACCAATGATGACCACGATGGCGGGCGAAGCGATAGAAGCCCAGCGAATGAGCGGGTGATTGCTAGAGCGCGTTCGTTCAGGTAGTAGGTTCTTAGCGTAGAGAACTAAAATGCCGATGCCCATGAGCACGATGGCGAGGCCCAGGCTGAACGACAGAAGAAGCAGAAGACCCAGGCCGACGCGACCGAGGGCGATGGCGCCGAGAAGGAGAACAAGAGCAGATTCGCATGGTACGAGACCACCGCTGGCGCCAAGCGCCGTCAAACCTTTCCAGGAGATTTCGGCAGGAACGTGGGAGTGGGTGTGGCCGCCGTGAGAGTGAGTGTGCCCACCGTGGCTGTGTTCGTGATGATGGTGATCGTTATCATGAGTGTGGGTATGGTCAGAGGCAACAACGGGGCGAGCGACCAAGCGTTTTAAGAGCATCCAACCGCCGATGACTGCAATCGACATGCCCGAAATAGCACCCAGGATCTCAGTTACTTTTTCTGGAACTACGTAATCAAAGAGAAACAGCGTGACCAGACCGAGGGCGAACACGACAATTGTGTGTGTGAAGGTGACCATGGCGCCCAGAAAAGCGGCGTGCTTCAAAGTTCCGCGCGAACCAACCAAATAAGCAGCAACAATTGTTTTGCCATGCCCGGGAGTGAAAGCGTGGGCCGAGCCTAACAGGAAGGCAGCGCCCAGTGCGACTAGAATCATCCAAGGCGTCAGTTGGCGTTCGTGCAGGAAACGGGAGAGATAATCACCACGCGTGACAGAGCCGGCGGGGGCGTTCTTAGCAGTGAGCGTGGCAGGTGCGGGCGCGGCTGGAGCCGTTTGCGGCTGCGCCACATGCTGAATTACGGGAACGGGAACAGGCTTCGGCTTCACGGCAGCAATGATTGGTGCGGGAACGCTCCAAACCAGTTCGGCACGCAGGTCTTGTGGAGGCGCCAAAGTTGGATCGGCCGGGTATTGGGTGAGCGCGTTACTGGTATCGTGATCGGTTTGGCTGGCCTGACTGAGCGTCACACCGTTACCGTGATCGATGACAATCTCTTTCCAACCGGCGCGTTGGGCATAATTGTGATCTTCATAGGTTAGTTTGCCGCCGTGCGCGTTGATGTGTGCGCGCGTGGTGATGCGCAGAATAGGCAGGTTGCCCGCACCATCGGCAATGATTGCCTTGGCAGATTCAAATTTCGGATGAACCTTGACACCATCCACTGAAACATCCAAATTGCTAAGCCAGATACGGGCTTGAGCAGCGGCATGATTTTCCAAGTCGGCTTGTGAAGCGGTGCGCTCAATCTTCCAATCGCGCAGTGTTTCGAATGTGGGGATCTCGGCTAGATCGAGAACATACTGAAGCTCAACGCCATTCGCTGATGGCTGGAGCTTCGCATAATGGTTGACGCTGAAATTGCCCATCGGGTGAGCAAACAGCAGTGTGGCGGAAACAAAGAAGAACAGAATGTTTTTCATCATTGGGCAGTTCCCGATTCGATTTGGCGGGCGTGTGCGTAGAAAATGGGTTCGGGTGTGTGCAAGCGCAACGCTTTTTGTGATGCTTGTTTCGCTTCCTCAAGGCGGCCGGATTTGTAGAGAACCCATGAATAGGCGTCCCAGGTATAGACGTCGCCGCGCACGGGGAGTTCGGCTTTCATCAAGTTGAGGGCAACGGGGAGATCGCGATTGTGGTCGGCCAAGAGAAGCGCGAGATTGCGGTTTGTTTTTTCATTGGTGACGGTGCCGAGCTTCTCAATTGTGGTGATCAGATCGCGCTGCTCGCTGGCTTTATCGGCGCGGCCGGCGGTGGTGTAAAGATCTTCGAGTTCGCCGGCATATTGCGGCAGAGGAACGATTGCTTGAGCGCGCTCGTAAAAGCGAATGGCATCGATGGTATGGCCGCGAGCTGCCTCAACTTGTCCCAGACCCGCCAGCGCGCGATGCAAGCTGGGGAAGAGATCGAGGGCTGAGCGGTACGCGTTGGTGGCGTCGTCCAGCTTGCCCGTTTTGAAATACATGTCGCCAAGCTCGGCGTAGCACCAGGCGGTATTTTGCGCCACAGGATCTCCCGCTTCCACAGCTTCGTGCATCAAGGCGATGGCGGAGATGGGATCACCTGTGACGAAGCGATGCCACGCGAGCCGGTTATAACTGCTTAAGCCGGGACGCAGAGCGAACATCTTGAGATACGCATCTCCGGCGCGTTGATATTCGCCAAGTTCCATGAGGGCATCGCCCAAGTTGCCCCAGGTTCCGGCGTCGGAGGGAGCGTATTTGACCATGTCCTGCGAACGGTCGGCCACAGCTTTGAAGTCGTGGCGTTGTAAATCGATTTCATTTTCAAAACGCAACGCGGTGAAATTGCCACCGTCCTTTTCCAGAATGCGGTCGACAATTTTGGAGGCGCGCGTGAGGTAGCCGAAATCGGAGGTCTCGCGAACTTTTTGCAGATAGGCGGAGATGAGGCCGGTTTGCAGCTTTAAATCATCGGGGCTGGCCGCTAACAACTTTTCGAAGGTTTTGATGCGAACATCCGTTGGTTCGTGGGAGACTTGCTGATCAATAGAACGGGTCTGCCCGCAGAGGAGGAGCGTTGCGCCTAGAAATGCGGTGATGAGTTTCATTTGGAATCCCCCAGAGACGCCTGCATGGGGCGGTCGGCAGGACAAGCTTTTGGATCGGAGGCTTGATTCACCTTAGCCGAGATTAAAGCCGAGTGGCAAAGATAGACAGCGTCGCGAATGCCGGGGGATAACGCCTTATCCATGTTGGTTTTGGCTTCGGTGAATTTGCCGTTCTGGTATTGCGCCCAAGCTAAGGCAGCGAGCGTGCGGCAATCCTGGCGCTTGGCACTTTCGATGGTGGCGATGCGTAAGGCTTCGGAAGGATCATTCTTGCGGTCGGTATAGAAGGCAATCAATTCGAGATTGGCGTTGTAAGGCTGCGAAATCTGAGCGCGCGCTTGCTTCTCGAACGCGGCGAATTGCTGGGTTGCCTGGTCTTTCTGGCCGGCTCGGTCAAGAGCGGTCGCCCATTTGTAGAGATTTGCGGCAGAAGGAACGGACCGGTAGCACTTTTCGAAAAGTGCCGCGGCTTCGGGGTAGTTGCCATTTGCGGATTGAACGTCCGCCGAGACGAGGGCAGCAAATTGCGAATTCGGAAACAGCCGAAACGCTTCATTCAAAGTATTGGAAGCTGACTTGGCGTTGCCGGACGCGAGTTGAAGGCGTGCTTCTTGCGTCAATAACCAGGCTCGCTGGTCTGCGTCGCTTTGTGCGGTGCGGCTCAGCGCTTCGCCATAAAACTCAATCGCGCCTTCGTCATCGCCAAATATTTCGCGTAAGCCCGCAGCTTTTTCAAAGCCGAGCGCGCTGCCGCGGCGAAGGTCAAGAATCCACTGACAATCTTTTTCTGCTTCCGTGTAATTGCCTAAGCCAACGTTGGCGTCGACCAATGATGCCCAGCCGCCGATATCGTCTGGAACCTTTTTGTTGAGGGTTTGCGCCTCATGCAGAGCTTCTTCAAATTGGTGCTTGCCCAGAAGGACGGCCACGTGAAGCTTCATGGCGTCGTAGTTACCGGGCGACAAAGAGAGCGAGCGGTTGACGGCTGTTTGCGCCTGGTCGTAGAGAGCAACATCGGAAGTGTCGCGTGCTTTGCGGCACAGGCTGACTGCCAAATCGTTATAGGTCTGAAACGCTTTCGGACTGGCCTCCACCTGCTGGCGCGCGGCGGCAACACGCATGTCGGCGGGTGAAGAAACCGGGGGCTGTTGCCCGGCGAGGAGAAACGAAAGGGAAGAAAGAAAAATTAGAGTCAGACGCATAGTTGAAAACTCCCGAAAAAATGGCCACTCTGTTCTGGGAGACGCCAAGAGCAGAGTGGCCCCACGGAGGGATTGAAACGAACTAGTTAGTAGGACAGGCGGCACCGGCACCCATTGTGCAACCGGCTTCACCTGGATCAATGTGACGACGTTGACGACCGCTCTGTGCCCAGGCAACGTAGGGGAAAACTTCCTGGTACGGAACGTCGTTGGTATTGACGCCATCGCCAATCGGGTAGTTGTATTGTGGGCCCGCGAGAATGCCAGCAACCGCACGAGCAGCGATATCTGTCACGTCGTCGGAAACACGGCGTCCGTTCGGGAATCCAGCACCATCGCCAGCCAATAAACCGAGGCGTTTGCGGCTATTCTGCGGGGTTGGTGCTACGCCCGTATTGAGGCGAAGTAGATCAGCAATTGGACCGGCCGTAGTTCCTGGTGCTGCTATTGGCGGCGCGTAGGTAACCAGCGGTAACAGGTCTGTGCGCGGAGGAGTCGGAATCGCGATTCCATAGATTGCATTCAGAACGCGAGCAAACAGCGGATCTAGATCGAAACTGGCGAACTGCGAATCGTTCACCGGCTGAGACATGCTCCACATATCCTTCGAACCCGTTCCGATGATGAGTTCGTTGATCAGCGGATTTCCCATGCGTTGCACTTGCGACCAACCACCAGAAGCCTGTGCTGGAAGTGGCGAGCGGCGAACGAAAATGCGCGGACGTGACGTGGTGCCCCAGGCTCCGATTGTGGCGTGTGGACTGGTGGCCGCTTCCAAGTTACCCGTGCTGGTGAGCATGGTGATGGGCACTTGAATGGCGATGGTATTGACGTTGTAGCCCGAGACGTAATCGGGCGCGGTGTTGGTGTGATCATCAGCATCGGCCGCAGCTGAGAGTACGCCGCCGCCAGCAGCCGTCCGGAAGTTCAAAGAATCGAAGGCAGCGCCAAGATCGATGTAGAAAGGATCATCGACGGTGCCGGCGAAGACTTTAATTCCATTGCCAAACGTGTAAATTCCCTGCGCGGCGAGAGCGGGATAGTTCGGCATGGTGCGTGGTCCAACATTGCTGGGCACCGCATAAAGGGGAGCACCAGTGGTGAGCGGAGTGCTTACGCCGTTCTGGACCATAGTGACGGTATAGGTTTGGCTCAAGCTAAGGCCAGCCGCACCGGCACCGGACAGAGCGGTGATGGCAGGGGGAACAATAGGGGTACCCGGGTTAACTGGTGCTGGTGAATTGGCGGGAGCGTTTATGCCGTTGCCCGCGCCCACAAAACCAGTAAATACGCCGGGCGCTTTGATGGTTGTGGTGAACTGAATCTGGAAAGCGACTTCCGGCAAGGCGTCGTTGTTGTTATCAACCAGAATCTGGTAGAGAACATTGTCGTCAAACGGGAAGTAGTTCGGGCCATTCCCAGGTTCCAGGAAGGGATCTACATCAAGGATGAACGTCACCTTGGTGGGATCTTCATAGCTGACAAACGCGAAGAAGTCGGTTATGTCTGCCTTTTGATCGAGTGCCGTAATGGGCGCTTCTCTGTGGCTAGCCGCAAAGCTGGGCGGCGGAGTGACAATCAGCGCCGCCAGCACGGCGCAGATAATTGGTTTGATTCGATTCATTGAGTATTGCTCCTTGTTTGTTTCTTACTTCGCACGAGTTGAGCGAACTTTTAAGGCTCCCGCCAGCGCAAGACCGAGGCCGACAAGAGCAGTACTGAGAGGTTCTGGAACGGCGGTAAAGCTGTTGGTGAGCGTTCCACCACTGGCAGTTCCGCCACCCGAGTCAAGCTGGAAATCATCCGTCACGTTGAGGAACGTAACCCCGCCAAATTTGCTCATATCGGTGTTCTGAACACCATCGACAGTTGTCAAGCCACCATTAGGTTTAGTGCAACCGTCAACACCGTCTGGACCAAAACTGCCGCCTTCGCAGAAGTTCACGAGTCCGGTTACTCCGTCGTTAACGGTCGACTCGGAGGAACCACTGAGAACCGTAGAAATGCCTGTATAGAGTGGTCCGGCAATGTCATAAGTAAACATAGTTTCGATCGCATTGAAGGCGGTAGCCGACTGATTGATTGAAATAGCTATGCTGGGGGCTAAACCGCTGCCCGAAGGGGTGATGGTGACCGAGCTACCGGCGAGTTCGGTTACGCCAGAGCCAGCCAAAATTTGAAAGTTATAAAGGGTGTCGCCGCCGATGGTGCAGCCGCTTGAACCCAGCGCGACGTAAGCCGCCAAGGTAGTAGCGCCACAAGTGGCGGCGCCGGCAATCTGCGACCCGGAAAAGGCTACTACAGCTAGTAGCAAAAATTGTTTCATCAAAAAAGTTCCTCCTGGAGAATCGATCAGCCCGGAAAAAATTGCCGACCTTGAAATAGACTACGACAGTTCGACTCCGGTCGGATCTAGGGGGGAGTACTTTCTAACGACAGTACTTATGCGGGTTTGGAGTGATAGCTCTTGGGTGCACTCATAACCAAGCGGCCGTGGTGGACACCCTTAATACTGATCATCAAATCAGCTAATTTACGAACGCGAGTGGATTTGCCTTTAACCACAACAACTTCCAGGCACGTTTCGTGATCGAGATGCGCGTGGGTTGTGGCGATGATCAGATCATGATGATCATGTTGCAGTTCCATCAACTTGTCCGGCAACAGACGAGAATGGTGGTCGTAAATGAGGGTGATAGTACCGACCACCGGGGCGTCGGGCGATTCGATGGCCGCTGCAACCAGGCGATCGCGGATCAAATCGCGAAACGCTTCGGAGCGGTTCTCGTATCCCTGGCTATTGATGAAGTGGTCGAATTGTGCCAAAAGGTCGGAATCGATCGCAACGCCAATGCGGCTGAGGTCGCTCATAGCAGGTACCACCAGGATAAACTTTTTCTTGCGTAACACGATCCGGAGTTTAGTGTTACTCGTATCATGAAAAGAGCGGCTACTGGCGATGCACATTCCTGACGGGTATTTGAGTCCATCGACTTGCGCGACGTTTTACGTGGCGTCGGCACCGTTTTGGTATGTAGCGTTGCGGCGCGTTAAGAAGGCGTTGAGCGGGCGGACGGTGCCGTTACTGGCAGTGTTCGCGGCGTTTTCTTTTATAGTGATGATGTTCAACCTGCCGCTGCCGGGAGGTACGACGGGACACGCGGTAGGTATGGCGATGGGCGCGATTGTGCTGGGGCCAGAGGTGGCGATCTTGGCGGTGTCGATGGCACTGCTGATTCAAGCGCTGTTCTTCGGGGATGGCGGCATCACGGCTTATGGCGCGAATTGCTTCAATATGGCGATTGTCGGGTCGGTGGTGGCTTACGTGGTGTACCGATTGGTAGCAGGCCGATCGGCTTTACGTTCGAAGCGACGCGTGGCGGCTGGAGCGATGGCGGGTTATGCGGCGATCAATGCGGCGGCTTTGTGCGCGGCCATTGAGTTTGGGGTGCAGCCGCTGTGGTTTCACGATGCGGCGGGAGCCGCTTCGGACGCGCCGTACCCTTTGCATGTGGCGATTCCAGCGATGATGATCGGCCATTTGACGATTGCGGGCTTCGCGGAAATGGCGATTACAGCGGGCTTGGTGCGTTATCTTCAGAGTTCGAACGTAGATATGTTACGGCGAACGGCGCCCGCGGCGATGCTGGATGGAGAGCCGGAGTATCGGAATCCTTTGCGTAGTTTTTGGGTGGCGCTTGGGGGCTTGGTAGTGTTGACGCCGCTGGGGATTTTAGCGGCGGGCAAAGCGTGGGGTGAATGGAAACCGGCTGAGTTGAGTACGCCGCCGAAAGGGTTGCAAGAGCTTTCGGAAGTTTGGCACGCGCCGCTGGCCGAATATTCGCCGGTGTTCGTGAAGAATGCGGCGGCGGGATATCTCCTTTCGGCCATGCTGGGCGTGGGGCTGATTGTATTGGTTGTTTGGACGGTGCGGTGGGTGATGGCGCGCGGCACGCAGAAGCGCGGCGCATTCATTGAGAAGACGATTCGCGGTTTGCTTACGGCTGGGCAGGAAGCGCTGTTTGCGGAAGATACGGCGAAGCTGGATGGCTTTTTGCAGCGGCTTGATCCGCGCGTGAAGATTGCGGGATTGGGTGCATTGATTGTGGCAGCGGTGAGTGTGCGGCGGTTGTCGGTGTTGGTGGCGTTATTTGTGTTGAGTGTCTTGTGCGCGGTTGCGTCGCGGATTTCGTTGCGGCTGCTGGCGACGCGGGTCTGGCTGGCGGTGCTTGGGTTTACGGGAGTGATTGCTCTGCCGGCGCTCTTGATTGGGTCATATAAGAGTGGGATTTTCTTGGTGCTGCGCGGGGAGACGACGGCGACGTTTTCGCTGTTGCTCATACTGACGACGGTGTGGAGCCACTTGTTGCGTTCGCTGCGATTCTTGCGCGTTCCGGCGGCGGCGGTGGCGGTGGTGAGCATGACGTATCGATACATCTTTGTGTTCTTGGAGAGTGCGAAGCAGACGCTGGAAGCGAGGCAGACTCGATTGGTGGGAACCCTGGAGCCGGCGTTAGAGCGGCGATTCGCCGCGGCGAGCGTGGGTGCGCTGCTGGACAAGACGATGGATCTGAGCGGCGACGTTTACACTGCGATGCAGGCGCGCGGCTATCGGGGAGAGGTTCGGTTGTTGGATGATCTGCAAATGCATAGGCGCGACTGGTGGCAGCTTTCGGCACTACTGGCTTTGGCGCTGCTGGCGTTTGGGTTGGGACACTAGATGACCAATGCGTTTGAAGTGGAAGGCGTTCGCTATTCGTATGGGCAGATTGAAGCTCTAGACGGCGTGAGCCTTTCGATTCCCAAGGGGCGACGGGTGGCGCTGTTGGGTGCGAATGGTTCAGGGAAGTCTACACTGCTGCGATTGTTGGGCGGGCTGAGTTTTCCGGCAAGCGGGAGTATCCGGTTCTTAGATGAGGCGCTGACGAAAGATCGCTTGGACGAACAAGACTTCTTCTACTCGTTTCGGAGAAGAGTAGGTGTGGTGTTTCAGAATCCGGACGTGCAGTTGTTTAACGCGAGCGTGTTCGACGAAGTGGCGTTTGGTCCGCTGCAGATGGGGTGGCCGGCGCAGAAGATTCGGGATCGAGTGGCGGAGACACTTTGCGAGATGCGAATCGAGGATTTAAAGGATCGCGCGCCGCATCGGTTGTCGGGTGGCGAGAAGAAGCGGGTGGCGATTGCATCGGTATTGGTGCTGGAGCCGGATGTTTTGATTCTGGACGAGCCGACGGCGGCGCT
>PMQB01000021.1 GCA_003169195.1 Bryobacterales bacterium
CCGTGACGCGCTGGAAGTGTTGACCGAAACGCCCGGCCGTCTGCAATCGCTCGTCGAAACGCTCGGCCCTGTCCTTATGAGGCAAAGCTACGCCCCCGGCAAGTGGCCGTTGAACGCCGTCTTATGTCACTTGGCCGATTGCGAATTTGCCTTCGGTTATCGCTGGCGGCAAGTCGTCGCCATGCCCCACCACATCATCCAGCCTTTTGACCAGGACGCTTGGTCCAGTCATTACGCCAGCCTCGATCCCAAAGCAGCGCTCGCGTCATTTTGTGCCAATCGCGTGTGGAGCGTGGGTTGGCTAAACACTCTCACGCCCGCCGAGCTCGCCAAACCCGTCACGCACCCTGAGCGCGGCGAACTCACCCTGCACAAACTTCTGCAAATGACGGCCGGACATGATCTCAACCACTTGGCGCAGTTCGAACAAGTGGCCGCTGCAGTGAAGGCAGGCCAGTAGCTCTGAGCGATCTTACCCGCATGGCTCGGCTGGCCGCGCCCGTCGCGCTGGCCGAATTAGGTTGGATGGCCATGACCACCGTCGATACCATCATGATCGGTGGCCTCGGTCCCGCAGCCATCGGCGCCATCGGTGTCGGCAGCTCGGTCTATTATTCCATCGCTATCTTCGGCATGGGCCTTCTGCTGGGGCTCGACACACTCGTCTCCCAAGCGCACGGCGCAGGCGATAAAGCCGATACGCATCACTCGCTCGCCCAAGGCGTCTATTCAGCCGTCTTCATCGCGATACCGCTCACTGTTTTGTTTCTCTTCATGGGCCCCGTGTTCCTGTGGCTGGGTATCAACCCGGAAGTCAGCCGCTTGGCTGCGCCTTTCGTCACAACGCTCGGCTTGGGCACACTGCCGCTCCTTCTGTACGGCGCATTCCGCCGCTACTTGCAAGGCATCGGCCACGTCCGCCCTGTCATGTCCGTTCTCATCAGCGCAAATCTCATCAACTGGCTCTTTAATTGGTTACTCATTTACGGCCATTGGGGCCTGCCGAAACTCGGCGTTGTCGGTTCGGCGCTATCCACTTGTTTCGCTCGCGTCTACATGGCCAGCGCTTTGCTCTTCTGCATTTGGTGGTTCGAACGCGGCAACGAACAAGGGTTCCGCAGCATCTTGCGCCGTCCTGATCCGCGCCGCTTGTTCCGCCTCATGGGACTAGGCTTGCCCGCCGCCACGCAGATTCTCATGGAGATCGGCGCCTTTGGTGCCGCCGCTGTCTTGGCCGGCCGTTTGTCCCCCACCGCCATGGCCGCCCACAACATCGCTTTAAACTGTGCCGCCGTCAGTTACATGGTGCCGCTCGGCATCTCATCCGCCGCAGCCGTCGCCGTCGGCCAAGCCATCGGTGGCCGCTCTTTCGCCTTAGCCCGCCGCATGGGTTACATGGCCGTGGGGCTCGGCTGCACCTTCATGGCTTGTTCCGCCGCTCTCTTTTTGGCCATCCCGCAGCGCATTTTAAGCATCTATACCACCGACGTCGGCGTCCTCGCCACCGGTGTGAGCCTTCTCTCCATTGCCGCAGTATTCCAATTGTTCGATGGCTTGCAAACCGTTCTCACCGGAGCCTTGCGCGGAGTAGGGAACACCCGCATCGCCATGATCGTGAACTTTGTCGGCTATTGGCTGTTTGGCCTCCCCGTTGGCTACGTCCTATGCTTCCAGCGCGGCTATGGCATTGCCGGTTTGTGGTGGGGCCTCACCATCGCTCTCATTCTCATTTCGCTCGCGTTACTGGTCGCCTGGCGTCGCCACTGGCGACTCGCTACACTATCTCAATAAGGAGATTTATGCGTTTGCATCGAATGCTAGCTTTGAGCGCCGCGCTTAGCTTGGGCCTTTGGGCACAAGCACCCGCCGGGGCTCCGCCTTCCAGCACTTTAAAAGTAGGCGATAAGGCTCCAGATTTCACCCTGCCTTCCACCGACGGCGGCACCGTTCATCTTGCCGACCTCCTGGGCAAAGGCACCATCGTCCTCGCCTTCTTCCCAGCCGCCTTCACTGGTGGTTGAACGGCCGAAATGAAAGCGTACCAGGCTGGTATGCAAAAGTTTCAAGATGCGGGCGCCAAGGTGTTTGGCATTAGTACCGATAACACTCCATCGCTCAAAGAATTTAAAGCTAAGTTAGATTTGCCCTTCCCATTGCTCAGCGATTTTCTCGATCGCAAAGTCTCACAGGCTTACGGTATTTATCTCCCTAAAATGGGAATAGCCAACCGCGTCACGTTCGTCATTGATACCGAAGGCAAAATTGATTTCATTGAACAAGGTGGCGACGCCATGAAAATCATGGGTGCCGGCGATGCTTGCAGCCGCCTCGCTCATAAGAAGGCTCAATAACTCTGTTGCATGAAATGGTTGATGGTTGGCTTGGCGCTTGTTTGTTCAATAGCCCCAAGCCAACCGCCATACAAACCCGCCGCCATCGCCCAGGCAAATCTCGGCGTCAGTCTTGCCCAACAATCCAAATATCGCGAAGCCGTGCAAGCCTATCAACGCGCCGCCGCCATTGATCCCACCCTCCCCAATCTCAATCTGAATCTCGGCCTCGCCTGGTTCAAACTCGGCAACTTCCAACAAGCCCTTTCCGCCTTCAAAAAAGAACCACCGAACGAACGTGTCGCTACCCTCATCGGCATGAGCTACTTCGGCCTCGCTCAATACAAGCAAGCCGCTGCTCATCTCAAGCCCCTCGCCGACGCCCAACCCGACAACACCGAACTCGCCTATCTCCTCGCCAAGTGTTACGTCTGGTCCGGCGATGCCGACGCCGGTATGGCGCTCTTCCAAAAACTACTCGAACGCGATCCCGATTCCGCCGCCGTTCACATGCTCATGGGCGAAGCTCTCGATTCCCAGAACCACACCGACGACGCCATCAAAGAATTCGAAACCGCCGCTAAAAACGCTCCCACCCAACCCGATGTCCACTTCGGTCTCGGCTATCTGTATT
>PMQB01000405.1 GCA_003169195.1 Bryobacterales bacterium
CGCAACCTCTATGACTTCACGGTATCCGCGCCGAAAGATGTCTCGATACAAGCGATGGAAGACCCGCAATTGATAGAGGACCATCGGGCGGCTGTATCGGTAATGTCTGCCGAGATGGAACGGCTAGCGGGGGTAGGTGTCCGCAAAAATCACGCGAAAGAGACCGCCGTTACTTCGAACCTGGTTATCGCCCGCTACGACCATGACACCAGTCGCGAACTTGATCCGCAATTGCACACCCATTTAGTAGCAGGAAACTTGACGTATCACGCCGCTGAGGACCAATGGAAAGCGCTGAACGCAATTCAGATCTATGCTCAGCGTGAGTATTTGACGGAGGTCTATCGCAACGATCTGGCCGCCAGGGTCATGACGCGGGGCTATCAAATAGAAGATCGCTTAGAGCACGGCAAAGACAACGGCTTTGGAATTGTTGGCATCAAGCAAGAAACCAGAGAGAAGTTCAGTCAACGCAGTGCGCAGCGTGACGCCGCCATAGCGGAGTTTATGGATAAGAACGGGCGGCGCCCTTCGAACAATGAAATCGCCATGCTTGTGCGGGACACGCGGCCAGAGAAGCTAACGGAAATCACCACGGCTGAAGTGAAGGCCGGGCAGCTCGCCCGTCGCTCTCCGGAGGAAGCTCAAACGCTTCAGGGATTGCGCCAAGCGGCGGCTGAGCGCGGCTCGATCCGCGAGCAGGCCGCGGCGGCGCCTTCGGTCGCCTTTGCCAGTGAACACATCTTCGAGCGGGTGTCTGTCGCCAAAGATTACGAGCTGAAAACGGAAGCCCTGCGCCATGGCCGGGGGCGCATCGAGTTGCCGGAAGTGAAAGGCGAGATGTTGGCCCAAGTTGCCACCGGCGCCATGATAACGGCGCGCGGCGAAGTAGCAACGCAAGAAACCCTGGAACGTGAGAAGGCCATGAAAGCAGCCATCAATGATGGTGTAGCCAAATATGGGCCACTCGGCAAGGGTCAGGCGTTTGTAGCGTCGGACACGTTGCGGCCAGAGCAGAAAGAAGCCGTTTTGAAAGCGCTGGCTAATCGTGATTTCGCGTTTAACATAAACGGCGCTGCAGGCGTGGGCAAAACGTACGCGCTTAAAGAATTGAATCGAGGGCTGAAGGAAGCCAGGGTAAACATGACAGCGGTAGCGCCATCGGCCCGTGCAGTCCAAGTACTCCAGAAAGACGGCCTTCCCAATGCGATCACCATCGCTCGGTTGCTCGCAGATCCGTCCCAGCAACACGAACTTCGCGGGGGTGTGCTGCTGGTCGATGAAGCAGGAATGGTTTCCAGCAAAGATATGAGCGCACTGCTGAAGGTTGCCAAAGATCAGCAGGCGCGAATTGTTTTTAGCGGTGATACTGCGCAGATCAAGGCGGTAGACGCTGGCGATGCTCTCCGCATTCTCGAAAACGAATCATCTCTTCAAACAGTTTCACTTCGCCAGATCAGCCGGCAGAGAGATGCTGAGTATAAAGCGGCAATGGAAACATTGCGCACGAAGCCCGCCGAAGGTTACGAAAAGCTCGAAAAGATGGGCGTGATTCGGGAGGTGGACTGGCGCCTGGTGGGGAAGGAAACGGCGCGCGCGTGGCGCGAAGCTGCAGCTATCCCGAACTTGGAAGGCAAAGAGCGCTCTGTTTTGGTGGTTGCTCGTACTCATGACCAAATAGCATCGATCACTCACGCCATTCGTGAAGACCGTAAGGCTCACGGGGAGATCGGCGAAGGGCGGGAGTTTGAAAAACATCGGGCTTTGGACTGGACAGAAGCGCAGAAAGGCCAAATGAAGCGCTATCAACCGGGCCAAGTGCTCGCCTTTCACAAGGATGTGAAAGGTATAGCCAAAAACGAATCTTTGGAAGTCATCAGCGCGGGCAAAGACGGGATCAGGGCGCGTAAAGCCAACGGCCAGGAGGTGACCTTGACTGGAAAGCAGAGCGGTGCTTATGGAGTCTTCGAAAAGGAAAAGATCGAGGTCTCGGCGGGTGACCGCATACTTCTACAGCAGAACTGGAAAGAAAAGGGCAGCAACGGTTTTCGCGCTGTCAACGGCGAACTGGTCACAGTCGCCGGCGTCGACGCTGGCGCGATCCGCCTGCAGGACGGCCGCCAGCTTCCAGCGCCGTACAAGCAATTCACCAGCGGTTATGCCGTCACGGCTCATGTCGGCCAGGGCGATACCGCTGACTACGTTGTGGCTGTTCCTGATGGTATGCGTCAAGATCTCGCCTATGTCACTTTGACGCGGGGAAAAGAGGGCCTAACCGTTGTCACCAGTGACGCTATAGCCCTGCAGGAATCCATCGGCGTTTCTGGCGATCGCCAGTCGGCGAGCGAGTTAGCCAGACGGGCAGAAGCCATCAAATCCGCGCGCGGTTTCGGCGTCGATGAGGCGGCCATTTTGCAGCACTTCCAGCAACAGCGAGAACGGCCGCCGATTCGGCCGGAAATTCAACAGAAGGAGATTACCCATGATGTCAATATCGAACGGGATAACGGACGCTGCATTAGCTTCTGAGGACTGGCAGCTCGCACCGGATGAGCATCAGCCCATCTCCGTGGTGTTTCAGCTTCGCCGCGGCGTGCATGGTTTTCCTTGGATACGGTTGAGCCATTTCGAGGGTGACAACACCATCGTCGTAATGGATTTCGCCTCACACACCGTCACGATCAAGGGCCAGGGGCTAGCGGCGCTGCTGGCGGCCATCGCCGGCCAGCGTGTAATCAGAGTCGTCGAGCCTTCGCAGAACGAAGCCACCTTCGGCGTACGCGGCTCTGATGCGGCCAAGTATCAGGGCCCAGCGGTTCACTCCATAACTGTAAAGAAACTCGGCGAAGACGAGTAAGGAAACCACGGAAATGTACGACAGCTTACGGAAAACTTGCTCGGAAATGCCGGTTGACAGAAGGTTGACAAAGGGTAGACAAGAGGTTGACAAACGGTTGACGGAAGGTAGACAAAACCGGCTCATTGGGAGCCTCAAAAATCGTATAAGCCGAAGGCTTATACATGGTGTCTTTCTTTTCATCAGTTGCTGTGACCAACCATGCTGCTTTGGTCATATCTCCACGAGGGTCAACTGATGCCGAAGTCCGAGGTTTTCTTCATTACTCCGGAACTTCAGCAAGTCTTGGACCATCTGCCGGCGAAACGGCCACGCTCCATACTTGATCCATTTCGACCGTTCATCTTGCGGTGGCGAAGAGACGGACGGACGTATCGAGACATTCAGCAGATTTTGGCTGTCGAGTGCAAGGTACAGGTGACTTATCAAATGCTTTTCAAGTTTGTGAAGCTTCGCTCTCGGCCTCGCAAGCCTCAACCCGATATAGAGTTTGAACCAGCAACTCAGCCGGTGGTCCAGATGCCACTAACCAGGGCTGTCCCAAAGAATTCTGACCAGAGCAGCGACCCGTACGCAGAAGCTCGCGAACGGATGCGCAAACACAAGGAAGCAAAAGCCGTGCAGAAATCGGAACCGCTCTTTCCGGTTTACACGGATGACGAGTTATTAGAACCACATGTTTTAAACCCAAAAACGAAAGAGGAAAACTGAAATGTCTGCATTACCGATTCAAATTCAAGAGACGAAACGCCGCCTGGTGCTAACCCAAGGTGGCAAAGGTGGGACTGGGAAAACGACCTTTCTCACAGCGTTGGTGGACTGGTACGACGCGCATGAGTACCCATACACCCTGATTGACCTCGATACGGAGGCAAGCAAATCGCGGGGAAGCTTGGTTCACTACTTCCCTGGCAAAGCGGCGAAGGCCGATATCAACCGGCCAGAAGGTCTGGACCGGTTACTCAACGCCCTCCAAGATGGACCGCCTATTGTCATTGCCGATATGGGAGCAGGCGCGGGCGCGGCCGCTTATGCCTGGTTCGATGACATCTACGAGGGCGCTGTGGAATTGGGCGTCGCCTTCACCACGATTGGGTTGATCACTCCTGACCCTGCCACCACTGACAGCGTTTTGAAGTGGGCCGGCGCATTGCAGAACCGGACGGATTACCTCATCGTTAAAAACTCCGTCAATAACCCCTCTGACTTCACGATCTGGGAGGAAGCGGAGAAGGCGAAGAAGTTCCGAGCTACTTCAAAGTGCCAAGTAGTCGAGATGGAATATCACCAACCAACCGTGGAGTTTCCCGCGCGAAACCATGGGCTCACCGTTGGGCGTGTGGCTGCTGGTTCGCATGATGTGCCAGAACTGAATCAGTTTACGGTGAGGATTCGAGCCCAGAAATACCAACGCAAGATGTTCGCCGAGTTGGACCGCGTTTCCGGGGTGTTGCTGCCGTGACTACTCCTGTTATCGAAATGGCTGGCCGCCTCATCGATCCGCAGGACCGCGAAACGTACGCCGCGCTNNTGCCACCGGGTGATGAGTTGATTCGGCTGATGGAGTTGCTCGGCCTGCTTTCTTTGGTCGGGCAACGTGTCCCCGATGCTCTTGCCGAATTGTTGGCAGAGTTGCGAGGACAATCAAAATCCGCGGCTGATTATCACGGCCAGGTAGATGCACGCTTGGCCGCTCTTCCCCGAGAGATCGCGGCGGGCGTGGATCCAAAAGCCATCGCGGAAAGCATGAGCGAGATTTTCCGCCAGCGGCTGCGGGAAACCGGGTTAGTCGACACCACGGCACACTTGAAGTTGGCCACTGCTGATCTGAGTAAGCTAACCAGCGAACTCACGGCAAGCCTGAAGCCAGCGGCCGGGGAATATCGCGGGATCGCCGCGGCCCTGGCCAGCGAAACAAACAAGCTTGCAAAGACGGCTCGCGAAGTGGAAGAGTTGAATCGTCGGCTCATCGTTCAGCAACGGTCTAACCGGTGGGGCATGCTAGCGCTGGCGGGGTTGGTTGCTTTCCTGGTGGGCGGGCTATGTGGAATCGTACTCGAAAAGAGACAGACGGCGGATCTATTGACTAACATTGGCGCGCAAATCGAGCGAGTACAA
>PMQB01000094.1 GCA_003169195.1 Bryobacterales bacterium
GGGAGATAAAAAAGTTGAAAATTTTTTGCTAGTGCTGTGACCGACCTTCTGAACTTGAGTATTTTACGGCGTGCGAGCAATGCGAAAGCCGATTTGGTCGCTGCGGAAGGAGGGGGCGAACCCGGTTCGAAAGGCGGAACGAACTTCAGCCAGACCGTGCATCCAGGAGCCGCCGCGGACGGCGCGCAGGTTGCAGTTACCATCTTTCCAAACATCGCCGTTGGCGGGAGCGCCTGTATAGGAGTTGTTCCAGCAGTCTTCAGTCCACTCTGATGCGTTACCGAGAACGTCGAACAAGTGGAAGTTGTTGTCGGTTCTTCCGCCGACGGGCATGGTGTGGCCGAAGGGCTGACATTCGGCGGATACGATTGCGGTGACCGCGTAATGGCATGCTTCTTCCTCTGGAGGCCAATAGCGCGGACCGGCGGTGCCGGCGCGTGCGGCGTATTCCCATTCACTCTCGCTTGGCAGGCGGAAGCCTTTGCGAGAATTCTTTGTGTTGAGCCAATCGACGTAATGTTTAGCGTCGACCCAACTGACGCAGACGACGGGATTCTTGGGAGATTGGGGGAACCCCGGCGACTTCCAATTCAATGTCTTATCCGCTTGCCAACGCCCTTTCCACACAGAGCAGGGAGTGGTGTCGGACTGAGTGTCGGGGCTATCGTCGACATAGGCTTGAAACTGTTCAACGGACACTTCGAACTTGCCCAGTTCGAAAGCCGGCACGTTGACCTCATGGACGGGACCTTCGTTGTCTTTGTGTCCGCTCTCGTTGCTGGGTGAGCCCATGGTGAAAATGCCAGCGGGGATTGATAGCATCTCCGGCTCAGTTAGGGAGGGCGGAATGACGGTGGAAACAGGCACAGATGCGGCCGCGGGCACCGTCTGAATTGTCGCTTGTATCGGTGGTTTGAGCGGAGCGCTTGGCTTGCGCTTAATGATCAAAATCGCTGCCAACAGAAGTGCGCAGAGGACGGCGGCGAGGCCCATCCATTTCGCGAGATGTTGCGTTTGTTTGGAAGGAGGCGGCGATGGAGGAACGTGAGGATGGACGAAAGCAGCGAGTGCCTGGATGAGTACTTGCACATCGGAACTCCAACGCGCGTGCGATACCTCACAGCAGTTGCGAAAGTGCAGGTCGCGGAGATCCTCCGGCAGTTGATCGGGCGCGGGCATTTTTGCGCCGTGCACGAGAACGGGAATGACAGGAATGTCACGTTTCAAAGCGGAAGCGGTTTCGAAGCGGACTAAATCCAACGGGTCATCGAGGCGCCGCTGGCCTGTGTCGTTTTTGATGTCGAGCCAAGTTTTGCCAATGACCGCTAAGAGTACGTCGCAGGAGGTGATGCTTTCGTCAATGGCTTTTCGGAAATCGCGTCCGGCCTGAATGTCGGTGACGTCCATGAAGACAGCTTCCTCTCCGAAGTGTTGGACCAAGTCGTCAAAGAGACGGCCGGCTTCTCCTTCGGAATCGTCGCGGCGGTAACTGATGAAGATGCAGCTCATGCTGAGTGTCCTTGACGCAGAGCGCGCCGGGTTTGTTACAGAGACTCTAGTTATAAAGCATACGTCAATGAGGGGAGGAAGGGGTGAAAAACCGCTACCTTGAAAAAACATTTATAACAGCAATAAACCGCTCGATCACTGTTGCGGTTCGGAACGGGGCGAGAGGGAAGGGAGAGTTCTTTTTTGATTCTCCAGCCAGCGACGTTCAGCGAGTGCGGGGCTTAAGGCTAGAGCCGCGTCATAGGCGGCTTGCGCCTCTGTGAAGCGGCCTGCTTGCCGGAGAAGATCTGCGCGCAGAGCATGATAAGGCAAAAAGTTTTGCAGGTCTTGCGCGGGAAGGGAAGCCAACTCGTCAAAGGCTGACTGAAACCCGGCCACTTCGGCTAAAGCGACGGCGCGGTTCAAGCGAACAACAACGTCATCTCGGCATGCCAGCAGCGCATCATATAAGGCAAGGATCTGAGGCCAAGGGGCAGGTTCGCTTAGGTTCTTACGCCAGCACCAGGTGCCGTGAATGGCCGCCTGCAATGTTCGAGGGTTTTGTGCACCCAAAGTCCATGCACGTTTGAGATAAAGATCGGCTTGTTGTATTAATGGACGCGACCACAATGCCGGATCTTGCTGGGACAAGGGCACCATGCAACCTTGCGGGTCGAGCCGAGCAGGACGGCGTGCCTCGGTATAGCGGACCAATGCGGCCAGTGCCAGAGGGTCGGGCTCATGGGGGATCATTTCTACCAATGTGCGTGTAAGTTGAAGGACTTCGGAGGCGTAGGCGGCGTGATTGCCCGCGTTGGCCGCGTCCTCATGGGATTTGGAATACGCGATCTCTATGGTTGCCAGGACCGCTTCCAAGCGTTCGTGCCAAGCTTCGGGCCGGGGGACTTCAAAGGAAATGCCGGCGTCAGCGATTTTGCGTTTGGCGCGCACGAGGCGTTGCGCCAAGGTTGGCTCGGGCACCAGAAAGGCCTGGGCGATTTCGGCAACGGAGAGGCCACACACCAGGCGCAGTGTGAGGGCGGCTCGGGATTCGGGTGAGACTGCCGGATGGCAGCAGACAAAAATAAGGCGGAGGCGTTCGTCGGGGATGATGCGCGCATCGTCGAGCATTGCGTCTTCTTGCGTTGCTTCTGTGGGTTGCGGATCGGGTGCGAGCCGTTCGCGCGTGCGCCGACGCCGTAAAGCATCGAGGGCCTTCCGTTCGGCAGTTCGATATAACCAGCCCGCAGGGTCAAAGGGCACTCCGTGTTGCGGCCAAGCCTCGAGCGCTTTTACGCAGGCGTCGCTGAAGGCGTCTTCGGCGATATCGAGATCACGGAAGCGAGCGGCGAGCGCAGCGACGATGCGCCCGCTCGCTTCCCGCGCGACTTGATCGAGGACAGCGAGACTCACTCGAAGTTCAGGCGCCCCCTAGCAGCGGCCGGATTTCGACAGAGCCGTCCTGCAAGACGGGCAGCTTCTTCGCTATTGCAATGGCGGCGTCGAGATCGGGAACATCGATCAAGTAGTAGCCACCTAGTTGCTCTTTGGTTTCGGCGAAAGGGCCATCGTGTACGGTTTTGGTGCCCTTACTGGTGCGAATGGTAGTTGCCGCGCTGGTCGATTTTAGACCGGCTCCGCCGACTCTGGCTGATCCTAACTCTTTGTTGAAAGCCATGTGTTTGGCAACGATCTCTTGAATGGCCGGACCGTTTTTGTCTGGTCCGTAGAGGCGTTCGTCTTCATAAATCAACAACAGGTATTGCATGTAGGTCTCCTTCTAATGGGGCTTGGTGATTTCTGGCCCTTCAGCAGAGAGACGGATGAGAAAGGTGGGGATCGACATTTCGACAGGAATATTTTTGAGGCTTCGGGCGATCGATGTGATGGCGCAGCGATTCGTGCCTGCGCCATCGTATGGCGAAACTAGCTGCCGGCTTTGGCGGTGCTGGCGGAGGAGAGGGCGCTGAGGAGAGCGGCTCCGTTGGGAGTGCCTAAACCTGTGCAAGCATCCCAGCCCGTCTTAGCGCTGTACTGGCCGAGGCCGCTGTCATCGTTATTGCCGCTGGTGATGTCGTGGAAAGCCGACGTTGTGAGGGCGTAGATTTTCGGATTGAGAAAACCTACCGGTGTGCCGAGTTTCTGATTGAGGAGAGCCACTAAGGCTGCCCATAGCGGAGCAACGGCACTGGTGCCGCCGACCACAACGTTTTTCTTGTCGACGCGAATCTTGTAACCAGTTACTGGATCAGCATTGCCGGATACATCGGGCACACCGCGGCCGACGAACTTTGTTTCAGGATTGGCAGGAACGCCGGCTTTGCTTTGATAAGTGGGCAGGGCAAAGGCATTGCTTACGCCGCCACCGGTAGCGCCTTCGCCGGATGCTGTTTCGTTCCAGACGGTTTCTGAAGTGATTTTGCTGCCAGATCCGGCCAGGGTCGTTCCACCGCAGCCCAAAGCGTAGGGACTGGAGGCTGGAAAATCGACGTGAAGTTTACCATCGGTGACGCCGTCGGAAGAGCCGTTGTCGCCAGAGGCAATGGTTACAGTGACGCCCAACGTGGCTGCGTCTTGCAACGCGGCATTCATGGCGGTGCGCGCTTGGGCGGTCCAATCGTCTTCGGACTGGCCCCAACTGATGGAGACGACTGAGGGTTTGCGAACGGTGTCGTGAACGGCGTTGGTGATGGCGTCGACAAACCCTTGATCGGTGTTGGGGGCGAAGTAGACGGCGATGTTGGCGCCGGGGGCGATGGAGCCGATGACTTCGATATCTAATTCAACCTCGGCATCGGCTGCGCCGCCCGGTGTATTCTTGCCGCCATCCACGGAAACGGCAGTTACTTTGGGCTGAGTCTTTAGGCCGAGGCCGGTGAAATAAGTTTGTAAGTCGCTGGTGGTATAGCCGCCGCCGAGTTCGACAATACCCACGGTTTGTCCCGCGCCAGTGAGGCCAGTAGGAAAGTTATAAAGGGCGGCTACCTGCGGCGGAGTGAAGGTTGAACTGGTGGCTCGGCCGGTGACGAGACGGAAGTGCGCGTTGGCAGCTTGTCTGCTGTCGAGGCCGAGCACAGCAACGACAACGCCCTTGAGCTCAGTGGGAATCTGCAGAACACCAGTGCGGGCGCGAAAGGAAACTTTGCTGCCGGCCCGTTGGTAACACTTGAGCTTGGCGCTGAAGGCTTTACTGAGTTGGGCAAGCGTGCCCATGAGAACCACGCTGCGTTTTTCGAGGTTAGCGTCCACCACGGATAGGTGAGTTGTGTGTGCGAACTCCTCTACGAGTTGAATGTCTTCGGCGGAGGCGCCGTATTCTTTGGCGAAATCCGCTCGCGATAGAATTTTCACGGGTAAGCCAGCCGGCGTAACAACCGGATCATTACCGCGTCTTCGCAAGACCACTGTTACAGAGACGGTGGCCTGCATGTCTAAAGTGCCAACGGCCTTAGCATTCTTCGGCGCTTTTCTTTCGCTTCCCGGTAAGTCAATTTTCTTTTCGAAAGCCATTACTAGTCCTTTGTGCGTTCATCGCGGTTTGCGGATGACGATAGTCATGAGTGTATCGCTGTGGATTCGGGAGGGTTGGCGGATGGATGAAGCAAGCTAGAGTGATTTCTGTTGAAGACTGGGGCTGGCGTTTTGATTTGAGCATTTCGCGCGGCGGCCCGGGGCGTTGGATGCGAGGCCATATTGAGTGTTATCCTGCAATCACACCCCTGACCGGGGGTGAAATTTATCACAAAATGCAAGGAGACTGGGCATGAGTTTTTTGGAAGATGCAGAGAAACTGGCGGGCGCTGTGGCGGCCGTGGAAGGCATGAAGAAGCTGGACCCGAATGCATCGATCTTTACCGAAGCCGCGGCTGCGGTGACGGGATTTGAAGGCGCAGGTGCGATTGCCGAGAAATTCGAGAAAAAAGAAGAAGACGGTAGCGAGCAGAAGGGCTAGTGGGCTTAAGTCGAATCGGGCGGCCCCTGGGATTCGGCGTGACTTGTTTGCGAACTTGTTTTAGGAATAGCGATAGGCGGAGGGGCCGCGCCGCCTATTGCTAAGACTCACCAACCACGTGTGCCGGGCGCACCTTTGAAGGGGCCGACGATGTGGGAGGTGATCCAGCCACCGTAAAAATCTCCCTCCTGCGCTTGAACACGTTCATCGCCGACGAAACATGCGTCGACCCGTTGGGCATAAAAGGCGAGATGATCCTTTAAATCTGTGTAGGGTTTACTCGGCGAGGGATAGCTCCAGGCTGCCGCTATGGAAGCGCGCGAACGGAGATGGATATCCCAGTAGCGGGCATCACCTTTGAATTCGCAGAAACTGCGGCGAGGGTTGGGCGAGAGAAGATCCATTTTCACGTCGGCTGGGGGGATGTAGTAGGTGGGGGGATGACTGGTTTCGAGCAGACGATAGGCACGGTTGGTGTCTGCTATGGTTTCGCCGTTGAACTCTACGCGCAGGTGAAGATAGCATGGCTCGATTCTTGGAGGGCGCGGGTAGTCCCAGACGGATTCGCGGTTTTTGTCGGGTTGGGGATCGGTCATGGTTAGTGTAGATAGCAGTCTTACGATGCGTGACAGGCGCCGGAAGATCTGCTGATCGATGGGCGGATGCAGCGCACGTAGAAAAATAATGCAGCCCGCGATGACTTGAAGAAACCTAATCAAGTGCGGATGATCTCAATTGAAGGAGCTTATTATGAACCAACCAGAACTTCTTACAGAGGCAAGACCGGGCGCGCGGGTGGAACATCGCGAGGGGCCGATTGCCAGGAGCATTGAACAACAGACAGCTAAGCTGCCTTCCGATACTTTTCTTTGGGCGGCCTTGGGCTCAATTGGCGTTTCTCTCTTCTTCCAGTTCACGGGCGATGAACGGAAGGCTAACTTCGTTGGCCACTGGGCGCCTACTTTTCTTTTGCTTGGGCTCTATAACAAGCTAGTAAAGTTGCACGGATCGGAGGGAGTTTAGCTGATTGAGACCGATTCACTTGTGCAGCGCATTGTGTTGGTCGTGTGAATCTGAGCGTAGAAGCAAACCGCTGATGATTTGGCCGATTTTCATATAGCTTTCCAAATCGGATGGTTTAGAAATAAACTCGCGGACTCGGTAGTTCGCGAGTTTAGAACGCTCCCGAGAGGATGATGAAGAACTGAGGACCGCGACCGGCACGCTTGCGAAATGAGGGATGCCACTCAGAACTCGAAGGATCTCTGCGCCATCATTCTTAGGTAGATTTAGATCAAGAATGAGGAGATCGGGGAGTGCGACTTGCGATTCCGCGCTGTCGATATAATCTAGAAATTTCCGACCGTCCTCAAACAGGACAAGCTCACATTCGAGGGATGCCTCTTGCAGGGCCATGCGAAACAGTTCCACGTCCGCCGGGTTATCTTCGACCAGAAAAATTGTGGCAGTCATTGAAGTGTTTGTCCTCGATCTTCTTTATTGTCCCTCGAAAACGCGGGCTCTGCGATGAGATTCGCCGGCAGAGTAAATACGAAGTTCGACCCGTGGCCGAGCTCCGACTCTACCCAGATACTGCCGCCGTAACGTTCTACTACCCGCTGACAGATGGCCAGACCGATACCTGTGCCCGGTATGTTTTTGCCGTGGAGGCGTTTGAAGGCGACAAATATTTTTGAGTGATACTCAGGAGCGATTCCTATTCCGTTGTCGGAAACACATATTTTAATTTGCCCATTGGTAAAGACGGCAACAATTTCAATGTGAGGCGGCTGATGGCTACGATATTTGATGGCGTTCCCCACCAAGTTTTGAAAGAGGGGGACGAAGTGGCTCTCAAATCCACAGATGGTTGGCAGAGGGCCCACGGTAATGGTGGCGTGTGATTCGTTAACAACGAAGGCTAAGTTGTCGCGGACCTTTTGCACGACTAGGTTCATGTCTACGGGTTGCGCCGGTTCGTCGAGCCGGGCGCCGATTTCAGCGTAAGCTAACAGGTCGGCCAAAAGCTCGCGCATGCGTTTAGTGCCGGTTTCTATGTTGTTCAGAAAGGCGGAGGCTTGGGTGTCGAGCGCGCCGGCATAGCTGCGTACAAGCAACTGAGAGTAAATGGTAATCATGCGGAGGGGTTCCTGCAGATCATGACTGGCGATGAAGGCAAAGCGCTCCAGATCCTCGTTGGAGCGAGCTAAGTTGTCGTTAGATGTTCGTAATTCGGCATTGAGTTGGGCGACTCCGACAAGGGTGGATTCGAGCGAGTCGCGTGCTTCCTGGACATCTCGGAGTGCTCTCTCGCGAGCGAGCAGCGCATTCCGTAGATCGGTATCTCTCGATTGGATACCGGAGAGCATCTCATTGAAACCGTCCACCAACAATCCGAGTTCATCCCCCGAGAACTTCTGGGCGCGAATGCTGTAATCGCGGGAGGCCGACACATGCGATGTGACGCGGGCGAGTTCAACGATTGGTGTGGCAATGAGCGAGCGTAGCTGGGAGGATAAGAGAAAAGCAATCAAGGTGGAGAGGAGAAAGACCAAGACGACGCTGGTGCCATAAAGCTGGACTCTTTCATAGATCGCGCCTAAGTCGTAGACGATGACCAACGTACCGAGTCTGGCGCCTTTATTCACAATCGGGCGCGAGACTGTGATGGCCTCAGCGTCAAAGTGAATATCTTCCGCGGTCTTAGGCGATGGACACGCTGTGGTGACGCCCGAACGTGTATATCTAGCAAACAGCGCCCCGTCCTTGCGGTACACGCATGCATTCATGACGTGAGATCGGGCGCGTAGTGCGCCCAGCGTCTCTGTGGCGGCAGCAGGATCTTCAAAGGAGAGAGCGGCTGTTGTGTTATCGGCAATGATATGGGTGAGAGTGGAGAGATCACTTTTGAGGGCGCTTCGATAAAGAATTGAATCTGCGAGCAAGATGCCAATGCCGGCGAGGAGCAGCGCCAAAGCAGTGGTGGTCATGACAATGAGCATCAGCTTCTGCCGGATGGGAGTATCCCGGAGACGGCGTGCGAGGCGACGGAATGGGAGGCTACTTTTCAACGGACCTCGCCACGGAAAGCAATTTTGAACTCAGTTTCAGGCCGGCAGTTGCGGCTGCTTTCAGATTGACGTCAAAGCGAACATGCCGGTTATCAAGAACAAAGGCGATAATGCCGCCTTGTTGAGTAAATTCGCTGCCTTCGCCAACAGTTAGAACTCCAGGGCCAGCAGCCGGGAGCGTACTGACAAGGTTTCTAGTATTAGCGGTGTAGAGGACATGGCAGAGTTTCTGTTGGTCGCTTCGAATTCGTTCGACAATGATTCGGTGACCATTGACGGATTCCCCTTCTACGATCTGATCGATGGCAGGGCCGAACGGATCTTCGCCAGCCATACAGATGACCAGCGGTGCGTCAGGACTTGCAAACGAGGTGGCTGGCCATTCTACAAAACGAGTGAAGTTGAGTAGAAATGCTGCTTTGACTTCATACTCCAGAGAGGGAGAACTGGGAGCTGAATGGGCATTCAAGTAATTACACAAGAAGGCGGAGGCTAACAGCAAATTGGAAAAGCGGCGAGATAGCGCCGTGAATGGCGAGAAAGACCAGGTTAGCGAAAGGAATCTAGCATTGGTCTGGGTCATTTCCTGGTCCAGGTGAGCTGCAAATAAGAGCTGCGCCTAATCGCAATGTTGGGCCCGACCTCGGCTGCATATTCTACATGAGTAGGCTGCAGGAGATTCTGCCCAGTGACAGCGAGTTCAAGATCAGGGCGGAGATGCCAGGCGAGGCGAGCGTCGCAGGTTGAATAGGAAGGAATTCCGAGACCTGGCAGAGCGCTGACGTAACGATAAGACGCATCAAAGTCCACCTTCTTACCCAAATCGATGGAGGATTGAAGGGTAAATTGATGTTTTGGACTACCGCCTTCAATGCCCGGAATGGTGCCAAGATCTCCGCTACCGGGAGACTTACGGAGGACCATATCGAGATATGAATAAGATCCCCGGAGACGCCAAACCTTGGAAGGTCGCCATTCGGGAGCAATTTCAAAACCAGTGGTGCGACCTTGCAGTCCATTGCGGAACTGCGCGGGCAGCAGCAGGTGCAGAGGCGGAGGAGTGTCAGATGGCGAGAACGCTTCCACAATGAACTCTTCATCAAAGAGGCCGTGATAATGATTCCAGAATCCGGCGAAATCAACCAATAAACCCTTAGTCAATAGTCGACGGTAGCCGAGTTCATAACCGTTCAACTGTTCGGGGGAGAACTTCGTGTTCGGCAGGAATGCGGCGAAGGCCTGGAGACCCGAAGGCGTAGCGCCCACGTATCCGCTCAGCGTAAAGTTTTCTTCGGCGTCGGACGGTGTGCGCACGGCATGTGTGAACGCGGCCCACACTGTTTGTTTATCGGATGGCGTCCAGGATAGCCTGGCGCTGGGCTCCGGCTCGAACGTGGCGAAGTTGGTATGCAGCAACTTTGTGCCAAGGGTGAGTGTGAGGCGGTTAGGGACCAGAGCGAGTTCATCTTGGAGAAACGCCGTGTAGAGGACATCGGTGCGGTGAATGGGGGTGAACGTAAGACCGGAGACAATGATGGGATCGTAGATGGGAATAACCCTGGCGCCCAGACCGAAAGAGAGCTGCTGCCAGGAGTTCGGCGTTACGCGCTGCAACAAATCGACGTCATAGGTGGTGCGATAGTCGGCGAGGTTTACTTCACGGTGATTGGTCCGGTCCACGTACGCTTGCACCTGGATGTCGTTTCCCGCGCTGAAGGTGCGCTGCCAGCGACCCAGGATGTTCGCTCCGGAGAGATATTCGTAGCCATACAGAGTGCTCTGATAAGGAGGGGTATAGCTCACGGCTGACTCTCCTTCACCTGCTTTCTGCATATACCCATCGCCCTGAAGAGTGAAGACTCCGCGATTCGCGGTATTTCGTTCCATGCGAAAGCCGGTTTGGGCGGAGCGCCATGCATCGTAATTGTTGGCGTCGGCGTGGTGCTCGTGCCCCACGGCAAAAGCTTTGGCATAAACTCGATAACTGAAATCGCGACCATTGCCGCCTCCATACCGAATGGTTGCGTTGCCGAGATTCACGTCGCCTCCGCCGGCTGAAACCAGAAGTCCCTGCGTGTCCTTTGCGCTTTTGGTAATGACGTTGATGACTCCGTCGACCGAGTTCGGGCCCCAGATCACGCCACCTGGACCGCGAATGATTTCAATACGGTCGATGTCGAGCATGTCAGTATCCTGGGCCTCCCAATAGGTGCCGGCGAAGAGAGTGGTGTAGACAGTGCGACCGTCAATTAGTACCAGTACTGAACGGGACAGACGACTCCCAAAACCGCGAATGCCGACAGACCAGCGATTGGAATCGATTCGTTCTACCTCTACGCCGGGCGCGAGACGAAGTGCTTCCGGAATACTGAGCGCTCCGGAACGGCGGATATCATCGCCGGTAATGACATAGATGGCTACCGGAGAGCGGAAGGCAAACTGGGGCTCTTTTGAGGGAGTGGTGACCTCAATTTGCGAAAGTTCTTCGAGTGTGAGTTTCTTTAAACTAGTGGGATTATCAGTGTCTAACGGAATGGCCGTGACATTGGAGGCCAACAGGACGAAGTTCAGCAAAACACAAAGAACGCTGCACGCGTTTCGGGCCAGCGAGGGCGAGCGCATGGTGAGCACTATCCGAGAAGAAATGTTTTAGACTCAGGGCGGACAAGGAACACGCAGCGAAATTCCAAATTCCCCATAACTCCGGAGTATAAGGGGCGGGCCAAGCTCTGAAAACTAGCAAAAACTCCTAGCTGTTTGCAAGGGCGATGGGTAGTACTAATGGGGAGCCGTATACTGACGGATTAAACCGGACTGATAGGAGAGCAACAATGGAACACAGCCGCCGAGGTTTCCTGGGAGTGACGGGCGCAACGGCGCTATCGGCTCTGGCGCAAGGAGCACAAGGAATGACGGGTGAAGATGATCCGCTGGGTGTGCGCAAAGATTTCCCGGCGACGCGCGATTACACGTTTCTGAACACGGCGTACATCGGGCTCATTCCACAGGTAGTGGTGGATGCGGCGCATGATTGGATTGAGGCACGCGCCCGGCACGCTTACGGGGTGGGGCACATGGAGCAAAGGAAGCACCAGGCCCGCCAGCTGTTTGCTGAGATGGTGGGCGCGAGTCAAGATGAAATTGCCTTTCTGTCTGCGACAACGGAGGGCGAGAATATCGTCGTGAATTCGCTGGATTTCAAGCCCGGCGACAACGTTGTGTTTGACGATTTGGTGTATGAATCAACGCCGGTGATCTACCGCAGGTTGCAAAAGACGCACGGTGTGGAGATGCGGGTGGTGAAGAACCGCCGTGGGGCTGGGACGGTGGAGGATTTTGCGAAGCAAGTGGATGCGCGGACGCGTATTGTTTCGGTGGCTTGGGTGTCGAATACGAGTGGGCACAGGCATGACATCAAAGGCTTGGCGGAGTTGGCACACAGCCATGGAGCTTATCTCTACGCGGATGCGGCGCAGTTTCTGGGAACGGCAGCGGTGGATGTGCGTGCGTTGGACGTTGATTTCTTCACGACTGGCACTTATAAGTGGTTGCTAGCTGGTTTCGGGTTGGCACCGTTTTATGTGCGGCGCGAGTTGCTTGATCGGATTCAGCCGGCGAATGTGGGTTGGATGGTGGAGAAGGAACTGCCCAACTATGAGTTTCAGCATTACAAGAACGCGCGGAAGTTTGAATATTCGTCGCCTTCGTATGGGGAGTTTTATGGATTGACCGCGGCTTTGAGTTATTTAAAGGGTATAGGACTGGAGAGGATTGAGGCGCAGTGCGTGGGGTTGGCGCGGGCGGTGCGGAAGGGTTTGGCGGATCAAGGGTTTCGGCTGTTTACGCCGGAAGGGAATGATTCTCCGATTGTGAGTTTTTTTGTGGATAGGAAACGCGCTGATGTGCAAGCAGTGTTAGACGCTGAGAAGATGAAGGTGAGTGTGCAGGCGGTGGATGGGAGTGATGGATCTACCGTGAGGGTGCGAGTGGCGCCGGCGTTTTTTAATAACAGTGGGGAAGTGAAGCGGTTATTGGAAGTTGCGGAGAAGTTGCGCGGTTAGGATGGATTTGCGGATGCTCTCAAGGCGAAAGTTTATAGAGATGGGATCGATGGCGTGGGGGGCGGCGCGGTTGCTTTCGGCGAACCCACTTGGACTACCGATCGGCCTGGAACTGTATACGGTTGAGAGCGAGTTGAAACGAGATTTGCCGGGAACCCTCAAGGCCATTGCGCAGATTGGTTATAAGACGGTAGAGTGGCCGCAATTTGCAACGAACGTTGGAGCGGTTGAGCTAAAGCGAAACCTGGATGAAGTGGGGCTGCTCTGCCCGAGTGTTCATTACACCATGTTCGACCTGCAGAGCGGGTTCGAGACGGCTGTTAAAGCGGCAAAGGCGTTGGGGGCGGAATACTTAATCTGCTCGGCACCTATGCCGCGAGATGCGAGGCGGAAACTGGCCGAGAAGGATGGATCGCAGCGATTCTACGACGCGGTGAACAACATGGCGCTCGATGATTGGAAGTGGAACGCCGAAGAATTGAACCGCTATGGTGAGTTAGCCCACACGGCAGGTCTACAGCTTGGATATCACAACCATAACGTGGAGTTTCAACGTTTCGGAGGTGGTGTGCCCTATGACTTGTTACTACATTCGACGGAGCCGAAACTAGTGGTGTTCGAAATGGATTGCGGATGGGTTACGGTAGCGGGAGAAAATCCGGCGCACTACATTGCGAAGTATCCAAGCCGCGTGCGCATGTTGCATGTGAAAGACTTCCTTCCCGGATTCAAGCCGAGCACGGTACAGACTGAAGGCAGTCCGACCCCTACGGAACTGGGGCGGGGCAGCATTGCTTATCGAGAGATTTTCGAGGCCGCCAAGCAAGCGGGTGTGCGTTACTACTTTGTGGAGCAGGAACCGCCGTTTCGAGAGATGCCGGTATTGGAAGCGATCAAAACGGATTACGAATACTTGCACAACTTACGGTGAGGCGGCCTAGTGGCGGGCCGGACGGTTGAACATGACGAAGCAAGGTGCGCCGGATCTGGCGACGACCACGTCGGGCCAGCCATCGCCATTCAGATCACCAGCCGCCATGCCGTAAATCGCGCCTTTGCCATCGCCGAACGGAATGGGTTGGAACTTCTTGCCGGTGCCGTCGTTGAAATATGCGATGCCGGGAGCGTTAACATAACCAACCAATAGTTCAGGCCGGTGATCGCCATTCAGATCGGCGGCGATCATGGAGTACGGTAGCGCTACCGGAGTCTGAAAAGAAATGCCAGCGCCGAAGTTGCCTTTGCCATCGTTCAAATAGACAAAGCAACCCAGGTCCTCGTGGCAGGCGGCGATGTCGAGATAACCGTCGCCGTTGAGATCGGCGACGGCCATGGCGCGGGTGGATGAATTTGCGGGTCCCCAAGGTTTGCTGTTGGTGAAATTGCCCTTGCCGTCGTTTAAGAAGATTTGACTCTGGCAAGAATCACGGCAGGCGTAAATGATGTCGTGGGCGCCGTCGTTGTTGATGTCGGCAATCGCGACGGTGGCGGCGCTTGGCGTGTTGGGCAGGGGACGGCAATCGAAATGCAGGCCCGGGCTGTTCAGGCAGACGTAGGAAGTCATCTCTCGATTGGCAACGGCGATATCGGGTAAACCGTCGCCATTGAGATCGCCCACGGCGGCGTTTCGCGTTGACCATTTCGGATCGCCATAGGTGGCTCCGATAGTGAAGTTACCTTTGCCGTCGTTGAGCAGCACTAATTTTGCGTCAGGCGCATCGTTGCTCAATACCATGTCAAGGTGGCCGCTCTTGGTCATGTCGGCTAAAGAGGCGGAGTAGCTCTTGGTGGCTTTGCTGGGAAGTGGAGAGCCGGGAGTGAAGTTTCCTTTTCCATCGCCAAGAAGGACGCGGGTGGTGACCTGCCAGTGACGGCCTTTGACAAGAACGATATCGGGGTGACCGTCGCCGTTCAGGTCGCCGATGCTGGCGTTGGAGGAAGTTTCTGACACGGTCTCCAAAGGAACGATTTCGAAGGAGCGGAGGGGGCCGGGCTTTGAGGGTTGGGCGGCGGTTTGGGCGTGAATGCGGTTGAGGGCGAAGGCTGCGAGAGCGCCAAAGACAACGATGAAGAATAGC
>PMQB01000614.1 GCA_003169195.1 Bryobacterales bacterium
ACCGACGAAGAACGCGACATCTTCGTTCAGCAGTTTTGGCAGCGGCGTGATCCAACACCTGATACCGAGGAAAACGAATACAAAGAAGAACACTACCGACGCATAGCGTATGCCGATGAGCAGTTTGCGTTGCCGAGAGTTCCCGGTTGGAAAACGGACCAAGGCATGCTTTACATCAAATACGGCCCGCCGGACGCAATCGAAGCAAAACCCGGTACGCTGAGTTGGCATTACAGGCTGATTGACGGCGTCGGTACCGACGTTGTGATTGATTTAGAAGATCGCGTGAAGGACGGGAATTATTCGATAACGGTCGACCCGCACGGTCCTGCCGGATTGTACAAGCCCCTCAGTCCCCAAAGTTGCATGCATGAATCGATGAGCGCAAACGACCAGAAGACCGTCTGCATGAAGTTCCCGGCGGATGGTTTAGCGCGATCTGGCGCCTCGATGCGCACTCCGACACCGAAATTCAAGAATCTGGCAAAGATGGTCGCGTCTGGGGGCCGCAAAGAACCCGCTCTGCCCGTTCAGGTGCGCGTTGACTTTCTGCGCCTCACGAACGATACCATTGACGTGAACTTGCTACTGGACTTTCCCAGGTCGGCCTTTGCCAATATCAATTTCTACGGTCGCCTCATCAACACCAATCATCAGACTGTGACTTGGTTCGAAAACAGTGTTTCGCGCGGGAAGTGGCACGCGCAGCAACTCCTCCTGCCGCCGGGAACCTACCGCCTCCAAATTGCGGCGAACAATGAGCCAGCCATCTTCGATCAAGAATTAATCGTTCCCAGTTTTGATGAAGGATCGGTCAGCGCCAGCAGTATCATCCTGGCCGACCGGATGAACCACATTCCCGCAGATAGCCCTGGCCCGTCAAATCTGCAGATCCGCACCACCGAAATCAATCGCCGGTTTAACAACGTATTCAAACAAAACGAAACCCTGGGCTTTTACGCCGAGTTCTACAATTTCGCCCCAGACGAGGGTGGCCGTCCCCAAGGGCGCATTGAATACGAAATCATAAGCGATCAAAACGGCGAGCCCGTTCTGACCGATTCCGAAGACGTGGCCAACCTCAAAGGGTCAAGATTCCTGGTCGTCATCGAAAAGAAATTCCCGCTCTCGGCCCTGCCGCCAGGAGCATATACCCTCAAAATCACGGCAATTGACACCCTCGGAAATCAAACCCTTACCCCTCTGGCCCGATTTACGGTAACATTATAGGAGGCGAAAGCCGTGCGCTCTGCGCGAGAAGGTCGGATTTTGCAGTCTGGTTTGGCAGGCATAAAATTCGCGGCATCGGCAGTTCTTCTGTCGGGACTCCTGGCCAGCATTGGCCAAGTGAACGCCGCAGACTTGTCTCTGGCCATCACCGGCAACCTGGTTGGTTCCGTGATGGACGGTACGGGCACTCCGCAGATGGGCGCCACCGTTCAGCTTCTAAACAAGTATCAGCGCGTGCTGGCCAAAGCCATCACCCAATCCGATGGCCGGTTTGTCTTCGAGGGTTTGCCTCTGGATACATACGCCGTCCGCGTCTCGCAACCCAGTTTCCTTCCAGCCTTCCGCGACAGCATCACCATTAAGCCCGGCACCGACAGCATTCTGCGCATCCACATGGCAACGCTGTTCAGCAATATTCAGGTCAGCTACAAGATTCCGTCCGGTGCAATGACGAACGATTGGAAATGGGCCCTCCGCACTTCGGCGCCCACCCGGCCAGTGACGCGTTGGCTCCCGGAACTCAAGCCGCAGCGAACCCGCGAAACTGGTCCGCGCACACAAATCTTTTCCGATACGCACGCCATGTTGCGCCTCAACGGCGGCGACGCAGGCATGATTGATACCGGGTCCGCCACTAGTGATTTAGGTTCGATTTTTGCGCTGTCAACCAATGTGTTCGGCAAGAATCAGGTACAGATCGCCGGCTCCTTCGGACAAAATTCCGATTTCCTACCAACGATGCGTGGCATTGCCGCCGTCTATCAACGCAACGCTGATAACCCCTTCATGAATGCCCCAGAAGTCACTCTGACGGTTTCGCAATTCAGCCGTTTTGGCCCGCAATTATCAGGGCCCGGCCAAATGTCTGGCCTGCGAGTCATGGCTCTTGATCTTTATCAGGTCTCCGATCCCATCGACAACGTACATATTGAGTATGGCGTCTCTGGCCAGTCCGTCAGTTATCTACAGGAGTCTGCGCGGATCAGCCCGTTTGCCCGCGCCACCATCACGCTCAATCCCGATAGCCAACTCGTGGCCGCTTATAGTGACGGCAGCCGTCCCGACAGCCTAATTTCGCACTCACCCCTCGCTATGGATGAAACCTTTTCACCCTCGAGTGAACTTTCGAGCGCCGTCAACGCGCTGGGTCGCCTGCCTCTGATGGCAAGCCGGAACAATCGTCTGGTTCTGCAGCGTACTCAGAGTTATGAACTTGGCTACAGCCGTAAAGTAGGTAGCCGCACGTACGCCGTTAGCGGATTTCATGAGCAGGTTTGGAACGGTCAATTGAATTTGAGCGGCAACACGTCTTTAGTGGATCAGGGGAATCTGCTCTTCGATGGAATGTCGAAGACGTCCACCTACGACGTGGGCAATTATGTTCGCACAGGTTACGCCGGTTCCGTGACGCAGCGCATCTCCGATAATATGGATTTCGGTGTGGCTTTCGGGCGCATGGGTGGCTTCGCCGCCGATCCCTCTCACATGGTCAGCAGTAGTCAGGTAGCTTTACCCATGGGATTGCATGATGTCGCTGGTGCTAAGTTCCGCGCCTCTATCCCGGGTTCAGGCACCAAATTATCAGCAGGTTATGGCTGGGTGGATTCCGGATCGTTCGTGCCCACGCATGTGTTCGTGACGCAGAACAACATTGTTTCGCCCGGCTTAAATTTCCGCTTCCAACAGCCCATTCCCACATTGTTTGGGTTCCCCGGCCATATGGAAATCACGGCCGACCTACGCAATTTGCTGGCACAAGGCTACATTCCCGTAGGACCCGCCGGTGCCGGTCAGTTGCTGGTCGTGCAATCTCCGCGCGCCATTCGCGGCGGCTTAAACTTCACCTTCTAGTTAATCCCATCATTCCCCTTGATACGCTGTCTAGTTATGACCGCGAAGTCATGGCCCAGTCGCCTTGCATTTTTTCTCTTCTGCTGCGCCCCCGCCTTTTCTCAAACAGCAGCCACGCACGCGCCCACCGTAGAAGAACGCCTGAACGCTCTTGATACCGCCACGAAAAGCGCACAACTCTCCGCCGACAACGCCTGGATGCTCACCAGCGCAGCTCT
>PMQB01000519.1 GCA_003169195.1 Bryobacterales bacterium
CGAATGGTGGACTGAAAATTTACCGGCAAACGGATGCGCAACATTTTACGGATGTCACCAGCGAAACGAAACTCCCCGCAGCGATTCTCAATGGCTCTTACACCGGCGCGTGGGCTTTTGATTTCGATCTGGATGGGGACCTGGACATTGTGCTCGGTACTCCGCAGGGCGAACCGTGGGTGCTGCGCAATAACGGCGATGGCACGTTTGCGACCGTTCATCCGTTCAAAGGCGTAGATGGTTTGGTGGCATTTACTGCCGCGGATATTGATGGTGATGGTGATCCCGATGTTGCCTTGATTGACAAGAATGGACGACTGGTCGCTTTTACAAACGAGCGGTTGGGCGATTTTCGGCCGCGCGCAGTTCCCGCTGATCTGGTACAGAACAATCTGGCGCTCGCCGCTGCCGATGCTAACAGCGATGGGAGGCTCGACTTTGTTCTGTTACGAAGCGACTTCAGTATTGTGCGGCTTTCCGGCAAACAAGAGGGTCAAGGCTGGGATATAGCGTTGTTAGTCAAGGCAAAAGGCGAGCCAACCGCGCCGGGTCAGGCGAACCTCCTTGTGGGAGATCTCGATAACAATGGGGCGTTGGACTTGATTGCCGGTGATCAAGTGTTTTTAGGAGATGGCAAGAGCTATGTGCCTCTCGCGTCAAGTTTGAACACGAACAGCCAAGCCATCGTCGACTTGAATGGCGATGGCCGTTTAGACATTGTTGGGTTGCGCGACGGTCACGCTGTGGAATTGAACAATCATGGTGCCCAGAACTATCACTGGCAGGTGGTGCGCACGCGTGCCGCGCATGCCACCGGTGATCAGAGAATCAACTCTTTTGGCATAGGTGGTGAGATTGAATTGCGCTCGGACCTGTTCACCCAAAAGCAGATCATCACGTCGCCCATCTTGCATTTCGGTCTAGGCACACACACGGGTGTCGATTTTGCCCGCATTGTTTGGCCGAACGGATCGATGCAGGCCGAATTCGATTTGAAGCCCGACCAGGAGATCATGGCGGAACAACGAATCAAGGGTTCATGCCCGATGCTGTTCACCTGGAACGGGACCCAGATGCAATTTCTCAAGGACGTGGGCCCTTGGGGATCGGCGCTCGGTCTGAATGTCAACGCGCAAGGGAAAGGCGTTTATCCCACGGGTGAGTGGTTCAAGATCGCGAGTGACGAACTAAAAGCGCGTGATGGGTATTATGACCTCCGCATCACGGCCGAATATTGGGAGACCTATTATATGGACCACTATTCGCTNNGCGTGGGATGACCAAGGGCAGGACGTGTCGGAGGTCGTTCGTGAGCAGGATGCCAGTTTTCTTGGACACTTTGACAAAGGCCAATATCAAGGCGTGGCGCGCGATCATTGGGTGGAATTGGAACTGCCGCCAGATGCTCCGGCCACCGGTCCCCTGTACCTCATTGGCGCGGGTTGGATTCATGATACAGACGCCTCCATTGTTAAGGCGCTGTCGCAAAACACTCAGGTAGTACCGCAGCAAATGAGCATCGATGTTCCCGACGCCAACGGCCATTGGACAACAGCGCGAGAAGGGCTGGGATTTCTAAAAGGTAGGCTGAAGACCGTTGTCTTGGATATCGGCGGCATTTTCCGTCCCGGTGCACCTCGCAAGCTGCGGCTCCGCACGAACCTGGAGATCTATTGGAACAAGCTCTCCTGGGCGCCTGGATTGGCTTCTGATCAAGACATCAAAGTGCAACATCTGAGTTTGGCTGCGGCGGACCTGCGATACCGCGGATTCTCGCGCATTACCCAAGCCAATGTGACATCTCCGGAGGTACCCAACTACGATCTGGTTGAGGAATCTGCGCTCAAGTGGCACGACCAGGAAGGCTTTGTAACTCGTTACGGAGACGTTCGCGAATTGTTGGATCAGATTGACGATCGTTTTGTGATCACCAGCCCCGGCGATGAGTTACGCATGAAGTTCAAAGCGCCGCCCCCGCCAGCAGCCGGTTGGAAACGTGATTTCATTCTGATCTGCGATGGTTGGGTGAAGGATGGCGATTACAATTCCACTTTCTCCAAAACGGTATCGCCGCTGCCTTATCACGGAATGACGGAATACAACAGTGCGCCGGACTCACTCGAGCTCGAGAAGGCCTTTCGTCTGCATCCTGGCGACTGGCAAACCTTTCAAACGCGGTATGTCACTCCGACCTATTTTGAAAAGGCGCTTTGGGAACGCTAATGCGGCAATCGGTTGTTCGTGTTTTCATAACGATTCTCTTCATCGGCCTACTGGCCGCGCCCCTCATTTACCGGCGGATCACGGCCCAACACAATGCCGCCGCCGAGACAGCGAACCGAGCGGCCGATTTGGCCCAGTACGGCTTCGTGATGAAAGAATCGGCCAAAGCGTCCGGCATTGATTTCAAGCATTCAGCGCCAACACTCGATCCCAAGCTAGGCCACATCATGGAGCAAGTAGCGTCTATGGGCGCGGCCGTATCGGTGGTGGATTTCGATGGCGATGGCTGGGACGATATCTACGTAATAAATAGCGGCGAGGGAAAAGCGAACGCACTCTATAGAAACATGCACGACGGCACGTTCAAGGATGTGGCCAAAGAGGTTGGGCTGGCTGACTTGAACTCGGTGGAAACCGGGGTCTCCATGGGTGCTGTTTGGGGGGACTACGACAATGACGGTTTCGAAGACGTCTTGATGTATAAATGGGGCAAACCGGAGCTCTTTCACAACGACGGCGGCAAGCACTTTACCCGCGTCAGTGAACAAGCTGGCCTGCCCGATTGGGTGAACGCCAACACTGCCATCTGGTTCGATTACGACAACGATGGCAAGCTTGATCTATTCATAGGTGGCTATTATCCGGAAGATGTGAATCTTTGGAAGCTGAAAAACACTCGCATGATGCCCGAGAGTTTTGAGTATGCCGAGAACGGCGGGCGTAAGTATCTGTTCCACAACTTGGGGAACGGAAAGTTCGAAGAAGTATCGGATAAAATGGGCATCAAATCGCGACGCTGGGCCTTGGCTGCCGTGGCCGCCGACCTGCGCGGAACGGGATTTCCCGACCTCTTTATTGCCAACGACTACGGCGTCTCCGAAATGTACTTCAACGATGGCGGAAAGAAATTTCGCGAGGTTGGTAAGGAGACAGGCGTCGGAGCCGCACCCAAGAGCGGGATGACCGCTTCCGTAGGAGACGTTTTGAATCAAGGCCAATACGCAATTTTTGTGTCCAATATCTCCGAAGAGGGCGTACTGGTGCAGGGTAACAATCTATGGATGGCGCGCGCCGGAACCTCGGGTAACAACCTCAAGTTTGAGAACATGGCTAACTCATTCGGAGTGGAATTGGGAGGCTGGAGTTTCGGCGGACAGTTTGGCGACTTGAACAACGATGGCTTTCTCGATCTGTATACCGTGAACGGTAACGTCTCTCTCGATCCGGATCATAGCTATTGGTACGACTATTCCAAAGTGGCTGGCGGCAATCGCACGATCATTTCCGACGCCGCGAATTGGCCGCCCTTAAAGGGGCGAAGTCTCTCCGGCTATCAACAAAAGCGTGTCTGGATCAACGATGGTCTGGGCCAGTTCAAGGACGTTGCTCAGTTGGTGGGTGTCACCGACCGGTTTGACGGACGATCCATAGCGTTGGCGGATTTTTCCAATAGCGGAGCGCTGGATGCGGTTGTCGCCAATCAGCGGGGTCCGCTTCTGCTCTATAAGAACGAAGTGTCACCCGCCAACAAGTGGATTGAGTTTCAGTTGGAAGGGCGCGAAAGCAATCGCAGTGCCATTGGAGCCGAAGTCCGGTTATTCTGGAAGGGTCAGCAACAGGTGCAAGAGGTATCGGGCGGCAGCGGATTTTGCTCGCAAAATCAACGGCGCCTGCATTTCGGACTTGGCAAAGTTACGAATGTAGATAGGGTTGAGATTCGCTGGCCTTCGGGTCGAACACAGAAAATCGTCTCGCCGCAGATTGATCAGATTCACAAGATTCAGGAGCCTCTATGAGTTCGCAAGCCTCCACTCTCCTCGCCGGACCCAATCTTCCACCCCGCTGGCCTGCGCCGCTGACTCGATTCTTCAGCGCCGATAACCGCTATTTACCGCCCATCTGCATCACCCTCATCCTACTTGCGGGAAATCTCGGGGTTGGCTTGCTCGAGAGTTTCTCGCGTACCGCGCTTGCCATCACAACCTCTATCGTTTTTGAGATGACGCTCGGCTTGCTGATGTACCGGAGAGTTCCCAATCTGGCGAGCGCCTATATCAGCGGCATCAGTGTGGGCATCTTAATTCGGTCCCCGCTGTTTTGGCCTTATGCCTTATGCAGCGCCATTGCGATTACTTCGAAATATGTCATCCGCTGGCATGGGAGGCATTTGTGGAATCCTTCCAATTTCTCTATCAGCGCCATGCTGCTGCTGGTGCCGGGCGTTGTCGCCACCTTGAGCGTCCAATGGGGAAATACCATCTGGCCCATGCTGATTGTCTGGGTTCTCGGCGCGTTGATTGTCTACCGCGTGAAGCGGTTCCACATCACCGCCACTTACGTGGTCTCGTTTATCGCTCTTTCCTTTGTCCGCACTGCCTTTACCGGACACTCATTCCTGGCGGAAGTCGCGCCCATCACCGGGCCTATGTATCAACTCTTTATCTTCTTTATGATCACTGATCCGAAGACGACCGTGAAGCCCCGCTGGGCACAATGCCTGGTCGTTTTCCTAATTGCGGTCGTGGAAATGATTTTGCGGCTGGCGGAAAATATCCACGCCCCATATTACGCGCTCGCCATCGTCGGTCCCATAGCGAATGCCATCGAGATCGCTATCAACGCAAGACGAAAACCGGCAGTCGTCAACCAACTCGCCCCAGCGGCCTAACGCCTCGCAGCGCGCTTCGATACAATCACGGCACCATGGAGCCGCTCCTCGAAACCAAGCTTGATATCTCCGAATCCATCGCTACCATTACTCTCAACCGCCCCAATAAACTGAATGCGTGGACCGAAATCATGGAGCGCGAAGTGCGCTCCGCGATGCTCGTCGCCGATCAGGATGAATCCGTCCGCGCCATCATCCTCACCGGCGAAGGCCGCGGTTTCTGCGCCGGTGCCGACATGTCACTGCTCCAATCCATCGCCAACCAAGGCTCCTCCAGCCTTATCCCCAACGCTCACACCGCCACCGGTGACTTCGCCCAAAAATATTCCTACTTCCCCGCACTCTCAAAACCAGTCATCGCCGCCATCAATGGCCCCGTTGTCGGCCTTGGCCTCATCCTTACCCTTTATTGCGACCTCCGTTTCGCCTCCGACTCCGCTAAATTCTCCACCACCTTCGCCCGCCGCGGCCTCATCGCTGAATACGGCATCGCCTGGATGCTCCCCCGCATCGTCGGCCTCCCCCATGCCCTCGACCTCCTCTTCACCGCCCGCTCTATCGACGCCGCCGAAGCCCTCCGCATCGGTCTCGTAAACCAAGTCTTCCCGCAAGCCACCTTCGCCGAAAACGTCCGCGCCTATGTCCGCGATCTCGTCTCCCTCTCCAGCCCCCGATCCCTCCGCATCATGAAGCAACAGATCTACCAGGGCCTCTCCCAAACCCTGTCTGAAGCTTCCCAACTCGCCGACGCCGAAATCCTCAAAAGCCTCGACTGCGAAGACTTCAAGGAAGGCGTCGCCCACTTCCTCGAAAAACGCGCCCCCCGCTTCACCGGTAAATAGCCATGTCCGATCTCCGCCAGCAACTCCTCGCCTTTATGGACGAGCACGTCTATCCCAACGAATCCCGCCACTACGCCGCCATTGAACAAAATCGCTGGGCCGTTTCGCCCATCATCGAAGAACTCAAACCCCTCGCCCGCGCCGCCGGGCTCTGGAACCTTTTCCTCCCCGAAAATCTCTCCAACGCCCACTACGCCCCCCTCTGCGAAATCATGGGCCGCTCGATCATGGCCCCCGAAATCTTCAACTGCTCCGCCCCCGACACTGGCAACATGGAAGTCCTCGCCCGCTACGGCTCAATCGAACAAAAGGACCACTGGCTCAAACCTCTACTTAATGCCGAAATCCGCTCCTGCTTCGCCATGACCGAACCGGCCGTCGCCTCTTCCGACGCCACCAACATCCAAGCTTCCATCACCCCCGATGGCCCCGACCACTATCTCCTCAACGGCCGCAAGTGGTGGACTTCCGGGGCCGGCGACCCCCGCTGCAGACTAGCCATCTTCATGGGCAAATCCAATCCATCCGCCCCGCCACATCAGCAGCAATCCATGATCCTCGTCCCTATGGATACCCCCGGCGTCCGCATCGAACGCATGCTCACTGTCTTCGGTTACGATCACGCTCCTCACGGCCACGCCGAAATCTCTTTCACCGATGTTCGCGTCCCCGCCTCGAACTTATTACTCGGCGAGGGCCGCGGCTTCGAAGTCGCCCAAGGTCGCCTCGGTCCCGGTCGCATGCACCATTGCATGCGCTGCATCGGCGCCGCCGAACGCGCCCTCGAAGCCATGTGTGCCCGTGTTAAATCCCGGATCGCCTTCGGCAAACCCCTCGCCGAACAAGGCACTATCCGCGCTGACATTGCCCAATCGCGCATTGAAATCGACCAAGCCCGCCTTCTAACAATGAAAGCCGCCGAAATGATGGACACCGCTGGCAACAAAGCCGCGCGCGCCGAAATCGCTATGATCAAAGTCGTCGCCCCCAACGTTGCTCTCCGCGTCCTCGACCGCGCGATCCAAGCTCACGGCGCCGCGGGCGTCTCCCAGGATTTCTTCCTTTCCTCCGCCTGGGCGAACATTCGTACCCTCCGCCTCGCCGATGGCCCTGACGAAGTCCACCTGGAATCCATCGCCAAACTGGAATTGCGTAAAGCGTAGAATTACCCTGAGTAGTGTAAGGAAACTTACTGGTACCGCACTAACTACAGTCGGATTACTCTTGCACCATTTCTATTACCATGGTATACAAGTACTACGGATTTCGCTGACCCAAAGCTATCCGGTAAGTAACTGAAAAGAAACATTGATGGGACAAAAGGGGCGGAGCTTGGCCCTAAACCAACGATTAATCCATCGGCAAACTACTAGTACGTACTTCTGCTCACGCATCGCCACGCAGTTTTAGTGCTTCTCAATCTCATAGGACTAAAGTAATTTCGTTAAACTAGTCCGTTCTATCTAGGAGGATCTAACTTTCCAATGCTTTCCCAATCTCCACTTTTCCCGGGCCTCGTTGTCTTAGCGCTCACTTTGCCCCTAACCGCCCTTTGCGACACAGCCATCTCAGTCAACAACGCCTGCCAAGTTAGCGATTGTTCTGCCGCCGGCCTTGCCACTGGTGCGCTCACCATCGGAACCTCGGCCAGTGGTAACTATAGCTTCAGCGTCACTCTCGCAGATGGTGACATTTATAGCATTGCTGGCAATTACAACAACACCTTCCCAGGCGGTACGTTCGTTGGGTTTTTCCCCCTTGTTACATACACGGGTAACAAAACGCAGGGCAACGTAGCCGCCGTAGCAACCGATGTCCTCGCCCTCGATCTGCTCCAGGATTTCACCTCCCCGGGCAACAATGTCGTTTGGGACGGGACATATAACGAAAGCATTCCGATCCATCTTTCCGCCGCCGGCAGTTCCGCTACCGGCAACGTGACGTACGACGGTCAATCCGTCGGCGTCCTCGGCCCCGTTTCCGGCCCTGGTAACTTCACTCTCACCAACTCCAAAGCACTCGCCGGCTTGGACGGTAATACCCTCGTTTCTGACTACAACATCACCTTTACCTTTAATGGCGGCACCTCTGTCGGAACCAGCGCTAGCTCCCCGGCTCCCGAACCGGTGCAAACCATTCCGGTTGCCTTGGGCCTCATCGCCTTACTCGCCGCCAAAACCCGCAAATCTCGCACTGGCGCTCGTAGCTAACTTCAGGAGAAACTCACGTTATGCCTTATAATGAGAATGATATGGATCAGAATCATCAGCCCCAATCACCTGCAACCGATTCTCCCGAAGAGCAGAATCGTCGCGAACTCGTGACCAAGCTTGGTAAATACGCGATCTATGCCGCCCCGTTCACCGTCATGGCTCTCAATTCAAAAGCTGCTACTTCCAGCGGCCCCGGTCCCCACGCAAAAGCCGGTCATTAAATAGTTAACCAAGATCCGAGCCGCACCCTAGCAATGCGGCTTGTTCGATCTTTCTTCTTCCTCCTCCAAAGGTTCCGTCCCAATCTGGTCTTTCTCTCTTCCTCATCATGCAGGGCTCGTCCTTGCCCATCCTGACCGGCCCAATCTTTTCATCCTCAACCACTCCGCCGCTTTTCTTTGGTCCCTTACCCAACAACACGGCCTCGGTCAACCTGACCAGCTCGCCGACTTATACGCCTCCCACTTCGGCCTTGCGAACTCCCAAGCGGCCGCCGACGTTAACGCCACTCTCCAACACTGGTCCCATACGTTATTCGCACCGTACAGCACCCCCACTCTTGTACCAACGACCCCGTCTGTTCCTCCACCAACCTCCGCCCTGTTTCAAGCGGACTACTCTCTCGGCGCCACGTCCTTCCGCCTAGTAGCCTACGACCCCGACTTCGTCGCAGAAATCCGCCCCCGTCTCGCCCACCTCACGGTAACCGCAGTTCATCCGTCGCAGTACACGTTTCACATCTTCCGTTCTCCCCATGACCGCCTATATTGGGTCGTATGTGGCGAAGCCACCCTCGGCGCTGAATCCGACCTATCCGTCGCCCGCACCATCCTCCTCCAGGAAATGGCTCGCCTCGCCCATCACCCCAACACCCAGTGGCTCGCCATTCTCCACGCCGCTGCCGTCGCCTCCCCTCAAACCGGCCACTCCCTCATCCTCCCCGCTGCCACCAACTCCGGCAAATCCACCCTCACCGCCGCGCTTCTCCACGCCGGTCTCCACTTCCTCTCCGACGCCTCCGCTGCCCTCGACCACCAGTCCCGCCCGCTAAT
>PMQB01000612.1 GCA_003169195.1 Bryobacterales bacterium
TCCGAATCAGGAAAACACAAAACCTTGTAGTCTTGGGCAGTACGAGCAGCCAGTCAGGCGGTTCTTGGCAGGTGAGACTACAGAGTTCCCGCGGGAGGCCGCGATTATCGTCATTGTATGTACTGATGCTGTTTCTCGCAGGACATGGCTCTTACCAGCTCAATCTGACCACATTTGGTACCACGATTTGCGATTCCTCGCATTCGGCGTCATGTTCCGCGTGATGCTAGGAAGAGATGTCCCTGACGACTTGAGGAGTGACTCGTGCCACTCGGACGGCAAACGGATTCACGTTGGCGATGCGTCTAAAATGACCGTTGAATCGCTCGCCTCTCTGGGAGCGGCTCGCGACAATTTATCTGGAAATAACCCACCTTGACGGATAACGCGCTAGTCGTTGAGGTGAGCGCGCCGACGGCAGGCGCACGTGTCATCCAACGCCGTTTCGCGCCAACGTCACCATATCCGACAACCGTCCGGGTGATTGTTTCCAGATGGCCGACCAGCCGGGAGTTGAACCGGTCGCTCTACCCTACGCCGTAGAACGAAGCCGCGGTGCGTCAGTTCCGCATGGGTCAATTGGCGAGGTCTGCACGAAGGCTTTGCGCACGTCACAGCTCGGAATTTTCTACGATCAGAGATGAGCATAGCGCCTCTCCAACCGACCGTCCCTTGAGGCTGGCCTAACGCTGCCGCGATAATGAAGTGGTGTCGAAGGCAAGTCAGCCGCAGCAGGTCTCACATAACCACCACTACGTTTCGGCGGGTTATCTCGCTCAGTTTACCGACAAAGGAACGAAGAAGGGTTTGCTGTGCGTGCTGGATTTCTCAGAGAAGAAATTCGACAGGAAGAAGCCGAAGGAGGTCGCCTCTGAAGTCGATTACAATCTTGTCGAGTCGCCTAATCTAACGCCCGATGCTTACGAGACGGCTCAGGGACGATTTGAAGGTGAGGCCATCCGGCGCATCAGGGAAATATGCAAGAGCGGGATGATGCTCGATGAGCATTCATTCTCCTATATTCACAACTTGATAATGCTTTTCATCATCAAGAACCCGGCGCTGAGAAACGCCAGAACGCGCATGCAGGACACAATCTACCGGCAGGCGATGAAGCTGAATACTGCAAACCAACGGATTTATGAACAATCCGTTGACCGGGCAAAGAAGAATGGCTTCATCAGCCCGCACCTGAACACTCCCTACGAAAAAGCCAAGGACTTTGTTGAGCGCGGTGAATTCACGATCCATATTCCTAGCCACTCACACGTAGTGACCGAAATGTCCGCCTTCAACGAACTGTTGCCCTTCGTCGCGGAGAGATATTGGTCGGTGATGAACGTAGCGATTGGAGCGCCCGACCTGATCACTTGTGACCGGCCGGCACCTCCGCAAGTCAATGTCGATCCGATCATTTTCACTATTAGCCCCCGCCGCGCCCTTATGGGCATAACCAGCTTTCGCCCACCCAATGAATTCGAGATCGACATCGGGCAGGTCGCGCGCATCAATACCGACCTACTGGAACAAGCAAATAACCAGATTTATAGCCGCAACGAGAACATCACGCTGCTTAAGGAGAATAAGATCGGCATCTTCGACATGCGACAGATATTTCCAGCGCAGGCTGGTACCTGATTCCACTCTACTGCCGCCGCCATAAAAATGGCGCGGCCCATCGTCGCCGACATGTCCACCTGGAAGGATCGCAAAGGGCCGCATCCTGATCGACGGTGATCTATTCATGCCAGGAGAGGCTGCGCGTCGGTTTTTGATTCCTCAGATGGATAAGCAGCCTTCCCCTGCACTCGTCTTTGTCGGCTATTAGTGCAGTCGACTGTAATGTCGGAAGCAGCGGATGCAACCGGCACTAGCCTCGCCGCGTAGCTGCCTCGGCCCTGAACAACATCATGTCGAATTCCGTGCGCATTCTTCGAGAAATCGTGTTGTGATCTTTATACTGAGATAACGTTTCGAGGTGGTGCCGAAGAATGGGTAGTGGGAAATGATCCATCCTAGTCAGCAAGGGTAGAGCTATCCGCGAAGTTTGTGGGCGGGTTACGGGGCATCCGGAAGATGCTTTCCCGACTAATCTGCAAAAGTAGTGGAAGAGTAGCCGACGATCCGCCCGGAACTTGACATTTCACTTCGAACGATAGTGCGTTGTTCCTCAAAGTGACGTTTCGGTTTGAGCCCGTATCCGTAGAATCGCAAAATCGACCATGGCGGTCTGGTCTGCAAAGCTCAGTCTTTAGGAAAGCCGAACTTTTCTCCCAAGTGATGGAACATCGCGCCGACCGGGGAACGTCTCAGATCGGTCGATTGTTCCCGGAGTTCTTTGTAACGCTTCCAAAGATCGTCAGGCATCGGCGAGCCCGTCATTTGGGAAATGAAGGCAAGCGCGCCCAAAACCCTACTTCCAGTTGCCAGCGATGCGAGGCCAAAACCGCAATTTGCGACGAAGCGACCCACGTCCGCACCGTAGAATTTGACTTTCGAATTGGTCAGAGC
>PMQB01000421.1 GCA_003169195.1 Bryobacterales bacterium
GCGCTTGGCGCATGACGGGCCGCGCCAACGTGGTGATCATGTGACCATATCAGCAAAGCTCCTAAATTTGTGCCAACCGTAGCTCCTACTATCTGTCCGGAATGCCGCCAAACGCTCAGCGGTTCCGAGTTGAGTTGTCCTGCCTGCCACAGTTTGCTCTATGCGGCTGAACTGGAGGATCTGTCCCGCAAAGCGCAAATTGCGGCGAACGGCGGCAGTCTGGTGAAAGCGAAGGAATTCTGGACGCAGGCCTTGGCGTATCTTCCGCCCGAAACCGTGCAGTACCGCAGTGTGCAGGCGCGCATCGCGGATCTTACGCAGAAAATTGCCGCGGCGGGTCCGGCGGCGCACGGTGGTTGGCGTAAGGGAATTGCCGGCGGCCTTGGCCCTATCGCGCTGCTGCTATGGAAGTTCAAAGTGTTGATTTTCGGCTTGGCGAAGATGAGCACGCTGCTTTCCATGTTCGTCTCGTTCGGCTTCTATTGGCGCATCTTCGGCTGGCCCATGGCGGCGGGCTTGATCATTTCCATCTACATTCACGAAATGGGACACGTGATTGAACTGCGTAAGTTAGGCATTCCAGCCGGTGCGCCCATGTTCATTCCCGGCCTCGGCGCCATCATCCAACTGCGCGGCGTGAATCTACCGCCCGTGCAAGACGCGCGCATTGGTTTAGCAGGACCCATTTACGGACTGGGCGCGGCCATTGTTGCCTATGCCTTGTTCGTCTTTACGGGTCAGAAAATTTGGGCGGCCATCGCCCAATTGGGCGCCTGGATCAATCTGTTCAACCTGATTCCTATCTGGCAGCTCGATGGCGGGCGCGGCTTTCAATCGCAAACGCAATGGCAGCGCATCGGCTTGGTAGCTTTGGCGGCGGCTCTTTGGGCCGTCACGAAAGAACCGATGTACTTCCTCATTATTCTGGGTGCCGGCTACCGCCTCTTCCTGAAACGCGATCCCAGCCCAGCGCCCGACAACGCAGGTTTCGCACAGTTCTCCGGATTGCTGGTGACGTTGGGTGCGGTGATTGTGCTTTCCCAGCAGAAATAGCCAGCGTCATTGCATTCAATTCAAACCGCCGAACCGTACTAGCCAAGCCGAAATTCCACCAAACCCAGTTGACTTGCACCCGTTCCCAGTAGTATTTTGGCGATTCGGCTCCAAAATATCCAGCTCGGTAAGCTATAGTCAATAGGAACCGACTCTGAAGGGCTTGCGGCGGAAAAAAACAACCGGATGGAAAAGCTTCAGACCACACTCGAAACAACGTTGCAAGCCGTGGATCAGGCCGAAGAAATCGTAATGGCCGAGGCCGCGAAAGCTGGCTTTGACGAAGACGATCAGCATTCCATCGGCATGGCGGTGCGCGAATGTACGGTGAATGCAGTTGTCCATGGTAACCGCTACAACAAGAATAAGAAAGTGCATCTCGATATAGAACGATCCCAAACCGGGATCACCGTCTTGATCGGCGATGAAGGCGAAGGCTTTGACGTCAATAAGATTGCCGATCCTCTCGCCCCCGAAAATCTACTGAAGCAGTCGGGGCGGGGCATTCTCATCATTCGGGCGTTTATGGACGAATTCGACATGCACCCCAGGCCCGGCGGCGGGACCGAAGTCCGCCTGGTGAAGAATCGTATCGGTGAATAAAGGAATTTTGAAGCAAATGAACAGGAGGCAAAGTGAGTGTTAAGTTAACGACGCGCCAAGTGGGCGATGTCACCGTGGTCGATGCGGCCGGAAGAATCACCCTCGGCGAGGGCGCCAGCGTCTTTCGTGACAGCGTCCGCGACCTCGTCGCTAAGGGCAACAAAAAATTGCTCATCAATCTATCCGAAGTCTCATACATTGATAGTTCGGGAATCGGCGAAATGGTGTCCGGCTTTACCACCGTCACCAACGGCGGCGGCCAGCTCAAGCTGGTTGGTTTATCCAAGCGCGTGAAAGATCTGCTGCAAATAACCAAGCTTTATACGGTTTTCGAAGCGTTCGACGACGAAACCGAAGCCGTCCGTAGTTTTAAGTAGTAGGCTAACCAAATCCGCAGTACAGACGTCGCAAGGGGGCCGCATCCAGCGCTCCGCTTGCGACGTTTTTTTCCGAGTGAGATAACTCCAACCCCTCAGGCACATTCTTACCAGTAATAGGGTTGTCCCTCTTCAAAAAAACCTATGCCTGTCTCTGCCACACAAACACAAAGCTCTCCCGCCGCTATCCCGGTTACCGAACAGCGGCCCTTTGAAATTCTCATCGCCGACGAGTTGACGCTTGTCCGCGAAGGCCTAGCGTCGCTGTGCAATTCCATCCCCGGCTTTCATGTCGTGTCGCAGGTGGGATCAGCAGGCGCTGCTTTAGCTGAGATCCAGCGCTTACAGCCGTCCTTAGCGCTGCTAGATTTAGGCCTTTCCGATCTGGCGGCCACGGAAGTGATTCGCCGGGTGCGCGACTTGAACCTGCGTACGCGCTGCGCCGTATTCTCTGTGCGAAAAGATCGCAAAACCGTCTTGGAAGTTTTGCGCACCGGCGCTTGCGGCTTCCTGTTAAAAACCTCGAGTGCCGACCAGATGGCCGACGCCTTAACGCAGTTCACCCAGGGCGGCATTTACGTCTCGCCGCAAATTGAAGTGATGTCTCTCTTCGGCGACGGCCCGGGACGCGCCACGAATGAAGATCCGCTCGAATCCCTAAGTAGCCGCGAATTTCAGGTTTTTTCCCTGCTCGTCGAAGGTATACGCGCTAAAGAAATCGCCGCGCGCCTTTCGCTGAGTCCGAAAACAGTGGATACCTACCGTTCGAGCCTGATGCGCAAACTCGACATTCACGATGTAGCTGGCCTAGTTAAATTCGCCATTCGCCGCGATTTAGCCGATCTTCGCGCGTAACAGCCCAAGGAACTGTGGGGACACTTCGCAAGGCAGCGTTCAGCCGCTGCCTCAGCGTTCCTACTTCGGCGGCTCGTCGTCGCTTAAATACTCCTCCGGCACATCGTCTTCCGGCACCTCTTCTGTCACAACTTCCCCGTTGTCCGCAGTGCGCGCATTCTCAATGCCGCTCAGCACTGATGCTTCAAAAGACTGTCCCTCCTCCAGAAGTTCCACAACGCTTTCCGAATTCGAATCTTCCTCATCCGAAAGTCCCTGCAAATCTCCCGATTGAACCGCCGCTGGGTTGTTCTTCATTTTTTCGTAATTGCTCCTCTTGAGAGGACGACTTGCCACGGCAAAACGACTGCTAGTAATTGCACGGGACACTGCGCAAAGATTACGCCAAACACAACTTTTGATCCCAGTGAGTTCTGCTTGCTGGTAAATGGACCTGCTTGCTCTCGCAGAGCGCTAAGTTGCTGTGAGCTAACAAACTAATTCAGTCAGGCGCAAGAGATTTCAGCGGGTCGGTTTGTGGTCGTTGGCGTGCTTCTTACCATTGCGTCGAAGGAATTACATGAAGAAACAAATCTCTGCAATCCCTGCGGGATTGTTGCTGGCTTTGGCGTTGTCCGCTCCAGCCAACGCGCAGAACAATGCCGCCGCCAACACGCCTACCGCAGATCAGGCGAAAAACAATTTGACAGACCGCGATCTGATGAAGCAAATCCGCCACGACGTAGTGGAAGACAAGTCTTTGTCTACCTACGCACACAACGTCAAGATCATCGCTCAGCACGGGCGGGTGACACTGCGGGGGCCCGTTCGTTCCGATCAAGAAAAACAAACCATTGAAGAATACGCACACAAGTACGTTGGCAACGGCAGTATCGTCAACGAGATTACTGTGAAGGGCGAAACCAAGACTAATTAGTAAGTTTTGAAAGGTAAGAGTAAACAACAACATGGCAGGTAAAAACACAGCCGTATTTGGCATTTTCCGCGATCAAGCAGGCGCAGAACTGGCGGTGGACAGTTTATTAGCCGCCGGTTTTCGCAATGAAGATCTTTCCGTCTTGATGCAAGACAACGTGGGGACGAGGGATTTTGCCCTGCGAAAAGAGACGAAAGCTCCCGAAGGGGCCACCACGGGCGCGGTGGCGGGCGGCGCGATTGGCGGCACGCTCGGCTTGCTGGTAGGGATCGGTGCTTTAGCCATTCCCGGCCTTGGACCATTCATCGCAGCGGGGCCGATTATGGGTGCCTTGGCTGGCATTGGGTCCGGCGGGGTCATCGGTGGTTTGATTGGCGCACTCGTCGGGATGGGCATTCCAGAATTTGAAGCCAAGCGTTATGAAGGCCGCATTAAAGACGGGGGCATCTTGGTATCGGTGCATTGCGACACTAGTGAATGGGTAGGCAAGGCGAAAGATATCCTCAAGCACGCCGGGGGCGATGATATTTCGTCCACGTCGGAGTCTGCGGCAGATTACGCGAAGACAGACTCACCTCGCACACGGGCGGCTCAGCTATAAGCGCCCGAGAGCAAGTTGATTTCAAAAAAAAGATGGGCGGCTTCGGCTGCCCATTTTCCGTTTAGGGCATCGAGTAGAGGCAGGGATTGCTGCCTCCCTGAAAGCAAAAACCACTCAATCTAAAAAGCCAACGACTATAAAGCTGCAGGCATTGGCAATGAGCACTTAGCAAGTGACTTAGCGATTAAGTTAATCGCTTCTGGCTCACTTACACTGCGCGCCACTGACGTTTCCAGAATCAGCATGCTGCGTGACCGCTCCAGCATCTTCTTTTCCCGGAAAGACAGGGGTTTCGTCATCTGGATGATCACGAGTGCCTTAAACACTTCCGCGATTTCCAGTAAACTGCCGCCTTTCATTTTGTCTGAGTTCTCTTTGAACCGGTCTTTCCAATCCGGGGCGGAACAACAGCGACCTGCCGCCAGATAAGTCAAAACGCGATTGATTTCGCTACATTTGGTGACTTTGCGGAGTCCGACGTCCCCGACATGGGAAAACGGAACCATCACTGTCATCCGATTAGGCGAAAGTCGAAGCAAATAGAAGCGCTCCAACTGACTACCGAAGGCACGGGAACTGATGTTCTCAATGGTGCCTACTCCGTGGTTTGGGTAAACCACCTTCTCACCGACCTGGAAGGTCATGCACGGACCTCTTTCATCGATCACTGGAATAACGTCTAGCCTGAAAGGAATAGTAGCGCTGTGTAAAGAATTCGTCAAGAGAAATTTACAAACATGTCCGAAAAGGTAGTGTACAGCTCTTAAACGTTTAAAATTGGGGATTGAGCCAGATTGTGGCGAAGTGCCACCTCTCGTAGGTGTATATCAAGGCACAAAAGAAAAGCGGACTTTGCTTGTAGCAAGTCCGCTTCCAAACACCCTAAACCTTAGTAAAACCTACAGAATATCCGCTGACCAATTCTCTAGGATTCCTTTTACTTTCTGACAAAACTGATCGGCCAAAGCACCATCTATCAACCGGTGGTCAAACGTTAACGCCAAGTGCGCCTGTGATCGGATGGCGATTGCATCGCCTTCCACCACAACGGGAAGCTTTTCCACGGCGCCGACGCCGAGAATCGCTACTTGCGGCTGATTNNCGGGAACGGGCGCGAGTAGCCAAATCAACGATCGACCTTTGCAAGCCCGCGACGTTCTTTTCATCGGCATTGCGGATCACCGGCACAATCAGACCGCCTTCCAGCGCCACAGCCATGCCAATGTTGATGTCGCGGTAGTACACGATGTTCTTACCGTCGATCTGCGCGTTAAAGATCGGGAAACTGCGCAGCGCTTCCGCCGTCGCCGCC
>PMQB01000498.1 GCA_003169195.1 Bryobacterales bacterium
GGCAGGGTGGTGTGCCGAAATATTTTTCGCAGAATTTGCAGATGGCGATCGCGGTTTTACCGCGCAGCTTTGCCGGTGGACTGCGCTTTACGCCCGATCAGTTTTTGGTGCTGACACTAACGTTGGCGTCCGTAGCGGGGCTGCATTTGTTCTTGCGGTATAGCGTGTTGGGTCGAGCAATGCGGGCGACGGCGATCAATCCAGCGCTTGCACAGGTGACAGGCATTGACCCGGAACGAGTTTTGCGAGCGACGTGGTTGCTGGGTGGCGCGCTGGCTGCGGTTGCGGGAGTGTTTGCAGGGATCACGGTGCAGTTGCGGCCCACCATGGGCGTTGAACTTTTGCTGCCGCTGTTTGCGGCGGTGATTCTGGGTGGCATTGGTTCGGTGTGGGGCGCGGTGCTGGGCGGCTTGTTGGTGGGGTTAGCGGAGAGCGCGTCGGTCAGATTGCTGGGGGCGGAGTATCGAACGGCAGCGGCGTTCATTGTTTTGATTGTGATCTTGTTGATCAAACCGAACGGGCTTTTTGGAGAGAAGGCATGACGGGGTGGCTGTCGTATGCGAGCTTCTTTTTGGTGTTTGCGACAGTATTCGCCATCGTCAGCCTCGGCCTGAATTTGCAGTGGGGTTTTACTGGCTTGTTTAATGTGGGCGTAGCGGGGTTCGTCGCCGTTGGCGCCTACACTTCTGCGCTGTTGACCACGCCGAAGGTTGGCTGGCCGGTGTCGGTTGGTGTGTTGGTTGCCACGCTTGTTAGTGGATTGGTGGGACTATGTGTGGGGGCCGTGGTGTTGCGTTTGCGGCGCGACTATCTGGCCATTACGACGTTCGGTATTGCGGTGGCTATTCAAACCGTAGCCACGAATGCGACGCCGCTCACAGGTGGGCCGTTTGGGATGCAGTTTATTCCGCGGCCAATGCAGGCCTGGCTTGGTACAGGTTTGGCGTGGACGGCTGCGTATCTCGCGCTATCGCTTGCCTTGCTCGGCTTTGTATATGTTGCTTTGGAAAAGCTGGTGAGCAGTCCGTGGGGACGAGTTTTGCGCGCCATTGGTGACGACGAAGAGACGGCGGCTTCTGTGGGCAAACGCGTATTCGTTTTTCGTTTGCAGAGTTTTGTGATTGGCAGCATGTTGATGGGCTTGGGTGGCGCGCTTTATGCGCACTTCGTCGGCTTCATTGCACCGGAAGACTTTCTGCCCATCTTGACCTTTCAGATTTGGGCGATGTTGATTGTGGGTGGCCCAGGGAACAACCGGGGCGCGATTGTCGGTGCCTTTGTAGTTTGGGGATTTTGGAGCGCCGCGGGCGGCGTGCTGCGCGGTTGGATTCCGCAAGCGGAGCAAGCTAGGGCGGCGGCTTTGCAAGTAGTGCTGATTGGCTTTTTGATTGCCGGTGCTCTGCTGCTGCGGCCGCGCGGCTTGTTGGGAAAGTTGAGGAACGGTTAGTGCCAGACTCTGATGCTGGATTCGATCTTTACGATTTGCGAGTGGAAGTAGTGGGTCCGGACGACAAACAAATCTATTGCGGTGCGAAGATCGGCGATTATTTCGAACTGCATGGCGAGATGTTGATTCTGCCGCCCGGGCAAGGATTTTCGATCTACTCGTTGGCGGCTTTGCTGCCTCTGTTGCCGGCGAAGCAGCGATTGACGCATGCGAACGATTGGATGAGTACGGATGCGGAGGTGGCGTGTCCTGACCCCAACTGTCCTACGCGTTTTCGCATTACGCGCACCGGCCTTCGCCATTTTCGACATGCTGACGTGACGGCGGTTCCGCTGAAAGAGAGCAACGGCTGATGGTGCCTCGGATCAAGTTGCCGGATGGATTTGAGATCTCACGGATCATGAAGGGCGGCTGGCATCTGGCTGGCGGCCATGGGGCGATTGACCCGGCGCAGGCGATGCGCGACATGGCGGCGTTTGTGGAAGCAGGGATTACGACTTTTGACTGCGCCAACATCTATACGGGGGTTGAGCAACTCATCGGAGACTTTCGCAGAGCTTATCCGGAGCATGCGGGGCATGTGCAGGTGTTTACAAAGTTCGTTCCGGATCTGGCCGACTTGGCCACAGTGGACCGGCGTTATGTGGAGACGGTGATTGATCGTTCCCTGACGCGTCTAGGTGTGGAGCAATTGGATGCGGTGCAGTTTCACTGGTGGGATTATTCGATGCCGCGTTATGTGGAGACCGCGCTGGAACTGCAACGGCTGCAGACGGCGGGGAAGATTGCGCGCGTCTCCGTGACCAACTTTGATGTGGCGCGGTTGTCGGAGATTGTAGATGCGGGTGTGCACGTGGCCACGCACCAGTTGCAATATTCGTTGCTGGATGCGCGGCCTGAGTCGGGGATGGTAGAGTACTGTCGGGCGCGTGGGATCGCGCTTTTGTGTTACGGCACGGTGGCGGGTGGTTGGTTATCGGAACGGTGGCTTGATCAACTGGAGCCGCGGGAGATTCCGGCGAATCGGTCGCTGGCGAAGTATAAGCTGATCATTGATGAATTTGGCGGTTGGGCGCGCTTTCAGGCTTTGCTTGGCGCGTTGCAAACGATTTCGCAAAAGCATTTCACGGATATCGCGACCATAGCGACGCGCTGGATTCTAGACCGCCCGGGGGTGGCGGCGGCGATTGTTGGGGCGATTAACGCAGCGCATTTGTTCGCGCATCAGCAGATTGGCGAAGTTACACTGGATGCGGCTGATCAGGCATTGCTTGCGAGCATTTTGGGGCCGCGTCTCGGGCCGGTTGGCGACGTTTATACATTGGAACGCGACCGGACCGGCAAGCATGGTCGCATCATGAAATACAACTTGACACACACCCCGTCTTAGCCCGAGGTATGCCCGCGGGCAGCGGCGCTCTATACTCTCTCCGCAAAGGTGACGATATAAGGCGAAGGAAACGTCCTTCATGCCTTTCAAGAAAGTGCGCTGGGCGCTGGCCGTCCTTTGCGCTGTCGTGGGCGGTTTTGGCGCTACGCCACACGAAGAGTCGCCGGTGGTATCAGCTCTTACTACGGCTGCGGCGGTTCATGATCTGACGTCGGTTGAGTCGAAACGGCGCTATCCCGTGCGCATGCAGGCGGTCTGCGTGGTCTGTTATACCGGATGGCACGGTTTCTTCGTGAACGACGGCCACACGGGTGTTTATGTGGAAACGAAGGATGAACTACTATTAACGCCTGCGATCCATCCTGGTACGCTGCTGGACATCGAAGGCGAGAGCGGACCGGGCGAGTTTGCACCGATTGTGGACAATGCGGTTTTACACGTCTTGGGGGACGCGGCGATTCCGGCGGCGCGACCGGTGAGTCTTGATCGTCTCTCAACCGGAATTGATGACGGCCAATGGATAGCGTTCGAAGGAACGGTACGGTCTGCGGAGATTCGGGAATCGATGCTCGTCCTGGTGGTGGCGTCGGGGCGGTTGCAAACGGCGGTGACGGTAACGCCGGACAAGCGAAAAGACTACAGCTGGCTGGTGGATGCGCGAGTACGGGTACGCGGCACAGTGGGCCCGTTGTTCAATCAGCGGCGGCAACTCATTGGGGTCAACATCTATTCGCAGAATCTAGATTTCATTAAAGTGCTGGAAGCAGCGCCCATCGATCCATTCGCTGTACCGCTCAAGAGAGTCAGAGACATATTTGAGTACGTGCCAGGGGCGACGCCGGGGCACAGGGTCCGCATTCATGCAGTGGTGGCAGCGCGCTGGGGCAAAACGGTGTTCATCCACGACGGAAACCAAGGCGCCAGCGTACTTAGCGCACAGCCAGCCGATGTTCAAACCGGCGATGTGGTGGACGTTGTGGGATTTCCGGTATTGGGGGACTTTTCACACACGATTGATGATGCTCTGTTTAAGCGGCTGGGGAAAGCGGCGATCCCGCCCGCTCGGACGATCAGCACGAAACAAGCGCTTGCCGGCAACGAGGAAGGCAGTCTTATCCGTATGCGCGGGCAGCTACTTCAGCAGCAGCGCACAACCGAGCAAGACACATTTTTGCTCGACGCAGGAGGAACAATTTTCTCAGCCGTGCTTCCGCTCGATCAAATGAACGATGGCATTGCAGGTTTGCGGGATGGCAGTGAATTGGAAGTTACGGGCATTTGCGTGATTCCTGAGACGCAGGCGGTGCGGCATTTTCGGGTTCCCAAGACAGTACAGATTTTGTTGCGGTCGCGTCAAGATGTCCGGGTGGTTCGCGCTGCATCCTGGTGGAACCGCGAACGAACGCTGTATGCGTTTGGTGCCAGCGGCGTGGTGGTTTTTGCAGCGTTCTCGTGGATTTTGGCTTTGCGGCGACGGGTGCACCGGCAGACCGCCACGATTCAAGCCCAATTACAGCAGGCCGATTTACTCAGGGATCAAGCGGAAGCGGCGAGCCGGACCAAGAGCGAGTTTCTGGCGAACATGAGCCACGAAATTCGTACACCGATGAACGGCATTCTCGGCATGACCGACCTTGCTCTCGACACGGATTTGAATGGCGAGCAGCGGGAATTAATCGAAACAGTGAAATCGTCGGCAAACTCTTTGTTGACGGTGATCAACGACATTCTCGACTTCTCAAAGATTGAGGCGGGCAAGCTCGATCTGGATCAGATTCCGATTAAGCCTCACGATGTGCTGGCGCGCATCATGAAGCCGATGGCGTTTCGGGCAGACGAGAAAGGACTGGAACTCCTGTGCAACGTCAGGCCGGAGGTGCCGAATCACATTGTGGCTGATCCAACCCGCCTCTCGCAGATTATTGTGAATCTGGTAGGCAATGCGCTGAAGTTTACGAGCGAGGGCGAAGTTGAACTGCGAGTAGAGTTGGACGAAATAGAGAATGATTGCTGCCGTTTGCATTTTTCTGTACGCGACACCGGGATTGGTATTCCGGCGGATAAGCAGAAAACGATATTCGAAGCGTTTTCGCAGGCAGACACGGCTACCACGCGCAAGTTTGGCGGCACCGGATTAGGGCTGACCATATCCACCAGGCTTGTTCAGTTGATGGGTGGGACGATCTGGGTCGAGAGCACGCCGGGAATTGGAAGCTGTTTTCACTTCACCCTGGTCGCGCCCATCGGCCCAGAGGAGCGGGCGGGCGAAACCGTTCCTGCTATTTCATTGGCAGATCTGCGCGTGCTGATTGTAGATGATAATGACGCGAACCGGCGCCTGCTGGCAGAAATAGTGCGCGCACAAGGAATGGATGCAACGTTGGCCGAAAATGCCAGAGTCGGCGTGCGCGCTTTAGAGGCGGCTGCCGCGGCGGAAAAGCCCTTCCGACTGGTGCTGCTCGACTGCCATATGCCGGAAGTGGATGGGTTCACTATGGTGGAACAAGTTCGCCAACGTGAAGCGATTGCGAACACGACGATTGTGATGCTCACCTCCGCCGGGCAACGCGGGGATGGGGCGCGCTGCAAAGATCTCGGAGTAGCGGCATACCTGACCAAGCCGATCTCTTCCATGCAATTGGTGGATGCCATAAAGTTAGCGGTCCGGCGTGAGAGTGGTGAAATGGCTCCTAGCGAGTTGATTACGCGGCATACTTTGCCGACTTTATCTGCCAGCTTGCGAATCCTGCTGGCAGAAGACAATCTAGTGAACCAGAAAGTGGCACGCCGGATGCTGGAAAAGGAAGGTCACTTGGTTACGGTGGTCGGTGATGGACAGCTGGCACTAGACGCACTCGACCGGCAAACTTTTGATCTGGTTCTAATGGATATACAGATGCCCGGGATGGACGGCGTGCAAGCGACTACTGCCATTCGCGAGAAAGAACGTTCGAGCGGGGGTTACATTCCTATCATTGCTCTGACGGCCCACGCGATGTCCGGCGACCGCGAGCGATTTCTTGCCGGCGGAATGGATGGTTACGTCACCAAGCCGATTCGAATTGCCGATTTGCTGGGCGAAATTCATCACCTGCAGAAGCACGGCGTCCTGGCACTTGGCGATCTTCTGACACGGTCGAAGGCGTAAACAGCCCGACGCGCAATGAATAGCCGAGCTTCCCTAAGCGAGATTTAAGCAGTACTACCAAATTATTCTCGCTGCTACGCTCATTCGATTGACTACATATAGAAAGTTTGTGTTAGGCAGGCCCCGGATACAGCCTGCTCGATGATGTCTCGGTAGCACTTGCTCCTAACCCGCGACGTGGTCTTTAGCAGCTGAAGCGCTCTCTTTTCATCCCAAGTCGTAAGAAGCTAGCAGGTAGTTCGAGTTACAAAATGGCGTTAGTGCTCAAAAGGCACCGACGTCACTTTCCTTTCAGTAGATGGAATGATTGGGTTGATCGGATGTGACTACGCCTTCTGAAACCGTGAGCGAGTATTGTTGGCCGCCGGAACCGCGCCAGGCGCCGGTGTCGAATTGCGCGCCTTCGCCTGTCCGATAGACTTCGATGCCCGACATGCTGAGCGGGATACCTTTGCGGCAAACGGCAGCGGGTTTCCGGGCGCGCAAGAAGTAAACATGTCCGAGCCCGGCAACGTGCATTTGTCCGTTCGGTTGGATCAGAGCAGCGGTGCGTTCATCAATTGCAATAGCACGCGCCTCGGGCAGATGAAAGTCTGCCAGCATACGCGCGAGGAACACGAGCGTTCGGCCCATGCGATCGCGCGCTTTGAAATGGCTGTCGGTGATGGTGTTCTTGAGCGCAGCGATGTTTAGAAAATCGTTGGCGAGTGTGACGTGCTCGTCGTAAGGATCGAGGAGGGCCCGCTGCGAAGCAACTGTATCTTTTTCCGCACTGAACTGGTACTGACCCAGCACGGCGAGTCCGGCACTGGTGCCACCCAACGGAATGCCGCGCTGGATTGCTGCACGCAGAGCATCGCCGACGGGTGAGTGATTCCAGAGGCGAACGTAATTCCATTGATCGCCGCCCGCCAGGAAGATCGCTTCGGCGTGAGCGATTTGTGCGACGACGAATTTGTCACTAGCCGCTTCTGCTGACGGAATCACCAATGTTTGGGCCGAATTGAGCGTGACGAGTTTAAAGAAGTAGGGATTGTAGGCGTCGTCGCCCGCAGCGCGTAAAACCAGAAGGTCACCCCCGGCTGCCTTGTTGGCGAACCAGCGATTGATGTCGTCGACGTCTTTTCCACCGCCGATGAGAGCGAAGGCGGCAGTGGGTTTGGGGCTGACGTCGGTGGCGCTGCCGGTCAGGAAGTAGCGATAAGGAGTACCCGCCGCCAAAAGCGCGAACAAAACGACAAGACAACGCATGGGTGAATTGTAGCGCCACTTTCAGTAAAAAAAGCCAGCCCTAAAGGCGGGGCTGGCTAGGGTTGAGTCGTAATGGAGATGAGAGGAAAGAGCGTTGCCGCCCTCGCCTCTGTGAAGCCGTTGTGGTCTTTTGTGCATTGACCATAACGGGAGAGTGAGATCAGTCGTCGCTAATATGCGCTCGGGAGCATGGGTTGACTGACGATGCGAAAATTGGTGGTGGCCAATTGGCCGTAGGTCAGGGTGTTGCCGTTATGGGTAACCGCGCCGTGGGCCGCGGTACAAAGACTCGAAGCGACAGACCACATGGGAGCGGCCGCGTCGATCAACATCCGCCGCGCGGTTGCGCAGGCAATACGCCATACGTTGGAGCAAAAGCGCATAGCGCTGCTGCCCACCAGTGCCGTAGTAGGTAGTGGAATTGATTAACGTAACAATTTTGACAGCTCTCCAATCCACCATTAGATCTTCAGCGGCACATCGGGCGAGACCAGTCATCGAGCCTCGGCCCAATTCGCAACCACCGAACGTAATGATGACCGACTTATCGCTACCAATTTGAACATAAGAACTGATGGCGGTATTGGTAACGGCGGTCTGTGCTTCGGCTTTTTGTTCAGTGCCTACGACGAAGCCGAGAACAAACCCACCAACCGATGAGGCTAGATCCGAAGTTGTTGGTTGAGTAGACATAATTTACAGGTCTCTCGCGCTAATTACCCGGGCCCCGACGTACGCTTTATAGATTGCACGGCTTCGTTGATGCGCTGGTAGGTTCCACAAACACAGAGGCTGCTGTCGCCATTGGGGGACAGCCCTTCGATGGTCGTGATTTTCCGGCCCACTAGTTTGGACAGGAAAAAATCATGACTGCACGATCGTTCGGCTTGGCCGTCGATAAGTACGGTACAAGCACCGCAAACTTTTATGCCGCAACCGTACTTGGTACCGGTCAAGCCTAGGACATCACTAAGCACCCAGAGCAACGGGGTGTTTCCATCGGCATTAATGTTGTAATTTATGCCGTTTACGTTGAGTGTGTACAAGATTCCGCTCCTAGCATGTGGAGATCTGCAACTGCATCATCTATAAGGGGTAGGCCTGTCGGCGTTTTGATATAGCGAACGGAAGATTTAAGTGATAGACTCACTATCTTCTTATGGACGAACCCGTAAAATATTTGCTCGGCGAAGATAGATTGCCGAAATTCTGGTACAACCTGATGGCGGATTTGCCGTCGGCACCCCGCCGGTGCTGCATCCGGGAACGAAACAGCCGATTGGGCCAGAGGATTTGGCGCCTTTGTTTCCAGAGGCATTGATTGCCCAGGAGATATCTCGCGAGCGAGAGATTGAAATTCCGGAACCAGTGCGCGAGGCGTACCGGCAATGGCGGCCAACGCCGTTGATCCGAGCGCGCCGTTTGGAGAAAGCGCTGGATACTCCGGCGCGGATTTATTACAAATACGAAGGTGTAAGTTCAGCCGGGAGCCACAAACCGAATACTGCGGTGGCGCAAGCTTTCTATAACAAAGAAGCGGGCGTGAAGCGAATTACGACAGAGACGGGCGCGGGGCAGTGGGGATCATCGCTGGCATTTGCGGGTGCGTTGTTCGGGATCGAGATTGACATCTATATGGTGCGGGTTTCGTACAACCAGAAGCCTTACCGGCGGGCGTTCATGGAGACATTTGGGGCGGTGTGTAGCGTCGCCGTCAAACGAGACGCAGTCGGGGCGTGCGGTTTTGGCGCAGAGGCCAGATCATCCGGGGAGTTTGGGGATTGCCATTTCGGAGGCGGTGGAAATGGCGGCGCAACGGGATGATACGAAGTACACGTTGGGGTCGGTCTTGAATCATGTTTTGCTGCACCAGACCCTGATTGGACAGGAAGCCCTGCTGCAGATGGAGATGGCGGGCGATGACCCAGACGTTTTGGTGGGATGCACCGGCGGCGGATCGAACTTTGCGGGGATTGTGTTTCCTTTGTTGGGGCAGCAATTGCGAGGCGGCAAGAAACGCAGGATTGTGGCGGTTGAGCCGGCGGCGTGTCCAAGTTTGACGCGCGGGCAATATGCGTATGATTTTGGCGATACGGCGCATTTGACACCGCTGACAAAGATGCACACGTTGGGTTCAACGTTCACACCCCCGGGATTTCATGCGGGCGGGCTGCGGTATCACGAGATGGCGCCGATGGTGAGTCACATTAAAGAGCTTGGCTTGATTGAGGCAAAGGCGTATCCGCAGTTGGCGTGTTTTGAGGCTGGGATTCAGTTTGCTAAAGCGGAAGGGGATTTTGCCGGCGCCGGAGGCGAACCATGCGGTGCGCGGAGCGATTGATGAAGCGTTAGCGGCAAAACGCGATGGACAGCCGCGGGTGATTTTGTTTAATTTGTGCGGGCATGGGCATTTTGATATGCAGGCGTATATGGATTACAAGGCGGGGAAATTGACGGATTTGAGTTACAGCGAAAGTGAGTTGGCAATGGCGTTGGCGGGGTTGCCGAGTGTGGCGTAAGGATATGAACCGGCGAACACTATTGAAAACAGGGGCGGCGGCTTTCGGGGGTTGGGCGCTGCTCTCTCGGTTCACGCGGAATCTTCGATGCCTCCTCACTTTTTGTGGGGCGCTGCAACTGCCGCTCATCAAGTCGAGGGAAACGATGTTAACAGTGATCTATGGCTTCTGGAACATCTGCCGGACTCGATGTTCAAGGAGCCATCGGCGACGCCTGCGATGCGTACCATCTTTACGAAGACGATATCGTGCTGTTGGCTGATTTGGGATTGAACGCCTATCGATTCTCTCTGAACTGGGCGCGGATTGAACCCGCGAATGGAGAGTTTTCAGGTGCCGAGTTACGCCATTACCGCAGGATACTGGAAGCCTCTCATCGGCATCAAATCACGCCGATCGTCACTTTCGTACATCTCACCACGCCGGCTTGGTTTGCATATAACGGTGGGTGGGAAAACCCGGCGTCCGTTGATCCGTTTGCCCGCTACTGCGGACGATGTGCGGACGCTGTGGAGAACTCATAGGTTGGGCTGCGACTTTTAATGAACCCAATATAATGAAACTTCTTGGCTGGGTCCCCTTACCGGATGATGTTCCGCTCACAGACATAATAGCCAAGGCGCAGGTGCAGGCTCGCCAGCAACTCAAAGCGGAAAAGTTCAGCACCTCTCTGGGCGGCAATCCCAATACTATGCAGCAGAACATGCTGCTCGCGCATGAGAAGGGCAAAGCTGCCCATCAAGTCGGCTTATCCAAAAGTGCCTGTGGGTTTGACTCTCGCCATAGAGGACGACTAACCAGCCGGCCAACACAGCCGTTTTGAGGAGAAGCGCAAAGAGGCTTATGGACCTTGGTTGGAACTGGCTCGCAAAGACGACTTCATTGGGGTGCAGACCTACACGC
>PMQB01000669.1 GCA_003169195.1 Bryobacterales bacterium
TGCTGCTCGAAAACACCGCGGGAGCCGGCACGCAACTCGGCGGCGATCTGTCCGAACTCTCCATCATTCAACAACTCTCCGAGAAATATCTCGACATCCCCATCGGCTTCTGCCTCGACACGTGCCACTGCCACGTCTACGGTTTCGACCTCGCCACGCCAGCAGGTTTTGAACTGCTTCTCGCCACCGCGCGCGAAACGCTCCGCCTCGAGCACATCAAAGTCATCCACTCTAACGACGCCAAAGCCGTCTGCGGTTCGCACCTCGACCGTCATGCCAACATCGGCGCTGGTTATATTGGTTTAGAAGGCTTTCGGCGCATCCTCAATCATCCGGAGCTGCGCGACAAAGCTTTTATTCTCGAAACGCCCGACGACGAGCCGGGCGGCCATCGTCAAGATGTGGCAACACTCAAGGAGCTAGTATCCCCGAAAAAGTCTTCGACCCCAAAGAAATCGAGCCCAAGTGGCACGAACGCTGGTCCAAAGACGCGTCGCTCTACGTAGCCAACGCGCCCGAACGGCCCAAGTATTACGTGCTCGAAATGCTGCCGTATCCCAGCGGCCAGCTCCATATGGGGCACGTGCGCAACTACGCCATTGGCGATGCGCTAGCCCGCTACATGTGGATGCGCGGCTACAATGTGCTGCATCCCATGGGTTGGGACGCGTTCGGCCTCCCCGCCGAAAACGCCGCCATGAAGCAGAATCGCCAGCCGCGTGAGTGGACCCTCTCGAACATCGCCAACATGAAGGTGCAGATGCAGCGCCTTGGATTCGCTTTCGATTGGAGCCGCGAAGTAGCCACTTGCGAACCCGAATATTATCGCTGGAATCAGTGGTTCTTTCTCAAAATGGTTGAGCGCGGCCTAGCCTATCGCAAGGAAGCGCTGCTCAACTGGTGCCCTGAATGCGGCACCGTCCTAGCCAACGAACAGGTGGTGGATGGCTGCTGCTGGCGTCACGAAACCACGCCCGTAGAGCAGCGCGCCATGCAGCAATGGTTCTTGAAGACCACTGCCTACGCGCCCGAGCTTCTCGACGCCATGAAGCAGCTCGAAGGCGGCTGGCCCGATCGCGTCCTCGCCATGCAGCGTAACTGGATCGGCCGTTCCGAAGGCGCCGAAGTCGATTTCAAACTCGCCGATAGCGCCGAGAAGATCCGCGTCTTCACCACCCGCATCGATACCATCTACGGCGCAACCTGCCTAATTCTGGCTCCTGAACATCCGCTGCTCGAACAACTCGTCACCGCTGAAGCTGAAAAGCTCAAGCTCAAAGAGATGATCGATTTCACCGCGCGCCAGGAGACCGGCAACGTGCAGAAACTTGGTCAGTTCACCGGCAAATACGCTTTGCATCCGTTCAACGGCGCGAAGGTACCCATCTGGATCGGCAACTTCGTGCTCATGGGTTACGGCACCGGCGCCATCATGGCCGTGCCCGCGCACGACGAACGCGATTTCGAATTCTGCACCGAATACAAGATCCCCATCACCCCGGTGATCCGTCCGGCAGACGGCGCTCTCGCCGCAACGCCATTGAAAGAACCATTCTGCGATTACGGCATCGTTGAAAACTCGGGCGAATGGACCGGCCTTGCCAGTGCGGACGCGCGCAAGAAAATGGCCGCCTTCGCGCAAAGCAAAGGCTTTGGCAACGAGTCCATCACGTATCGCATNNTGCGGCATCGTGCCCGTCAACGAAAAAGACTTGCCCGTCCTGCTTCCGCTCGACGTCAAGATCACCGGCAAAGGCCGCTCGCCGCTCGAAGGCGTTCCGTCCTTTATCAACGTGGAGTGCCCAAAATGCGGAGGCCCCGGCCGCCGCGAGAGCGACACCATGGATACCTTCGTCGATTCGTCCTGGTATTTCTATCGCTACTGTGATTCTCACAACAACCAGGCGCCCTTCAGTTCCGAAGCCATCGCCTACTGGTTCCCCATCGATCAGTACATCGGCGGCGTCGAACACGCCATTCTGCATCTCATCTACTCGCGCTTCTGGACGAAAGTGATGCGCGATATCGGCATCATCAAAAACGACGAACCCGCCAAGCGCCTCTTCACCCAAGGCATGGTCATCAAAGACGGCGCTAAGATGTCAAAGAATCTCGGCAACGTTGTTTCCCCCGATGACATGGTGGCGCAATTTGGTGCAGACGCCGCACGCCTTTATTCACTGTTCGCCGCGCCGCCCGATCGCGATCTCGATTGGCAGGAAGACGGCGTTTCCGGCATTCAGCGTTTCCTCGGCCGGCTCTATCGCTTCGTCACGCGCCATGCCGACCGCAAAGGCACCGGCGAACGCAGCGAGGCCGACCGCGCCGCTCTCCGCAAACTACATCAGACCATCGGCAAAATCACCACTGACTTCGATAGCCGCTGGCACTTCAACACCTCCATCGCTTCGTTGATGGAATTGGTAAACGAACTCTACGCCCTGGAATCCGGCTTGACCGACGGCACCATTCGCGAAATCTGCGAAAGCATCACTCTCATGCTCGCGCCCTTCGCACCCTATACCGCGCAAGATCTCTGGGCCGAACTCGGCCACAATGAACCTGTCTTCCGCCATGCCTGGCCCATGTTCGACGCCGAACTGGCGAAAGACGATCTCATCGAAATACCCGTGCAAGTCAACGGCAAACTGCGCGGGCATATACATGCAGCGCATGGCACTCCTAAAGAGGAACTGGAGAAGATGGCTTTGGCAAACGACAAGGTGAAACCGTTTGTTGAAGGCAAGCAAATCGTAAAAGTAGTCGCCGTGCCCGACCGCTTAGTCAACATCGTGGTGAAATAGCGGCGCCCGCCCGGCCTATTGGGGCGTACTTAGTAAGCTGGACAAAGCTTTCACAAGCCGTTGCGCGTTGAAGGATTCGGGCAGCGCGATTGACATCGTCGATTGATGTGTTACGGGATCACGCTTCACGATTCCGGAAAGCGCCTGCTCCATTGATCTTGGCGAAACATCGCCCGCTAGCGATTCGATGAACTTGATACCGGCCTCAAATAAGCCCGACAGGGCCATTGCAACGCCATTCGGGGCGGAAGACGCGGCTGGCGGCTTCGCTGGTTCGGGCGGAGTCGGATTGCTGATGGGTTTGGGCCTGCTGGGTTGGCCAGCGAAGATTTCCTTCACTTGTTCCAATCCACGCTTGCGGCCGAGTTTTTCAAAGCTGATCTCACCTGTTGGGGAATCGAAGACTCCGGCAAAAAGCGAATTCTTGAGCCGTAGGGTCTCCCACACGCGCTCTTCAATGCTATCGGAGGTCAGCATGTGAATCACATGAACGGGCCGGGATTGGCCAAGACGATGGACGCGGCCGATGCGCTGTTCGAGCCGGGCGGGGTTCCAGGGCGGCTCGAAGTTGACGACCACGGAGGCGGATTGGAGATTGAGACCCACACCACCGGCATCAGTTGAGAGAAAGACCTTGCAATCCGGATCGTTGCGGAATTTTTCGATCAGTATGCCACGCTTTTGCGAGGGCACGCCGCCGTGGAGAGAGACGAAGCCGATTCCAAGTTTGCGAAGCTCCTCGCTGGCCAGATAGGTCATGCGCTCATACTCGCTAAACACAACCACCTTGCGATTTTCTTCAATGGCTAGTTCGGTCATGATTTCACGGAACTCGGCGAGCTTCGGCGAGTGGTGTGTTGTCTTGTCGTACAAGAATGTTGAGTTGCAGAGCATGCGCATGTTCTGCAGGCAGCAGAGAATGCGTTTGTGGTCTATATCTGATAGCCATTTCTGGTGCTCCCACTTTCGCCTGAGTTTCGCGAGAATGTCGCTTTGTTCGGAGTATGGCTCGGCTTGCATTTCGGTCATCGGCACGCGGAAGACTTGATCGGTGCGCTCCGGAAGTTCCTTGAGAACCTCGGCACGCGTGCGGCGAAGCAGAATAGGGGCCATTTGATTGTGGATGCGATCCAAGCCTCGATAACCTAGCAGCTTGCCGTTTTCATCTTCCATGCGGTGTTCGTGAAGGAAGCGGAAGGCGGGGCCGAGCCTGCGTCCATCCACATACTCCACAACGGAGAAAAGTTCCTCCAATTTGTTTTCTAGCGGAGTACCCGTTAAGACGAAGGCGTAACGGCTCTTCAGTTGCTTAATAGTGCGGGCTGTGGCGGTGGTCCAGTTGCGGATGCGTTGCGCTTCGTCGAGAATGATCAGATCGGGCATCAAGGCTTGCATGTCCGCCAGATCTTTGATGGCGAGTTCGTAGCTGGTGAGAGTGAAGAAGGAGGGTGCGGCGTACAGGGCTTGGCGGCGCGCCAACGGGCCGTCGACGACTTGGGCCTGATGGCCTGTGAACTTTTCGATTTCGGTTTTCCACTGGTACTTGACCGAAGCAGGCGCGATGACCAACACACGCTCTATGCCTTTGCGGCGGCGCAGCAATTCGGTGGCGGCGAGGGCCTGGACGGTTTTGCCCAAGCCCATGTCATCGGCCAAGATGACGCGGCCGCGGCAGGCAGCGAATACGGCGCCGCGTGTTTGATAAGGGAGCAGCTTGGTTTTCAGCAGCCCGGCGGTAGGATCTTTGCCTTGCTTCACTTTGGCCAGGAGCTTGCGCTCGAGTTCAATGCCTTCAGCGAGTTCGTTTTCGCGGTCGAGAAAATCGAGAACATCGGTGTACACGACGGCTTGATCGTCGGCCTGCTGAATCTCGGCCACGACCGCGCCGAACTGGCGGTATTGTTCGCGGCCCAAGAGACCGCCGGCGTTGAAGTAGCGGGCGGCAATCGAGCGTAACGCTGGCGACGGCGACGCCGGCAAGTGGAGGCTGACTTCGATGGTGTCGCCATACTTAAGCGAGATCGATGCGCGGGTGCGCCGATAGGAAACCGATTCGCTGGCCTTGGCGCGGCGCCGCTCGAAACGGGCCAGCAAGGCCTCGATGTGCTTGCAGGTTCCCAGCGTGTTGATCGCGAAGTCCGGACATGAGCAATAATTCTCAAAGAGCCCCAGGCCGCGAATGGCCACGCGATACGTTCGACCGCTGGGCGACTTGACCGAATAGTCGCCATAGGGCCCGCTCGCGGGCCGTTTCAGAATCTTGAGCGGCGCCGCCGCGGCTCTATCTCGCCGCTCGGCGATCTGCTGTTC
>PMQB01000499.1 GCA_003169195.1 Bryobacterales bacterium
CGGCTACTTATTTAATTAAGCAGCGTAAGCAAACTGCTGATTGTTGGCAGTTGTTGTTTTCCGATCGTTTTACGGGAGCTCGGAACCCGACACGACTTCACACAACGATTCAATCCCGTCGAATCCGTTGCGCCCCCACATCAAGGGTCATCCCAAGCTTAGCAGGAACCATCCAACAGCGATCACAAACCCTAACGATTTATTTTCATCCCGTAACCAGCTGAAACGAATACGCCTTCCATGTGCCGCCCCAACCGTCTCATCGTGTCGGAACCGGCCGCAGGTTACTTTCAATCAGTTTGCGGCCGTGAATCTGGCGTCGCTTTCTGCTTCATCGCGGATCGCGCCCTTCCGGCCGGACCGGGGCAACCCGGTTCCGATCTTTCACAATTGAATATTTTCGCGCCCACTCGCCGTAACGCCCGCCATTGGGTTCGTATTTTCAAAACGCTCAATGGCGTCCGGCCGCCGACGTTCAGGCGCAAGCCCATCCTTGGGTTCGTTTTTTCACTTGCCCCAATGTCGGCCATTGGCTTCGTTTTTGCAAAACCCATCCCCGTCTCTCGGTTGGCTTCGTAGCGTAAAACCGTTCCGGCTCCCAAGTTCGTTTCGTAAAAAACGCCTTCTCTTCGCCTATTTCGCCAAACTTACGACTCGATTGCTCAAAAGTCGCGAGTCACTTCCGACGCTGGGTTCGTTTTTTCACTTGCCCCGATTGTCGGCCAATGGCTTCGTTTTTACAAAAACGTTCCCATCAGCCGCNNGCGTGGCTTCGTAGCGTAAAACAACCCACCACCCAAATCCGTTTCGCAAAAAACGCCTTCTCTTCGCCCTTCCGTTAACCCCGTCCCGTCAACTTCCGCAATAGCGCCACGCCCTTCCGAATATCCGCCTCGCGCAGTTCCTGATTCGGTTCCTCGCGCTCAATACTCAAAACCCCGCGATACCCCACTTCCTTCAATTTATGAATGAACGCCTCCATCCCCACGCTGCCTTCGCCCAACGCTCGCTCTTTTCCCAACGCTTCCGGTGTGTCGCGCGGGGGCCAGTCGCCATCTTTGCAATGCACCGAAACTACATGCTGGCTCAGTACGCCCAGCGCCTCAATCGGATCGCCCGTCCCGTAGAGAATCATGTTCGCCGGATCAAAATTGATTTTCAAATTCGGCCGCGCCACGTCTTCAATGAACCGCAGCAAAACATGCGCCGGCTCCTGCCCCGTTTCCAGCGTAAAATTCTGCCCATTCTTCGCACAGTGATCGCATATGTCGCGAGCCACGTCGCGTATCTGTCCGTAGAGCGCCTCGTGTGGATCCTCCGGCACAAAGCCGATATGGCAAGCAACACTATCCACCCCGATCTCTTTGCTCACGTCCGCCACAGCTTTCGTACGCGCTACCCGTTCCGAGCGCGTCGCTTCCGGCACCAGACCCACCGTACGAAGAACCGTAGGAATGTCCGCGTAGTCTTCGCCCACGTAACTGCAAACCACCGTCACCGGAGTGAAGCGCGCCGCCCGCAAAGCTTCATCCCAAATCTCGCCCGCGCGCCGCAATGAATAATCACCGTGGAACACCAACTGTCCCGCGCGCAATCCAAAGCCCTTCACACGCTCGAGTGTGGCTCGCGCATCTTGGCCCGCTCCAAACACCAGCCCAATTTCCAAATCTTCCAAACCTAACATTTGATTTGTTCTCCGTTGAGTGATCTGCTCTGCTTCATCCGCAACGCTACCTTCACCGCATCGGCCGATGCGCGCGGTGTGCACAGCAGCGGTTCAGCATTCTTTACGCAGCAGTCCACAAAATAGGCAACCTCCTTTTGATACCCATCTGGCCCGCTCAGTTCAAGTTTCCTGCGCGTTCCCGTTGTGTCGCTAAAAAAAAGTCCCTCCGATCCGAAGTCAACTTGCCCGCGATCCGCCACCGCTTGAAAGCTCATATGCAGCGGTGCTCCCGGTTGGAACCAGCCGCCTTGAATGCGCACTTCCGGACCACCCGGATAAATCAGCGTCGCCATGATGCCATCCCCATCGCCCAATTTCTTCGCCGATACGCGATCCGGCATACCGCACAAAAGCAACGCTTGATCGATATCGTGAATCAGCAAATCCAACGTGGCCCCCCCGCTCAGCGATTCAACGGGTAGCCACTTGCTCCAATCAGGCAAGCCGCACTGCCGCACAAACGTCACACTCCGCAGCGCACCCGCTCTCTTTGACGATCCAAATTCTTGCAGCGCCATGTACTCCGGCCAGAAACGCAGCACTTGTCCAATCATCAACACGCGCTTGGCCGCCGTGGCCGCTTCAATCATTCGTTCACAATCCGCTTCCGTCAGTGCCATCGGCTTCTCGCACAGCACATGCTTCCCGGCCGCCAGCGCCGCAGTCGCAACGGTCAGATGCAAAACAGTAGGCAGGCAAATGTCCACCGCGTCAACGTTCGTATCGGCCACCAAATCTTGCCAGCGCGAATATTTCTGCGCTCCCGAAATGTCCACCAAAGACGAATCAAACTGAATGTTGCCGCCTATCTTGCTCAAATCTCCAGCCAAAACCGCCGGATTCTCAGTGCAAACTGCGGAAACGCGAACTCCCGGAACCTTGGCATAACCCGCGATGTGGGTCACGCCCATAAAACCTAAACCAATGATGCCTATATTCACGATAATGTCATCCAATAGTATGCGATCTAGCGAGCCAGTAACCACCGCGAAGAGCAAACAGTCTAGTACTTTTGACGATTCGAAAAATTGCCGCACTTCGTCAGTTGGTGTAAGTTCACTTTAAAGGATATCGATGATTAAATTTTTAGCCGGCATAGTTTTTGCAGTCTTGATGGTTCCCGTTTTTGTTTTTCTCTACGTAAAAATGGGCTTTGTTCCTGTGGCGACGGACGCCCCCGCTCTTCCATTCGAACGCAAGTTGGCGCACATTGGCTTGAACGCGAAGATCGATAAGGAGGCGCCTAAGGAGCCGCCCTTTCAGGCAACGAAAGACGATTTTATGAGTGGTGCACATTTGTACCGCGAACATTGCGCTATGTGCCATGGCCTGCCGAACGAACCGAAAACATTTACCGCGCAAGGCATGTTCCCGCGTCCGCCTCAACTGCTGAAAGGCAAAGGCGTCACCGACGATCCGGCCGGTGAAACGTATTGGAAAGTTGCCAACGGCATCAGGCTCACAGGCATGCCCGCGTACAAGAAAACTCTCTCGGAAAGAGAAATGTGGCAGATCAGCGAACTGCTCGCTGGTGCTGATAAACTGCCAAGCGAAGTCACCGACGTCCTGAAAAAGCCCGTGCCTACAGAGCCTTAGTCGTGAATTAGTTCGCGGCCATCGCTACAGCGTTGCGAACTTCGTCGGTCACGATCGTGAATTGCGTCAGTGTCGTGGTGCCAAAAGATGTGGTGATCGCCACATCTGCGGCATCACGGCCCACCGCCATCAAAACACGTCCAATCCTGGGCATATTGTGGCGCGCATCAAATGTCCACCAGCGTCCATCCAAGTAAGCTTCAAACCAAGCGCTGAAGTCCATCGGTGAATCGGAAATCGGAACACCGATATCGCCTAAATACCCGGTCGCGTAGCGCGCTGGAATATTCATGCAGCGGCAGAACGCAATCGCCAAATGCTGAAAGTCGCGGCACACACCTTTCCGTTCGGTCAGTACTTCCACCGCGCTCTTGCTGGAACGCGCGAAGCTATAACCAAAGGTCACATGTTGGTGCACCCAATCGCAGATGGCCTGCACGCGCGCCCAACCAGGAGCTGTGTTCCCAAACATACGGAATGCTGTATTTGAAAGCAGATCCGTTTCGCAATAGCGGCTCGCCAGCAAGTACCGTAAGACCTCATGCGGCAACTGGTCAATCGGAGCCTGTTTAGCATCTGCGTTGATTCGGTCTGGATCTCCGCTGTCCTCAATCTGAAACGAACTATGCAGACGGAATTCGCCCGGCGGCGCAACAAACCGCGCACAATTGTTTCCGAAACTATCCAGATAGTTGTCCACCGCAAGCTGCGGCTCGGTATGCAGAATGTCGGGTTCGCGTAAGTCGTTCGCACGCGAGGGATGTACATTGAGTAAGGCTATGACCGGAACCGAATTAGGTGTTTGAAATCGGATATCGTAGCCGAGTTGGATTAGCATGAAACCTACTGTGCCGCCAGAACAATGTTATGCGCAGCTATGGGTTAGAGTCAAACAGGAGGTCGCCTGTGACACCAAACCCGCATAGTATTTTTCGCAGGGCAAAAAGCGCGAACAAGCCTTCAGGTATACTTTTGCTATTCACTCCACCGGGCCGCTTCCGCGTCGAAACAGCTGCCGGGCTAATTAGAGATGCGCGGATATGGCGACAACGATTAATATGCCAGAACGGGCGATTCCCGCTCCCTTCTCTGAATACGAGATAGGGACGGCGTACGATGAGATGTTTCGCGCCAATGGGCGCGCACGGCAGCACTACAAAGCGTTATATTCCAAGCTTTTGAGTCTGCCTTCCGATGAATTGATGCGCAGTAAGCAGGAGGCCGATCTCTCCTTTTTCAACCAGGGCATCACCTTTACGGTGTATGGCCGCGAAGAAGGAACAGAGCGGATCTTCCCGCACGATCTGCTGCCGCGCATCATCCCAGCCGCCGAATGGGACACCATTGAGAAGGGATTGACCCAGCGCATCACCGCGCTCAACCTTTTTCTCAAAGACATTTACAACGAGCGCAAGATTCTCAGCGACGGCGTAATTCCAGGCGAAGTGATTTACACTTGCAAACACTTCCGTCGTCAGATGCGCGGCGTCAAAGTGCCGCGCGACGTTTATGTTAGCGTCTGCGG
>PMQB01000169.1 GCA_003169195.1 Bryobacterales bacterium
GCCATTGGACCTACGGGCGTCTAGAAAACGAAGACATCTTCTCTGGCCCATCGCTCGGCATCAGTCTTGCCAAACAAGGTTACGTCGCTTTCGCCTACGACATGGTCGGCTACAACGACACCATCCAAACTCCGCACAAGTTCGGCTCGCCTACTGAAAAGCTATGGTCATTCGGTCCGCTGCAATTGCAACTCTGGAATTCCATCAAAGCCACCGATTTCGTCGCTTCCCTGCCCGATGTCGATGCCTCGAAACTTGCTGTCACCGGCGCGTCCGGCGGCGCGACCCAAGCTTTATTGCTTGCCGCTGTTGACGATCGTCTCAGCTTCGCCGCGCCAGTTAATATGGTTTCCGCCATCATGCAAGGTGGCGATTTCTGCGAGAACGCCGCCGGTCTTCGCATCGGCACCAACAATGTCGAGATCGCCGCGATGTTCGCACCAAAGCCCATGCTCGTTGTCTCCGCCACCGGCGATTGGACCAAGAACGTTCCGCACGAAGAGTTCCCCGCCATCCAGCGCATCTACGATCTCTACGGCAAACACGACAACGTCGAAGTCATCCAAATCGAAGCCCCGCACAACTTCAACCGGAAAAGCCGCGAAGGCGTCTACCACTTCTTCGCCAAACAAATCTTGGACAATCCCGCCGCCATCGTTGCCGAAAAGCATATCGAAATCGAGAAACTGCAAGACATGCTCGCCCTGCAAGGCCGCTCACTGCCAGAACACGCCGTCAATTACGAAGGCGTGTACGAACAGTGGAAAAAGCTCAACGCGGTTCCGTCTAAAGAACGCCTGCAGGTCGCCATCGGCTCAGAATGGCCAGACAAAGTCGTCATGGAAAACAACGTTTTGAGTCGGCCATCCGTTGGTGATCGCGTTCCCGCCATACTGATCGAAGGCCACGGACCTACCGCTTTAGTCATCGATCCGCAAGGTGCCGAAGCCGCCAAGCAAAGTCCTGAAGTCGTCGCATTGCTCAAACAGAAACGCCGAGTTCTGCTCATCGACGCCTTTCAAACCGGCAGCGCTGTGGCGCCTCGCAATCGCTCTCACGACCACTTCCTCACGTTCAACTTCAGCGACGACGCCTGCCGCATCCAAGACATCCTTACGGCTCTCGCCTATCTTCACCAGTCGAATGAAAAGGTAGAACTGATAGGGCTTGGCGACGCCGCCGTCTGGGCATACTTCGCTGCTGCCGTTGCACCAGAACCGGTCAATCTTCACGCCAACATCTCCGGCTTCAAAGGCACAGACCAAGACTTCCTGAAAATGCTAAACGTCCCCGGCATTCAACGCGCGGGTGGACTGAAGGCAGCCCAAATCGCTCTCGCTAAAAACTAAACTGCACGCGCACGCTGCCACTCCGCGGCGTGCCAATCGCTGTGCCCGAAAACAGCCCCGCGAAATCAATCACGTTCAACTTGTTCGTCACGTTCTCAAACTCGCCTTGCACCTTGAGTGTCGACTTCTCATGCTTCCAGACATCAAACCCCGCGCCGAAATCCAGCGAGAAGTTCGGTCGCACTCGACCCGCGTTCAAGTTCAAGCGGCTGACAATTTGCGACCCATACTGCGCAATCAGATCATCAATGCTTGTATCGTCGGGCAGTTCTACCGGCAACCCACTCCCATATTGCGCCGAACTCGCGACCCAAAGTCTTTTCGACACCTGGTAGCGTAGCCGTCCGCGCGCCGTGTTCCGTTGGTCCTGTGACACGGGAAAACTGCTCGTCACTCCCAAAATTCCAACCGCATCCGAACCAAGAAATAATCCACCGGTAACCGGCAATTGCGCCACACCCAACATGTTGGAATAGCTCAAATATCCCGAAAACTTCTTCCAACTCGGCAGGTCGAGCTTCACATCTACACCGCGGATCTGCGCGCTCTGAAACGAAATTGGAAAGCTCACGCCCGTATTCAAAAAGACATCATCGTCCGAATAATTAACAAACGAACGCCGGTAGAAACTCACATCCAAACGCGCCTTCCCTAAAATCTGCTGACTCAATCCCGCCTCAATATAGTTACCGCGCGAAGGCTGAATCGGAATTCGCAAAACCAAAGGATCTACCTGATCCACTTGCGGCGAACTCGCTAACAGAAGATTCTCAATCGCCGGCGTCTGAAACACCCGATCATAAGAGAACCGCAGCACCGTTCCCGTTTTAGGCAAATAGTAAGCCAACCCCAATCGCGGGCTGAACGCGTGGTCACTCACCGCCAGCGAATAATGGTCAAACCGAATCCCCGCGCTGATCGTAAGGTTCTTCAACCGAATCGTATCCTGCGCCCACAAAGCTTGTTCCCTATCTAACCGGTGCTCCAGAAAGTTAAACTGCCCTGGAGTACCAGGGTCAAAATAAGTCGGGTCGGTCAGTTCGTATTGCAGCGCTTCCGTCACCGGCGCGTACAAGAAATCCGCGCCTACTTTAATGTCATGGTGACCATAATGCCCGGCCACACTCGCATTCACATACCCGCGCCTGAATCCACGCTGTTGAGCAGCAACAATCGGCGTCGAAAGCGTGTTCGACCACAAATTCGCAGATAGATCTTCAAACACGCTGCGTACGTTCAATACCAAACTGGGTGAGATCGTATGCGTCCAAGCCACCTGCCCCAAATCTTCAATCGAGTTTCGGTCTTGCCGCTGGCCCGCCGCCTGTTGCAGATTCTCATTCGGCACTTCAAACGAACTCTGCCGCCGGTCAACTGTGAAATGCAAACGGTCGGAATCAGTGGGATTGAAGTCATAAATGGCCGTCACTCCATCCGAAGTTCCAGTATTTGTAAAGTTGCCCAGCACCGGCGGGTCAAGATAGCGATCGGTGTGGCTCTCCGAAGCGCTGATGGTAACGGCACTCCGCTTCCACCCGTATTCTCCGGATAGAAACCCGCTCTCCGTCCCAAAACTTCCGCCTTCTACTTCCGCCTCACCATGAAAACCTTGCTTGATATCCTGGCTCGTCGTGATCTCAACCACGCCGCCCAGTTTGCGGCCGTATTCCGCCGGAATGTTGCCCGTCATCACACTCAGCGACGAAACTTCCGCTGCCTGCAATCCCGGCGCGAACGCCGCCGACCGATTCTCATCCATCGGCACGCCGTCCACCACCATCAGCGTGTCGTATTCCGAACCGCGCGGATGCAAAACCCCGTTCGCCTCAAAAAGCCATCCCGGCTGATCGTCAACCAGCTCAAGCAAACCTCGCCCCGGCGAATTCGATTGCTCTTCGCTGATCTGTTTTGCGCCAACGTTATAAGCAACACCCGTACGATAAGGATCAATCACCGTCGGCGTGTCGGTTACCGTCACTTCTGTACTCTCCGATTTGATATCCAACTGAACTCTAATATCGCGGGGTTGAGTTGCGTGCAAATCCAGCACACTGGAATAGGGTGCAAAGCCTACGTGTGAGACGGTGAGCCGGTAAATCCCAAACGGAACGTGTTGGAAATCGAATTCGCCCGCATCGTTCGTTTTTGTTATCCGCTCAGTCCGAGTCGCCTCGCTTACTAGATTTAGGTCTGAAGGTAGCGCTAAGCCCATCGCATCCGTCACGGCTATACGGACTTCTGCCCATTGCGATTGAGCCATTACTAACTGGCAACTCACTATCGTGAAAAGGCAAAAAACCGGGAATCGCGAGTGGGGCATACTCATTCACAGTGTAACGTGCTGCGGAGCCTTTCAACTCCTCGGCTTGTCATCCATAAAGGGATCAACGAAACCAGCGGACAGATGCCCGCAATCGCGACTGCTGGAGGAAAATATTTGTGCGGCCCCAGTATATGTCCGGTAATCCAGGGCGCTGCTACACCACCTAATTGCGAGGCAGTGTTCAAAAATCCAATCACCCGCGCCACCTTTTCCGGCGGCGCAACGTTCTGCGCCAGCGTCCAGAAATTCGAACTCACCACGCCAAACGAACACACCGAAACAAACAACACCAGCATCACCAGCCGGTTATTCGGCAGAAAATTTAATACCAGCAGAGCGGAAGCTCCCACAGATCCCACCGCGGCAAACCCCAGCCGCACGCTAAAGAGAGATTTCGCCCCTTTCAAAAAGTAGTCGGATAGAGATCCAGTGGCAATGTTGGTGATCGCCATACAAGCCAACGGCGCCGCGAGAATGCGCCCCATCGCAATCGTTGAAAACCCGCGCGATGACGTCAAATACGCCGGCACCCATGTCAGCACAAAATACCAGTAATACGAAGAAAACAGGATGAACACCGCCATCGCCCACAGCGTCGGACTTTTTAGAATCGCTTTCCAATCCAGCGGCACACTATTCGCTTTCTTTTCCACTACTGGCGCGAATGCCAGCCACCCCGGAACCCAGAGCAATGCCGCTAAACCAGTAATGGCGAACATCGCACGCCAACCAAAATGAACGAGTAGCGTTGTTCCTAAGATCAACCCCAGCGCCGGGCCTAATGTTTGCCCGCCAATATAAATCGCGGTCGGCAATCCGTTTTCCCGCGGCGAGAAACTCGCACGAATCACCGCCAAACTCGCAATCGGCCCTACCGTTTCCGCAAAACCCAGCACTAAACGCGACGCAATGATGTCACCCGGCCCGTGACTCAGCGCAATACTAGCCGACGCCACTGACCAAACCACAAACGCCACCGCATAAGCCCCACGCACTCCGAAGCGGTCCACCATCAATCCAGCGGGAATTTGGCAAAAGGCATACGTCCAGAAAAACGCCGAGAGCAGAACGCCCATCGTGTCCGGGGTCAAATGCAGGTCGCGCGCAATACTCTCGTTCGCAATGCTTAGATTGCCGCGATCAATATAGCTGACTAAAATTCCGAGAAAAACAAACGCAAGAACCAGCCAGCGTCGGCGGCTCATGCCACCACGCCATTCTTAATCACATGCACAATGCCGCTCGGATCTCGGTTCGGTTCTTCGTACGTGGCCGGACTGCTGATCTTCTCCGCATCAAAAACCACCAAATCCGCAACGTTGCCCGCCCGCAAAACACCCCGATCCGCCAAATTCAAGCGCGCCGCCGGTTTCCCCGTGCTTTTATGAATAGCCTCGCTCAGTGCCAGCCATTTCCTTTCCCGCACCAGCTTGCCCAACAATTCCGGATACGTCCCATACAGCCGCGGATGCGCTTTCCCCCTCACATAAAATCCATCCGTAATCACTGAACAAAGCGGATGCGTAATCAACTGCCGCAAATTCTCTTCACTCTGATTGAACGAAACAATATTCACCGCAGCGTCTTCCTCAACCAGAATGTCCATGGCGCAATTCTCAGGATCGATTCCGCGTAACCCGGCGATCTCCGCCACCGTCTTACCAACTAGCGGCTCATTCGCAGCCGTCGCCACCGAAGATATTGTGACGTCGTTCCAATAACGCGGTGCCGCTTTCATTTCTTCAAAAATTGTTTTTCGCATCTCCGCATCGCGCAATCTTTTCAGCAGCGCACCATTTCCGCCGTCGAGCGTCCATTGCGGCAAACACTGCGTAAGAACGGTACTTCCGCATTGATAAGGATAAATATCAAACTCTGCATCTACACCGCGCGCATGCGCAGCTTCAATTTCATTCAGAGTCGGCTCCTGCCGTTGCCAATTCGCCCGGCCCGCCGCTTGCAAATGAGAAATCTGCAAACGGCAATTTGCCTTCTCCGCTAATCGGACCTGTTCGCGTGTTGCCTCCAGCAGCGTGTCTGAATAGCTCCGCATATGCGTGGCATAAAACTTACCGCGCTTAGCTACGACTTTGCACAACTGCTCCAGCTCCGGCGCCTGCGCACTCGACCCAGGTGCATACATCAGCCCCGTCGAAAACCCTGCGCACC
>PMQB01000126.1 GCA_003169195.1 Bryobacterales bacterium
TCGCGTTCCAACGCCCCGCTGCGTCCACCGGTCAAGTTGCCGGTTTTCACACTTGGCGCAAACTCGGCCGCCACGTTAAGAAAGGCGCAAAGGGCATCGCCATTCTCGCACCGTGCGTCTACCGCAAAACAGTTGATGAAACGAAACAAGACAGCACAACAATCAAATCCGTCCACGGCTTCCGGACCGTCTACGTGTTCTGCGAAGAGGACACCGAAGGCCAACCACTTCCGGCCCTCACGTACGGTGCTGACTCTGGCGGTGAAGAACTACTCAGCCGCCTCGAATGGGTCACCGATGAAGATCTAAACATCATCCTCGACTACGAAGAGATCAAAGAACCCGGCGTCGAAGGCTACTCTGCCGGCGGCCGCATCGTCATCCGCACCAGCTTGTCGCCCACGGCCAAGGCGGGCGTGATCGCGCATGAGCTCGCGCACGAACTCCTCCACAAAAAGGATAAGCAACCCGATGCCATCAACAAAAACAGACAACAGCGCGAGCTCGAAGCAGAAGCGATTGCCTACGTGGTCATGCGCCACTTCGGGATCGAGCACGTCGCATGCAACTATCTCGCAACCTACAAAATCGATAGCGCTCAACTGAAACAGTCGCTGCAAACCATCAGTACTACGGCGAAATTCCTAATCGCCGCCATCGACCCGCAATTCAACCAAACTGGGGAGGCCGCCGCTGACGCGGCCTCCGATCCGCCGGCTTAAGCCGGCTCCTCGGGAAATAAGGAACAGAAGCTTTCCCCTCAGTCGCCCCCTCACCCCCTCACGGGGGACCAGACTCCTTTCTCATTCAGTTCTTTTCCTTCGTTCTGCCAAACACCTCACGCCTTCACTCAAATCTAATTCTCTTTCTCCACATTCATCACGTTCTTTCTCATCAGCATCGTCAACATCACCTTCTCTTCGGTATTCCTGTGGATGTTCATTGCTATCTGTCTTTTCTTCTCGTGATAGATCATCCGTTCGTTTTCCACGCTCCTTGGCGACATCATCCTTTGGTTTTCTTCTTCTCAGTTGTTCTTGTTGCTCTTCTGTGTCCTTCTCCATTTCGTGTTTCTCTGTTTTTCATTCATGCTCTGCTTCTTTCTCCTCTTACCCTTACTTCCTTCCTTTCTGTTGTTCCTCACACGATCGCTACTCGTCTTCCCAACGCTCTGGCGGGAAGGAGCCCCTTATAGTTGATCCGAAGGGACGAGGATCAAGAAAGGGTTTTCCACAGTAGTCGGCGGCGCCGGGCTGTGGAAAACTCTTACCTCAGCAAAAGGCGTGACCTTCCTGTCCGGTGTTGCGCCGACGGGCGCGATGTCGGGTAGTGTAGTTTTCAACCGGCGGAAACCCGCGGTTACGAGTAGGAGCCCCCAACGTTCGACGTTTTAGGGAAGATTCTCGAACCGCGGGCTTAGCCTTGTTTCCATGACGAATTCTCAGGTATCGTCCCGATGTCTGAAGACTACTATAAGGCTCTCGGGGAGACAAGGCCCTCTTGCCGGGATGAACATTCTCTTAAGAAAGGCAAGGCATGGAGCAAATACCAGAACAACCAATCGTCAAAGCAGATTCAGAACCGGAGTTCGCTGCTTTTGTGGCGATCGACTGGGCGGATCAAAAACACTACTGGAGTCTCAAAGTGGCTGGGCAACAAGCCCTCCAACGAGGGAATCTGGACAGCACTCCGGAAGCGGTGGAAGTGTGGATCATGGAGTTGCATTTGCGTTTCGCGGGCCGGCCGTTGGCCGTGGCGCTGGAACAGCGACGGGGGGCCTTGGCGGTGATACTGAGTAAATACGCGCACGTGCATCTGTATCCGGTCCACCCCACGACGCTGGCCAAATTTCGCGAAGCTTGGTACCCATCGCGCAGCAAGAGCGATCCCGTCGACGCGGATCTGTTGCTGGAGATTCTGACCGCCCATCGGAGCCGACTACGACGCCTGGATCCGGATACGGTCGAGATGCGATTAGTGCAAACTCTGGTCGAGAATCGGCGCAAGTTGGTGGACGAGCGCACGGCACTCAGTAACCGGCTCACCGATCTGCTGAAGTTGTATTTTCCGCAGATCCTAGGGTGGTTTGACGAGGTGACTTCGGCCGTAGTGGGTGATCTGCTGGAACAGTGGCCGAGCTTGCAGGAGATCCAAAAGGCCAAGCCGGCAAAGCTAGAGAAGTTTCTGCGCACCCACCATTGCTTGGAGATCCCAGAGCGCCTCAACCAGATCCGGCAGGCCATTCCAGCCACCTTCGACCGCGCCCTGATGGATTCGGCTCCTTTCCTGGTGGCGGCCTGGGTGCGGCAGATCGCAGTGCTGCGGGACTCCATCCGGCAGCTGGAAAAACATATCGCCGAGCTCGCGGCCAAACAGGAGGACTGGCACATTTTCCAATCCTTTCCCGGAGCAGGTGCGGCTCTGGCACCCCGACTGATGGCGGCCCTGGGAACCCAGCGCTATCGCTATGCTTCGGCCAACGAACTGCACTGCTTTAGCGGTATCGCGCCCGTCAAAGAAGCGAGCGGCAACACCGAATGGGTACATTTCCGACGGGCCTGTCCGAAGTTTTTGCGCCAGACATTTCACGAATGGGCGGGTTGTTCGATTGCCCAATGCGAGTGGGCCAAAGCCTACTATCAGCAACAGAAAGCCCGCGGCAAGAAACACCACGCCGCGGTGCGCTCCCTGGCGTTCAAATGGATGCGTATCCTTTACCGTTGTTGGAAAGATCGCCAACCCTACCGTGAGGAGATCTACCTGACCAGCTTGGCCAAACGAAGAAGCGCCCTGGTGGCCGCACTGGCCAAAGCTGTGCAAATGCCGTAAGTGACCGCCCTGTGGCTGTGGAAACGGTCGCAAAAGAACTCTTGACTCACTAACTCACGAATCTTCCCGCCTGCAGCCAGGCCACTACGGGTTGTTATGTGTCTTGTTGAGGACCTAGACCGCCGCCGAACGTTTGCGCGGACGCACGGTGATTTCAACGCTTTTGTGATCGGAACTGAAGCGGGCATGCAGGTAAACCAAGCCCCGGAAATTTGGGCAACGGTTTAAAATCGTGATGAGTTACAACATGGCAAAGAAGGGCGGCGAGAACTCCCAGCATAAACCGCGCACTCCTGCGCCGGCCGCCGACCTGGAGCATTACTGCCGTGGCCTGAACGATTCGCCGCGCTCGTGGATGGGAACAAGACCCTGCCGTCGGGGCAGAAACTCGTGGCCTGCTTCCAGCCATTCCTGGAATACCTGGCGACGTGTACGGATCTGTCGCCGAAGATCATCCAGAAGCACGCCGTGATGAGGTGTGCGGCGATGCGGATTGAACACTCGATGGCGTTATTCGCCGTGCCGCTTTTCGGATGACGTGTATCTGAAAGGTGACTGGTTGGCGATTCCTAAATGCTTGGCGACTACACACGAGTAGCCTGCCGAACCCAATTGTCCGACATATCGATTAATAAGAACTTCGCGACCGAGAACGCCGTCTTGCGTCCGAGCGATGAAGCTGCTTTTTAATCTTATGTGGTCAAGCGCGTTATGTGGCCTTCGCACTCTCCAAGGTCCTTTAGCCGATGCGCAGGGGCCAGTTGCGCCACATAATTTACTACAAGGTCAATCTCGGATTTGGCGTAGACGGGCATATAGCCGGAGACGTTTTCCAAACTTTTCCAAAGGAGTCCGAATCAATGTTCGACTAACTTTTCGAGCATTCCCATGCGTTACTCGCTATGGCTGACATTTCTTAATGGCCCTGACATTGCCGGACTCGTCGTCAAGGTTTACGACCATATGATGGCAGACTTTGGCGATTTTATGCGGTAAGAGCGCGGTCTGTCTCCCGGTAAGATTGAGCAACGCTGCAATACCGCTAGTGAGTTTCGGGATCGTCTCGCGTCGCAGGACCGATCCATTAAACCCGATCACCGTTTCGGAAGTTAATTCAATACTCGCGCAGAAGGTGAACGAAGATCACTATGCACACGAAACCGTGCAACTTACGCTTCATCATTGCGCTCGTTCTTTCGGTGTGCCCCGAAGCGCGATTGGTGTCCAGGCTGGAATCGCAGGTTCGATTATGGCGCCACGTGTCTTCCCGCACGAGTCTCTTCCTTTTGCTCCAGCTTGGGCCGACGTACAGAAGATCTTGGCGGTTACCGCTGGCAATCATCAGCCATTCGCGATCACGCTATTGTAACGATGCCCGTGGTGCATGGCGTTCGTGCTGAGAAACAGCCCGCCTGCGGCTTAGTGACATGGATTGGCAACGGGAGACAATCATCTTAGGCATTCCAAGTTGCTTGGTGTACATCCATTTCCGCTTTGCCAGGGAGTCGGAACGGCGTTGTACCGAGGGCATGCCGGTTTTTCTGCACGGGCGAACAGTTCCGGGCCGGAAACCTAAGGTCAGGTAGCCAACCCTCTTTCAGTCGTCGCGATCGCATATGTTTCCCCGGCGCCATTCACCAGTCCCGAAACAATGAGTGATACAGGCACGACTCGCCCATCTTTCCCTACGCGTTGTTGGCGCAGCGGCGTGAGGACGCCGTCCTGACAATGCTGCCGGATGGTTGCCAGGGATTGCTCGCGCTCGCTCTCCGGAATCAAGTCGCGACTATTCATTGCCAGTGCGTCCGCCTCCTTCCAGCCATACAACCTTTCGGCTCCGGGATTCCAAGCCAGGATCCGGCCTGTCATGTCCTGCACTAGGATGGCATCGCGGGAATCGCGTTGCACCACGGCCAGGCGGCGCAACGCTTCGGAATCCCGCAACGCCGCTTCCGCCTCTTTCATGGCGGTGCAATCCGTGAACGTGATCACGCAACCTTCAATGACGTTTTCCAGCGTCCGATAGGGCCGAATGCGCATCAGGTACCACGCACCCGTATGGGTCTGCACTTCCAGTTCCTTCGGAATCAGGCTGCTTAACACTTCCTTCAGGTCGACTGCCAAGTTGTCATAACCCACCAGATTGGAGCGAATTTGGTCGAGCGGACGCCCCACATCCGTTTCGATCAGATTGATCAGCGGGGAGATGATTGGGGTAAAGCGAAGAATGCGAAGGAGGTGGTCCACGAAAACGGTGCCGATGCCCGTGCCGCTCAACAGATTTTTCATATCGTTGTTGGAACGCGACAAATCGGCAACTTTGACATTGAGTTCACTATTGACAGTGGCCAGTTCCTCGTTCAGCGATTGCAGTTCTTCTTTGGATGTCTCCAGTTCCTCGTTGGTGGATTGCATCTCCTCATTGACCGACTGCATTTCCTCATGGGCGGAGCGGAGCTCTTCGTTGGAACTCTCCAGTTCTTCGATCACGGTTTGCAGGTGTTCATCTTTCGCCCGCAACTGCTGCTTAAGATTGATAAGGTACTCGTTGAGATCCAGACTGGCCGATGCAGCGCCTTCGGCGGCGTCCACGGCGTTTTCGGTGGAGGGCCGGGGAGCCGATGGCAGGCGCTCCTCGATGATCACCAGAAATAGGCCATCCGGTATGGACCGTTCCGCGTCCGCAGGTACAGGAATCACTGTAAGATCGCAGGCAGCGGCGTTGCCGTTGTTTTTAACGCGCAAGCCGGCGTGGCGGGTCGTGATGCCGAGCAACGCAGCCCGGTGCAGAGCGATGGTCAAATCGCCGCGCAACCCTTCGCGAGCCATCTTGAAGATATTCATACTGGCCTCACCCGGGGACGGTTCCAGGTACTCGCCGGTTCGGCCCAACAAGTAGAGGATGTCACCGCGCTCGGTGACTAGCGCTCCCACGGGGGCGTAGTGTGCGATCAGGGTCTCCGTGGCGATCTCGGACAAAGGAAGTTTTTGGTCCCTAGACGCGACGCTAACCGCACGCGGTGCGAGCTCGGTTCCCTGCAGGCGCGGAAATAACCCAGTGATGCTCACACGATGGCCCGCTGCATTCTCCGTCTTGCGTTGATAGATTTTCGCTTTGCGATCAATCGCTGTAAATAGGTTCGCGAAATCTCCTATACTCTCGGACGAACCCAGCAGAAGAATACCGTCCGGATTCAAGGCGTAATGGAACAGCGGCATGAGCCTCTTTTGCAGATCCGGACCCATATAAATAAGGAGATTGCGGCAACTAATCAGATCGAGTTTCGAGAATGGCGGGTCTTTGACGATATCGTGCTCGGAAAAAATGAGCATGTCGCGGACGATCTTATGGATGCGGTAGGTAGTGCCGTCGGGATTTTCCTGCTCGAAAAAGTAGGCCAAGCGCTCCGGTGAAACGTCTGAGATGATACTGGATGGGTAACTGCCGACTCGGGCCTGTTCGATCGCTTCACGGTCGATATCAGTGGCGAAAACCTGCACCTTGAAGCTCTCCTTCTGCTGTTCCATATGTTCGCGCAGGAGCATCGCGATGGAATAGGCTTCCTCACCGGTGGAACAGCCCGGCACCCAGACGCGAATGGCGCTGTTGGCGACCTTGCCGGCGAAAAGCTTTGGAATGATCTGTGTTCGAAGAGTGTCGAAAACCTCGGAATCGCGGAAGAAATTGGTCACGCCAATCAGGAGGTCCTTGAACAATGCGTCCACTTCGGCCTTCGTGAGTTGCAGATAACGAAGATAGTCGTCCAGCCGATCAACCTGATGGACGGCCATACGTCTCTCGATGCGGCGCATGATGGTGCTGCGTTTGTATTGGGAAAAGTCATGGCCCGTCTGGGAGCGGAGCAGGAGAAATATTTTCTCCAGCGCACCCGCCGGATGAGGAGACGTCGAAGAGGCGGAAGCCACAAACGCATGGCTGGCATAGGCCAGGAGTTGGGCTGGCATTTCGTTTGGAGGCAACACGAAATCCACCATCCCAGTAGCGATAGCGCTGCGGGGCATGCCGTCATACTCAGTGGATTCGGGTGTTTGCACCATCACCATGCCGCCCTCGCCCTTCACCGCCCTGATGCCCAGGCTGCCATCGCTACCGGTGCCCGAGAGCACAATGCAGATGGCTCGTTCGCGCTGGTCTTGGGCCAGGGAACGGAAGAAAAAATCGATTGGGAGCCGGATGCCGCGGGCCAAACTGGGTTCCAGCAGGTGCAACGCGCCATTGGAAAGCTGCATATCGCGATTGGGAGGGATAATATATGCGCAGTTCGGCTTGATGACCATGCCGTCTTCCACCTCAAAAACCTGCATCTGGGTGTAGCGCCGAATCAACTCGGCCAAGATGCTCTTGTGGTCCCTGGCAAGGTGCTGAACCAGGACAAAAGCCATGCCAGAATCGCTCTCGGCGGGCATGGTGGAGAAGAAGGCCTCGAACGCCGAGATGCCTCCCGCGGACGCACCGATTCCGACAACCGGGAACGGTGGGCTCTGTGGCTCGGACGCGGGCTCGACAGTCTCTGGATTCAACGACTTTTCCGGCGCGTTCGCGCCAGTCTCTGCTTCTGCCATGATTTAGTCCTTAGGAGTTCCTTTAAAGCGATTCTCAGGTTGCCTTTGCAATGGCGGTTCCGAGCCGAGTGATGCGATCCAAAAATCGGGTTTTCTGCGAAACTTGATTATAGAGCCCTGATGGCACTTCAAGGACCAAACCACGCGGGCGTGCGCGCAGCGAGGTGTTATCATTGCGCATCGGCATTCTCAGATTCCCCTTGTTCGGGATACATGGCGGGGTTTCCGGGCGATCCCTGTTCCGGATGAGCGAGGCAAGATGAGGAAATGTCAGTGAACTCCATTACAGCTCAGCGCCAGTATTCGCTCAAGGAAAACGGCATGAAGGCACTTGAGGCACTGATGCGCGTGACCGCGTTCCGGCCTCTTGGGACCATTCCGGTCACAGAAGGCAATCGAGCGGACTGCGCGCTTTTCCTGCTGGCTGCGGACTTACGAATTGCCGTATGGTACCCAGGTGCGGAAATCATTTACCAGTACAAGAATGACGAAACGGTCGGCCGGCCTATGTCGATTCTTGGTTACGGCAAATCCGGCAGGGACGAACAAGAAGAATTCAGTAGAAGCATTCAAGAAGGCCGTTTCATTGCTGAAGGCTGGCAGCTGAGAAAAGATGGAGCGCGCTTCTGGGCAAGCATGATGGCAGCGCCAATGCACGGCGAGAACGGAAATGTGCAGGGCTTCGCCGTGGTAGTACGTGACTTGAGCGACCGGCGGCAAAGGCAGGAACAGATGCGCCGTGGCGTGGCTGCAGGGCCCGCTGCACCCGCCGAATCGGCCATCGCCGGCGTCGTTTCGGGAGAGTTTGATTGCATTCCAGAGGCCAATGACGCGTTTCTCGAACTCGTCGGCCACAGCCGTGCGGAACTGCTGGCCGGTAAGATCCAGTGGTCGACTCTCACACCAAAGAAATACGCGGCTTTAGACGAACTCGCGCATGAAGAGGCCTTGCGCTTCGGCGTCTCCGCCCCGGTCAGAAAAGAGTTGATCCGCAAAGACGGAACAACCGTCCCGGTTTTGGTGACCACCGCCATCCTGAGCCTGATGCCGTTCCGCTGGGTTGCGTTCCTCACGGACCTTCGTGAGAGGGAGAGGCTCGAGAGCGCGAAGGGCGATGACGAGGCACTTGAGCCACAAGGGGAGATTATCGGTGCCAGCGCGGCTATGAAGGCCGTGACGCGAAAGATCGGAGTCGTCGCCCCGACCGACGCCACGGTGTTGATCCTGGGCGAAACAGGCACCGGAAAAGAACTGGTGGCGCGCGCCATCCACCGAATGAGTGCGCGCAAAGATCGCCCTTTTGTCACGCTGAACTGTGCGGCCATTCCAAGCGGTCTGCTGGAAAGCGAGCTCTTCGGCTACGAAAAAGGAGCGTTCACCGGCGCTTTGTCTCAAAAAATCGGCCGCTTTGAGATGGCCAACCAGGGAACTCTGTTTCTGGACGAGGTCGGAGACATTCCCCTGGATCTGCAGCCGAAATTACTTCGCGCCTTGCAGGAAAAATCCTTTGAGCGGTTGGGCGGCACAAGAACCATTCTCATCAATGTCCGCCTGGTGGCGGCAACCAACCGGAACCTCACGCAGATGATGCGCGATAAACTCTTCCGCAGCGATCTCTACTATCGCCTGAAAGTCTTTCCGATCACGACGCCGCCGCTGCGCGATCGCCCGGAAGACATACCCGCGCTCGTTCGGCACTTCATGAAGAAGTACGCAGCGAAAATGAATCGGACCATTGACAGCATCCCGCTGGAGACGATGGAAGACCTCGTTAGGTGGTCGTGGCCGGGCAATGTACGCGAACTGGAGAACTTCATCGAGCGGTCCGTGATCCTATCGCCAGGATCAACGCTTCGCGGGCCCGTGACTGAGTTGCAGGCCGACGCGGCGACGGTCGGCGTTGATGCTACGCTCGCGCATATGGAGCGGCAGCACATTGTGCGCATTGTCAAGGAGGCCGGTGGCTCAATCAGTGTCGCCGCCAACCGCCTTGGGTTACCACGCACGACCCTGATCGTCATGATGAAGAAGCTGGGGATATCATAACGATCTCTGTGACCCTTGGCCGGTCGGATTGACTTGCGTACTGGGAATGAATATGGAATCTGCAAAGCCCGCAAGGAATTTCCCAGTAGTTTGCATAGGCGGTTCGGCCGGCGGCCTCGACGCATACATTCGTTTACTTCGCCATCTGCCTGCCGATATGGGTGCTGCGATCGTCATTGTTAATCACCTTCGGACGGTAGCTACCCACCTCCACGAAATTCTCCCGAACTACACAAAGATGCCGGTGGAACTGATCACGGCAAGTCTGCTGATCCAACCCAACCGTGTATTCATCATCCCGCCGCAGCGTGACTTGCACGTTCGCGAGGGGGAGTTCCTCCTGGAGCCGATCTCCAAGCCCAGGGGATGGCCCGATGTAATTACTGTTTTCTTGCGCTCCCTTACACATAACTGGGACGGCAGGCTGATCGCGGTCATCGTCTCGGGTTTTGACGGTGATGGGGCCGCAGCTCTTTGCGGGATAAAAGAAGTAGGTGGCATCACGATTGCGCAGAAGCCCGAGACGGCGGGACAATCGGATATGCCGGAGAGCGCGATCGCCAGCGGTTGCATCGATTTTATTCTTTCGCCCGAAGATATTGCCAAACAGATTGTGATCATTGCCCACGCTGCATCACAGAAGTGAAAAGGGACGGCTAAACCCGCGGAATTTTTCTAAGACCTCCTAAGTTACTCGAAAACAACCGGATTCAGTAGGAAACATGTGCCCGGTTCTAACCGCTGACTACGGAGCTTCGACGCGACGACGCAGCGGCAATGGACAGGAGACAGTTGCCAAGTCACGGCGGTTCACAGAGTTTGACAGAGCTGCCCTTTGGGAAAGCAGATGCATTAGTGAAGCCCTCAGAATTCAGAAATATGGAGGACGGCTGGTACGAGAAACTATGCGAGGGAGTCGATAGACTTCGATCACCTTGGGAGTAAATCGGCTAGCTAAGCTAGGGTCAGGTGGGCGCAGAAACGACAGCGTTTGCAGGCAGTCTGTTTCGCCGCTGAACGAAACCTACCGCGCTTGCAGGAATGACTTCCGGTTTATCAAACGACATGCAAGGTCTGAACAGTTTTGCGCGTCGTGCTTCACGAAAGTTGGCAGCGCTTAACCCAATACTGGGGAGGCAAACGCGCCAACCATAGATCTTACTCTCGGCTCGAATAGTCCGTGTGTAACGGCGATGTGTAGATCTAACCCTTGGCGACTACGCGGCCAATCTTACGTGCGCTCAAGCGCGGAAATGCGTGCTCGATTAGGAGCGCTTCCGCGCCGATACCCGGGGCGAGGCTTTGCGGGTGACAAACTTGTGTGCCATTCCGAGCAAGTCTCGCAGCGTGTCGGGAGTGATGAGAGACAAGCGAACGAGCACGGCACTGTAGCCGACGTAATGGTCCGTGACATAGTAAACATCTGGAGCCGCAGCCAGCAGCTCGGTGCGCTCATCGGAATCTACGCGAACGACGAGCGAATCCGGTTCGGCCGAACGATTAGATGGGATGCAGGCTAAGAGTTGTCCCTGAACCTTCAAGGCCGGCGCTCCATACGCTGTACTCTCCTGGACTCCGGGCAGCCTGAGACCGATGTCGCGCACGATATCAAAATTCACTGTGCTTTTCGCCATTTTTGGAGGCACCAGCGGGTGCAAACCGGTTTTCTTCACGTAGTATGCCAGCCTCAAGTTGCCCGGCTAGCTCTCCAATTATAATTCCTGGAATCAGCCGCCAGACACAGGCATTAAAGGGCGGTAAGCCGGACACGTAGTGAGATGCTGAAGTGATTCGACAGAAGGCGCAGATGATCGGACGGATGAATTGAGCCTCTGGCGCAGATAATGTTGCTGGGCCGGCTCAAAGTCCAAATCTCTACGCTTTCAAATGATCGTTGACTTTGTGCGGGCGAGGTTTGGATGGTAGGTCCGGCGGCGGGCGATCTTGACAAGAACAACTTAGCTTTGAGCCAGTTCCTGATTGTCTCCGCGGCACTTGCTGAACGTGAAAAACCCCGCCATCAACGGCACGCTTGATCGCTACATCGGCCGACACGCCCAACTGGAGAGCCTTGCTGCATGGCGCTCAGGTTTGCCAACGCTACCGTGAGGAGATCCACCTGGCTAGCATTGGCCAAAAGAAGAACGCCCTGGTGGCGCACTGGTCAAAGCTGTGCAAATGTCGTGAGTGAGCGCCCATTGCCTGTGGAAACAGCCGCAAAAAACGTCTTGACTCCCTAGCTCAGGTATCTTCCCTGCCTCCAGCCAGGCGCTTTTTTCCACCCGCACGTCTTCAGCCGCCAGAACGTTTTCCACCAGCCCGCGTCTTTCCGCTTCGCCGCCTGTCTTCCGTCACCCATCCCAGCGGGCCGTTCCCTCCCGCAACGCCCTACCTCTCACAAGGTCCGCTGCGCGATCCATTTCCGCTTCTCCTTCCCTGCGCAAACCTTACGCTCCGCTCCAGCGGTTGCCAGGGCGCGCCCTCCGGGTTTTGGCTCCTTCCGCTGCGCTCCCTCCAAAAAATCGCTGCCGCGATTCGCTAACCCTGGCCAACGCGCCGGAGACTTCGCATTTGCTCCGCCTATGGAAGGTGAAGCCGCCACTTGTGCGGCTCGATTCCAATTCGATTTCACAAAGGACAAATGCCAAAATGCTCAACCTCACTAAACTAGAAACCGTCGAGATCCCCCTCCACAAATTGACCCTCTGGGAGGACAACGTCCGCACCAGCGGTGCCGAAGACGGCCTCGATGAATTGATTGCTTCCATTTGCTCTGTCGGCTTGCTCCAGAGCCTTGTCGTCAAAAAAGCTTCACGTGGAACATTC
>PMQB01000335.1 GCA_003169195.1 Bryobacterales bacterium
GCCCCTTTTGATCGGCGCGGATTGCCACCAGCCGCAACGTGTCATCCAAACTGTCGCGCAAATCGAAGTCCATCGGCTCAAGGTCGAGTTTGCCCGCTTCCACCTTCGAAAAATCAAGGATGTCGTTAATCACGGTGAGCAGCGAATCGGCTGAGTATTTGATCATCCCCAGATACTCATACTGCTCCGGAGTGAGATTGGTAGCCAACGCCAAGTCGGTCATACCAACAATGCCGTTCATAGGAGTGCGGANNTGCGGATTTCATGACTCATGTTCGCCAGAAACTCGCCCTTCACACGGCTGGCTTCCTCAGCGGATTGTTTGGCCTTGACTAATTCTCGCTCGGCGCGCCCGCGTTCGGCCAACGCGTTGCGCAAGTCAGACATGCGCTCGTCCACGCGCGTTTCCAGCGCCCGCTCGCGCCCCTCCACCGATCGCACATGAGAAGCATACAGCCCAAGTGCGATCGCTGCCGCACAGAAAGCGCACAAACCCTGAAACCACAGGGCCTGATAAAAAAATGGCCCTAGCCTGAAATCGAACCGCGCCTCCCTACTGAATTTCCCAAAGCCGTTGCTAGAGACAACGCGAAAGTGATAAGTACGTGGCGCAATGTTTGTATAAAACGCCATTCTTCGCGTCCCCGCATCCACCCATTCTCTGTCGTATCCATCCAACATGTACTTAAAGACAGTTTTTTGCGGAGAGACGAAGGTTGGGGCCGAATAGCGAAACTCCAGATCACCATTTCCCGGCGGCGCGTCAAAAGCCGAACTTATATCCACGTCCGCTCCATTCACCCGAACGCTTTCTAACACAACCTGCGGCGGCTGCACTACCGAACTCGCCTTCGTGGGATCCACCACGGCCACGCCCTTCATCGTCGGAAACCAGAGCCGTCCATCGCGGCTCTTCCAAACGGAAGGCTGAATCCCGCCGTTGCACTCCGTAGTGCTCATCCCATCCGAAACACCGTAAGAAACCGATGGCACGTGTTCACTTTTTTTGTCGGCAAAATCGGCTAAATCCTGCTTCGCCACGCGGAACACACCGCGCTCTGATCCAAGCCACAAATTATCAACCGAGGCTGCTTGGTCATCTTCAACGATAGAAACAATACCATCGTCCAGCAGACCATCTTTCGCCGTAAACGAACTAAACTTGCCATTTTTCAAACGGCTCAAACCGCCGGCGGTTCCCACCCACAAGACGCCGTCTTTGTCTTCATAAAAAGTCCAAACACTGTCGTCGGCTAAGCCTCGCTTCGTGTCAAACACTTCAAACTTACCCTTCGCGTAACGCTCCGCCCCACCCCCAAATGTCCCCACCCAGAGACTGCCATTGTGATCCTCAAAAATACTCGTGATCGGCTTGTCCAAAAGACCGTCTTTAGCGGTGAAGGTGGTGAACTGATTCCCATCCTTGCGCGTGAGTCCAGCCTTCGTTCCAAGCCATACTGTACCCGCATGGTCGACATAAACAACGCTCACCATGTTCAACGGTAAACCGTTACGTTCTGTGTAGTTCGAGAAATGGCCATGGCGCAAATAACTCAGTCCGCCATGCGTGCCAATCCAGAGGTCGCCATGCAAATCCTCCGCCAAAGAAAAAACCACATTATCTGCCAAACCATTCTTTGTTGTAAAAGTTGTGATTTTCCCGTCGTGCCAACGATTCAAGCCACCCGTATTCGTTCCAATCCACATATCGCCACGACTGTCCTGCATCACGGCCATAGCCGTATCGGAGCTAAGCCCTTCGCGCTCGCCGTATGTCGCGAATAAACGCCCTGCCGAAAGTCGAACCAACCCCGCACCGCCGGTCCCAATCCATAGCGATCCATCTTTGTCTTCAAACAAGGCGCGAACATCGTTAATGGGCAAGCCGTCGCTCTTCGTGTAATGTGTAAATGTCTTGCCCACACGGCGGCACAAACCTCCGCCGTAAGTACCAATCCAAACGGTTCCGCTCCTATCCTCCAGCAACGCTGGTACGCCGTTATCAGTTAGCCCATCACTCTTTGTAATGTTGGTGAACCGCCCATCGCGCCACTCACACAACCCGCCCCCATTGAGTCCGATCAGAAGACTGCTTTCGCCCGCGTATAAAGATCGCACCGGTGAGTTCGGAAGGCCCGGCGCGCCTTTATAGTTCGAAAATTTGCCGCCGTGGTAACTGGTCAGTCCGTCTTGCGTTCCAATCCAAATGGTGTTGTCGAAACCTGGAGCTAGCGCGTAGACCTGATCTCCGGCCAGCCCATCTGTCCTTTTGTAGACAGTGATCCGGTCATTGTGAAGGCGAGCCAGTCCGGCATCGGTACCAATCCAAATATCCCCGCTCGCGTCTTCAAGCAAAGCGCGCACGGTCTGGCCGGGCAATCCCTCCTTTGCTCCCAGCCGATTGAACTTATGCTTAGAGTAATAGGAAACCCCGCCGCCATAGGTCCCAATCCACAGAGTGTGGGCGCGGTCTTCCAGCAAACTCACAACGGTGTTGTTCCCAAGATCCGGAGTGTTGTTCTTATCGAACACCTCGAAGCGCAAGCCGTCAAAACGCACCAATCCCAATTCCGTGCCGAACCAGATGTACCCATCTTTGGTTTGCAAGATCACGTGGACGGAGTTCTGCGGCAGCCCCTGATCGATCCCCCAAACATCTTGATGATAATCGCGGATATCCTTAGTTGGATCTAGCGACGACAGGTCAAGCCCAGTCGCCCAGGAAGCCGTCGCTAGCAAGAAAAAGAAAGCCAGCTTACACAAATCCAATGCATTCGCTTTCGTTTTGCTCATTATTGCCTTAATAGCCAAAGGAACCCTGAAAAATTATCGCTTACTCGTAAATCTAATTCTCTTAAGACAAGCTTTAGTCTATAATCTAAGGGCGTTACTGTCTTTTAGTCAACTACCTTTCGCTTTCTAAGCGGTTCGACAAGCGCTGTTACGCCTTGTTTCTAGTCGCATTCTTGATCCAAACACACTGGATAGGAATTTTTGTTAAATAAGCATCTTTTTTGGGTTCCGCCACTTTCTTTTCGCATATACTGTTCTCAATAAGCTATAGTTGGCCAAAACTGCGGCCAAAATTTTCAGGGGGAAGAGTGTGAAACACTCAATTTGGGCGGCCCTGTCCGCTGTTATGTTGAGTTCCGTTCCCGGTAGCGCCCAACAGGCGTCTATCTCGGCTTCTTTGTCGTCCGTAACCCAGTCTAAGAATATTCAAGTCATTGTTCATTACCGAAATCCACCCTCCTACAGCCAGCATCTGAAAGCCATTTCGAACGGCGGCATCATCAAAGCGGATCTCGGCATTATCAACAGTGGCGCTTACTCCCTTCCCGCTTCGAGCTTGCAACAAATCGCCGCAGATCCTGAAGTCTTGTCCATCGCCGAAGATCGCCCGGTTCATAGCTTTCTCGATAACACCGCCGCCGCCGTGAACGCGACCTCAGCTTGGTGGCTCTTCGGGTTGGATGGCTCCGGTGTTGGTGTTGCCGTCATAGATAGCGGCATCTCCAACGTGGACGATCTCGACAAGCCAAGCCTTGCCTTGTCTAGCCGTGTTGTCTACAGAGAGAATTTCATTATGGCGAGTTCGTCGGATGATTATTTTGGCCACGGTGAACATGTGGCGGGCATTATTGCGGGCGATGGCGCCGATTCGACATGCGACCGGTGTATGCGCACCTTTCGCGGCATTTCGCCTGGCGCTCAGCTCATTGATCTTCGTGTTTTGGACAGCAACGGCAACGGGGCCGATAGCTTCGTGATTGCCGCCATTCAACGCGCCATTCAACTCAAAAACACCTACAATATTCGTGTCATCAACCTCTCGCTCGGCCATCCAGTCTATGAGAGCTATAAGACAGATCCGTTGTGTCAAGCCGTTGAGAAAGCTTGGAACGCCGGCATTGTAGTGGTCGTCGCTGCCGGTAACGACGGTCGCGACAATTCCTTCGGCAATAACGGCTACGGCACCATCGGCTCTCCCGGTAATGATCCATACGCCATCACCGTGGGCGCAATGAAATCCATGGGCACACCGCAGCGTGATGACGATCGCATCGCCAGCTACAGTTCCAAGGGGCCCACGCTCATTGATCACGTCGTGAAACCCGACATTCTGGCGCCCGGCAACCGGGTCGTCTCGCTCCTTGCCCCGCAGGGCACACTGAGGACTTTGTATCCGTCCAACGTGGTCCCATTGAACTACTTTGAGTGGACTTCCTCCACCGCACCATCTAGCAAATACTTCACTTTGAGCGGAACGAGCATGGCGGCGCCTGTGGTCAGCGGAGCAGTAGCCATCCTCCTCCAAGCTCACCCTAACCTCACGCCTGATCAGGTAAAAGCTCGCCTCATGCTCACGGCTTTCAAACGATTCCCCAAGTCAAGCGTCGCCTACGAGCCAACCACCGGACAATCTTTCACCAGTTATTACGATACGTTTACCGTGGGTGCCGGCTATCTCGACATTCAAGCCGCTCTGTTAGACGGTGAGGGCTTCTCAGGCAATGCGCAATCGCCGATCGTGAATTACACTCCCGCGCAAGAAGGCCACGCAGCCAAACTCACCGTTGTTTGTGCATCGGGGACGATCTGCAATGGAGCATTGGCGGCAGAGTATAGGCGTTTTGATTCGCACGAGCAATCGGTCGGCAGCAACCAGAATGTTTCGAGCAATCAGAATGTCTGGAGTAGCCAAAATGTTTGGAGTAGCCAGAATGTCTGGAGTAATCAGAATGTCTGGAGCAACCAAAACATCTGGAGCAACCANNAGAATATTTGGAGCAACCAGAACATCTGGAGTAACGCGACCGCTCAAATCGCCCAGACAAGCATGATTGGAATCTTGGGCGAGAATTAGGGTTTTGGCCCTAAGATGATGATGCCGCGTGTTTTGAGCGCTTCAATCTCCTTCACAACCGCATCCAGGCCGTAACTGCTATACAGAAAGCTCACCCGCTCTGCGCTCAAATACGCCAAAACTACGTTTCGGAACTTGTTGTTATAAACGGCGGCATCGGCCGCCCCATACCCGAATTGCTTCGCCACAGTTTTCAGCAACAGATCTGCATTGGCTGCGGCTGGAATTGACTCCACAAAATCCGCATCAGAAAGATTGTGAATTTGGTATTCCAGCAGTACGTTTGCTTGGTCGTTCTTGTTTAAATCAAGACCATCCCATAGATGATTGAGCGGTGGCAGGCGCCAGTGTCCGAATTTGTCAATCACAAGGTAGCCTTTCGCCGCCGGATCAATGCGAGCAATCAACGAAGCGGCTCGCAACCAGTTCACCACCTTGTACTCGTTGCCTAGTGTGGGCGCTGCATGCGCGCTAGCTTGTGCAATCACCATGCCCGGAGGCAAACCACGAGCCATTGTTTCCGCCAAGCCCAGAATATGATGCGCCCCAGTCCGCGAGTCTCCCGGCGCGCCGTAGTTGTCGTTGTGACCCGTACCGCCAAAGTTGAATTCATTTGCTATGGAGCCGTCGGCGTTCCACTGAAAGACCATCGTCTTGGCCCAATCGTGCCATGCCGGAGCGGCAATCACCCAGTCCAGGTTGATCAAGAAACCTTTGCCGTAAACATTTCGGTAAAGCGCAGCAAAATTAAGCGCGCTTTGCAGATTGAAAGCTTCATGCACGGCCAATCCGCCCGGATAAGAATGATGGCTCCCCCAGCCACTGCCAGGCGCTCCACTCAGCGTAAGCGTTAGTCGCGGACAGGCGCTTCCCTCCGCATTTAGTGGTGGGAAAATCCCGCTTTCTGCTTCGCCGCCTTCCGCGAGCAGTCCTTCTTCTTTCAACTTCACGATGATCGCCGCTTTGACTTCGTCGTTGACCCGCACGCGATGTACTACGCACGTGGCCGGATTACGCAACGCGTCCAAGGTAGCCACCCTGATCGCTTCATCGTGAATTTGCCGAACATTTTTCAGGATCACTCGCATCGCCGATTGCACCAACGGCGAAGCTGAACCGGTTTTCAAGGCAAGCGCATTTCCTTCACCGACCTTATTTGGGTCAGCGTCAGCGGCGATCGCTTGCTTCGAAAAGATCGCAACGAGCAAAAAAACAATTTGGATCGGTTTCAAGACTTCATTGTCGCCTTTTATATCCAACGAGCTTGAAACCGATTATTTCTGTCATCGGGTTGACACTCGAATGAAACAGCGCTAGTGTAACCTTTTTCAAGTTACAAAATAATTCGACTTAGGGGGTTCGCTTGAAGTCAGTAGTCTTGATCACTTTCGCTTTGTGTTTGTCCTTTTCTGCCTATTCGCAGTCCACCTTCGGCACGATTTTGGGCACCGTCAAAGACAGCTCCGGCGCTGTTGTTCCCAACGCATCGGTCGTGGCGAACAATTTAGACGAAAATACGATGAGCGAAACAACGACCAATAGCAATGGTGATTATTCGCTGCTCAACGCGCTGCCTGCGCGTTATTCCATTACTGTTACCGCCAAAGGATTCGAAACCTTCACGGTCACCGACCTCAACCTCACCGCCCGTCAAACCTTGCGTGTTGACGGCAGTCTCAAGGTGGGCCAGATGTCGCAAGTCGTCACGGTGGAATCAACATCACAAGGCGTGATCGCCACCGATAGCCAAACCATCCAAGCGTCGCTCGATCCGGCGCAAATGCCCGTCAATGTGCGTGCCGACGGCAATACCAGCCCTTACAACGTGATTCAAGCGCTTCCCGGCGTTCAGGCCGATAACAGCGGCAACTTCTCCATCCAAGGCGGTGTGCCTTCGCAGACTCAGTATTCGCTCGACGGCATTTCAATCACGAATGTGACCGGCAATTCTCCACTCTCAAACGCTTTTCCTTCCACCGAATCCATTGCCGAAATCAGAGTACAAGGAGTCGGCAACCCCGCTGAATATGGCCAGGTGGGAGATATCACTACAGTTTCCAAGAGTGGTTCCAACGACTTCCATGGAGGTCTCTTTTGGTACAGCCAAAATGCGGCGATGAATGCCACTGGCTTTGGTTCCACCACAAAGAATCATCTCGTAGCCAATGATTTTGGCGTCACGGCCGGCGGTCCGGTCAGTTTGCCACATCTCTATAACGGCAAGAACAAGACCTTTTTCTTTGGCACGTACGAGGGCTTTCGTTTCCCTAAGAGTTCAACGCTGCAGGACACTGTCCCTACACAGGCTATGCGCAACGGCAATTTCAGCGCCGAGGGCGTCACTGTTACCGACCTCTCCGGCAATCCATACGCCAACGACACCATCCCGCAAAGTCAAATCAATCCAGTGGCAGCAAAGTTCCTTAGTTTATTTCCGTTGCCAAACAACGGCAACACGTCCGTCCTTCACGCGGCGAACTATGTTGTAAATCGCGATAACAGCTATCACTCCGACCAGTACGATATCCGAATCGATCAGAATTTTGGTTCAAAACAGCACATTTTCGGGCGCTGGACTTCGAAAGACATCAACGCTCTTTCCAACAACGATCTGCTAGTTCCGTCTAGCAATAATCCCGACAACTACCGCCTGCTCACACTCGCCCATAACTATTCCATCAGCGCCAGCCTCTATAATGAGGCCCGGTTCGGATTCACGCGCAACGACAGCGGCACTTCCAATCCTTATAACGGCGCAGCGTTCTCTCAGTCTCTCGGCTTGCAGGGCTTGCCCGGACTACCGGCATTCTTCAATGGGCTTCCCGATGTTTCTTTCTCGGACAATCTAACCGGCCTTGGGGCCGACCGTCTCAACGGCATCACTCAGGGTCGCACCTATCAGATTGTCGACAACGTGAGTTGGCTCAAAGGCAAGCACACTCTCAAGTTCGGCTTTGACTACCGCCATATTCAAGCCATCACTCCGCTGGGCTTCCTAAGCGGCGACAACTATGGCGGATTCCAATTCAGCGGCCAGTTCTCCGGTGCGCCCTTTGGCGATTTTCTCTTGGGTGTTCCGGCAACCACCGATTTCGACAACGTCAAAATGGACAACGATGGCATCACCAACCACTACAACGCCTATGTGCAGGACAGCTTTCGACTCAGTGAAAAGCTGACTTTTGAGTATGGCCTGCGCTGGGAATTTCACCCGGGCTACCATGATGCTTCCGGCAACATCGGCAACTTCGATCCCAGCTACGCTAAGTCGGGCGCGATCATCTATCCTGACGGCTATGCCAATTTGCTTGATCCCGGTCTCGCTAGCACCAATCCTTGCCCACTTGGTCAGAAAACCGGAGGAGTGACTTTGAACGGCGCGCCCTGTGAACCGGTACTCTCCGCCAGCCAAGCCGGCTTGCCGCAAAGCCTGCGCACCGCGCCTAACCGTTTCATGCCGCGCTTTGGTTTCGCTTATCGTCCGTTCGGCAACAAAACTGTTTTCCGAGGCGGCTTCAGCGTCTACAACACCGAAGTGCTCGGCTCTATCTACTACGCACTAACGGGAACCTTGCAATCAGCCACGTCCACCTACAACAACACTCTCGTCAAGGGCGTCCCACAAATTCAATGGCCGAACGTGAGTGGCATCGGCTCTGGAACGACAATCGGCAGCCCCGGCACATACTATTTCGGTACTGCAAATCAGATCAACTACAAAGACCCTTACTCAATGCAGACTAACTTCTCCATCGATCGAGACCTGGGTCACAACACAGGCTTGCGTGTCTCATATGTCGGCATGGAGACTCGCGATCTGGTTTGGGCTCCCAATTTGAATCAATCGAACTACTCCACCACATACTTTGCGCTTCAGCCGTTAAGCAACCGGCCCTTTCCGAACTGGGGCGTGGTTAACACCCGAGCCAATGGCGCCAACGCCAACTATCAAGCGGCTGAAATTGAATTTAGCCATCGCTACACCGCAGGCTTGGGTTTCAATTCTTCGTACACGTTCGGCAAGAATCTAGCCGACAACCAGGGCTACACCCCGAGTGGCTTCGCAGGAGAAAACGCCGGTGGCCGCACCATGGATGCCCTCGACTTGAAACATGAATACGGCCCTGTCTATGCATCGCGCAAGAATAGGTGGCTCACCTCGGCTATTTATGAACTACCGATCGGCAAGGGCCGCTCATTCATGTCTCACTCAAATCGAATCGCTGACAGCTTATTGGGAGGCTGGCAGTTGAATAGCATCTTCTTATGGCAGAGTGGGCCATTTCTCACGCCTTACTTCACAGGCGGAGATCCGTCTGGTACAGGCTCCGGTATCATAGGGCGGGCACAGGCACCAGATCTGATCGGCAACCCCACACTCGGTAATCCAACGGCCAACGATTGGTTCAATTTGTCCGCTTATGTCTGTCCGGGCACACCGGGCTGGACGCCCGGTCAGTCTTGCCTCATCGGCACCACCCCTGGCAAGACTCTCGCTCCCATCGGACGCTTCGGTAGTGCCGGCATTGGCTCCGTTGTCGGGCCGGGAACCGTCAACGTTAATGCTGGTCTGTCGAAACGCTTCGCGATTACCGAACGAGTGCATCTCAAGGTTGAGGGTTCATTTACGAACATCCTTAATCACACTAATCTGGCCGACCCGGTTTTGAACATCTCGAGCTCAAGCGTCGGTGTGATTACCAGTGCACGCGGCTCCGACTTTGGCGGCGCGCGCACCGGACAAGTCGGCGCACGAATCGACTTCTAAGCGACTCATCAGGGCCGGGAAGCTGCCAGCATTTCGACGATGTCGGGGTGCTGCATCTTCTCGGCCCACTTTTTGGGAGTGGCCCAATCTTCGGCGTCCGGCTCATCAATCACCGCACCACGCGCAATCAGCAACTCGGCCACTTTCGTTCGGCCCCAACGACAGGCCCAGCCTAAGGGCGTTGACTTTAACAAGTCATCGCGCACATCCAATTTTGCTCCAGCGTCTAACAGCATGGCTGCGAAGCGTGCGCGGTCGGCATCACTGACCGCTCCTGAATACGCTGCCGCGAAGTGCAGTGCTCTTTGGCCATAGCGCGCCACATTGGCGTCAACCCCATGGCGCAATAGCACCGCCATGCATTGGAAGTGCCCTTCACTTTTCGCCCCGCGAATGGGTTGAATGATAATCCAGTGCCAGCGTGAATCACGGCGCGGCCATGGCAGTCTGCCGATCGCCATCTCGACAATCTCGGGGCACCCATGATCGCAAGCGGACCACGTCAACTCTTGCGCCAGATCTTCACTCGCATCCTCTTCTAACAGGCGCTTCGCTTCCGCTACATTGTGCGTCTCGGAAACCATGTACGGCTGCATCTTCGCGCCACGCTCCAGCAGCAGGCGCTTCAGTTCCCCGCCCTCGTGGTTCCAAGCGTTGCGCAGCGGCCAACCCGAGGCATATACATTCGCATTCGGATCGGCTCCGCGATCTAACAGGAGGCGCGCGATTTCTACTTCGTTCTGTTGGGCCGCATGCCAAAGGGGCGAGCCCCAACTCAGGGTGGGCTCTTCCAATTCTTCGAGCATCACTCGTTCATCTACATCGGCGCCGAGATCAAGCAGCAAGCGCACGATCTCCAGGTGACCGTGATTCACGGCCAGCGTCAGCAATCCGCCATCGCGCCACACCTGGCGCAACAGGCTGGGGTTGGCCTGAAGCAACTCGCGAATCCGCGCGGCATCTGGCAGCGCCACCGCAGCGCGGATGGTCACGTTCGCTCCATGGGCGATGAGCAGTTTGGCCACCTGGGCAAACGAATCGTCGACGGCCAGGGCGGCGCGATCGAGCGCGGTCAAGCCAGCTACATCTTCTTTATTCACTTTGGCGCGCCGCTTGAGCAGCCACTCCGCCATTGCCACATTGCCATACTCGGCCGCGGTATGAAGCGGCGTGCCGCCTCCGCTATCACAAGCCTGAATCAAGGTGCCATCTGCTTCCAACAAGCGAATGGCCGCGGCATTGTCACCTTCTGCAATTGCCGCGTTGATCTGATCTTGCACGGGCAAGACCGTTGCATTCGGGCAACTCATCTCTTCGCGCCGCTTGCGTTCTTCTTCCTCAATCACGGCAACGATTTCGCGATACTGGCGCTCTTGGGCAATCGTTAAAGCCGAGGTGGCATCGCGGTGCGGCCAAATGCCCTTGTGCGCATCGGCCCCTGCTTCCATCAGCAAACGCACCATGCTTGCGTCGCGATTCAACACTGCGTAGTGAAGAGCGCGATGCTCATTGCCGCCGGACATATTCATGCCAATCAACTCGGGCCGGGCGTGCAAGAGCATGCGGACCTTGGCAGCGTCACCACTCTGCACAGCCAAGGCAAGCTGTTGCACGTTGACTTCGCTCATGGGTTACTTTGCCCAGTAAGCGCGATGGCCGATGTAATCGGGGTCGGGCAGATTACCTAAGATCACGCGACGCAATTTCAGAATATCCACCTCACCTAATTCCTGATAAATGATTTTCCCTTCCGGCGACAACACAACGGTAAAGGGCACCGGCGCATCCCACTTCGGGTCGAACGCCGCCTGCAGCGCGTACGTATCGTCCGATCCGAAAACATAGTTCTTTCCCGCCGCATGTTGCCGCTGCAACATCTTCAGCACGCCGGGCTTCTCGTCGGGCATGTTGGTAGAAACCATCACCATGTCGAAATCGCGATGCTTATACATCTGGTAGGTCGTTTCAAGCGCTGGAAATTCATGCACGCATGGGCCGCACCAAGTGGCCCAGAAATTCACNNAGCATCACTTTGCCTGTGCCGTTGGCGCGCAGCTTTTTCAACTCATCTGCCGAAATCGATTCAACCGTCACCGGTTCTGCTTCTATACGCTTCTGCTCCTCAAGCCGCGCCGCTTCTTTTGCCATCCACTTCGTCGAACAACCGAACACTCCGGTATGGTCAACCGGCGGCGCATTACCGGCCAGCAAAGCGTCAATCGCATTGCGGGCATCTTGGGTCTTCACCAAGTTCTCTCGCTGACTATTGTCGATGCGGCCTTCGTAGCGAAGCTTGCGCTCCTTATCGAAAATAAACATGTGAGGCGTGGCTTTCGGACCATAGGCCCGCGCCACGGTTTGGGTATCGCCGTCGTAGAGGTACGGGAAATCAAAATGCCGGTAAGCCGCGCGTACTTTCATATCGTCAAGGCTGTCGCTCACATCCGTGTAACCCAATTCGTCGAGCCGAATCGCATTGGGGTTATTCGGTTGAATCGCCACAAGCGTCACGCCTTTGCCGCGATAATCGTCCGCCAGTTTCTTAATTCGGCTTTCATAGAGCTGCGCCGTAGGGCAATGATTGCAAGTGAAAACGATCGCCAGAACCTTTGCAGCCGCATAGTCTTTCAGATGATGAGTCTTGCCATCAATGCCGGGCAACGCAAAATCGGGCGCGGGTGAACCAACCGCCAGCGTCGGATGCGGTTCGTCGGCCATCATAAAAACCGCCAGCAGCAAACCCAAGGTAAGTCGCAACATTTTTAATTTCTCCTGCTCCGCCATCTTATCCGAATTGACGCGACAAGTTCCCGTTAATTGCTCCTGGCTGCGTTTCGGCACTGGACACATTAGCGGCGTCGTTTCCTTTGTAGGAATAACGGTTTTGGGGAGTGGATGGGGTGGTCGGGCGGATATTCGCCGGGGACGATGGGTTCAGGCTTCCAGCCAGGTTCAGGTGGGTGGACGATGCCGTCTTTGCCGACCCATTCGCCGGTTTCGTTGTTGACGAACTTCAGGTTATCCAAGGCTTGTTTGCGGCGTTCGTCGTCGGCTGCCAAATCTTCGTCTTCCTGGGCGCGGGCCCCGGCGGCTTCTTCGGCGCGCGTGGGTTCGGATGCGGCCGCCGGTTGGCCGTGCTTGGTGTAGAACTGTTCGAGCATGCGGAATTCGCGTTGGAAGCGGCGTTCGGCCGTGGTGAGATAGCGCAGAGCCAGATCATGCTGCTTCTGGTCATGCGGCTGCCATTCATACACGTTGGGGTTACTGACGAAGCCGAGGAGTGAATCGTACGATTTTTGCACGCGGATGCGCTGCCATTCTGCGGCAGCGGTTTTGTAGACGAAGTCGGCCACGAGTGGATTGCCGGAGAGATAGGCGGCTTCCCAGCGGCTGAGGAGATCGAGCCAAGCGTCGTGGTCCTCGTTAGGGAGAATGAGGACGCGCGAGCAGCTGCCGTGCTTGCGGGCGTTTTGAGAACAGGTGGAGCGACCCGCCTCGCTAGTGGCTCCCGTTTTGCCACAGTTGCGTTTTTCCTTTGGCTCGGTTTCTTCGCTGTTTTTCTCGTTGGTCTGGTCGTCTTCGGTGTCGAAGGGGTTTTCATTTCGATTTGGATGGGACGTTTCTGGCTCAACGGCCGAGATGTCTGGCATGTCTTCAGGGAGATTTTCGGAGTGGAGAAACATAACGACCTCGAACTGAGTGTGGTGCGTGCGCGTTTGGGACCAAATGGAAAAGTTTGCGTAAGTGGCTAAGAATAAAGGAAAAAGATTTTTTTCAACTTTTGTGATGGCCCATGGCGAAGATGCAACTTCGCCACAGGAGGGGATGAAAAACTCGCTCAGCCTTGCTTTTGCGTTGCTGCGGCTGCGATGAGTTTTGGCCCTGATTGGCGACAATTAAAAC
>PMQB01000333.1 GCA_003169195.1 Bryobacterales bacterium
AGCTTCGATCCAGTGAAGCCGCCGGCGGGCGCTTTGTTTGAAACGCAGCCAGATAGGTTTGTCGCCGCCGCAACTTTGAGATCGGCCCAGGCGTGGTTCCGAATTCCGTTCACGCTCGTGTGGTCGGGTGGCAGTTTGGGCGGCATTTATGGCAGTCAATTCCACACCGGTACGTTTGATTTGGTCAACTCGCTTTTCGGACTTTTCTTTGTGGCAGGTACTTTGCTTTTGGTTCCGCAGGCGATTATGAGCGCGCTGGGCCGGGTTGTGATCAAGTGCAGGGGTGAAGAGGGATCAGTCTTTTGCGGCGTTGGGCAGCTGGGGAGGACGTGGCGTTTTCGATGGGAAGACGTGGTGTCAATTCAGCAAGCTTTGCGGAAAGGTCACCGAGGATCCGTGACGCGTTTCATTCGAGTTGTGTTTCGGACGCCTACGCGGGCACCGTTTGAGTTTGGGGATTTGTTGAGCGATGAGAGGAAGGGTTTCGTGATTTCCGTGATGCGCTGGCAGTTGGCGCGGCGAGCACGGTGAAATTCACTTCACATTAGGTTTTGATGAAAGCGGCCGCGTGGTGACAACTCTGCACGCGGTCATTCGTCTTGTGGGATGGAAGGAGACGAAATTTCATCATGAAACTCAAGACCATAGCAGTTGGATTTTTGGTGTGTGCGTCGGCGATTTTGGCGGACACGCCTGGGAGGCATCCGGCCTATTTGCATGCGCGCAGCGACTTGTGGCGAGCGACGCAGATTATGCAGACGCCGGATGAACGGAATGTGCGGCGGGATTTGGGCCGGGCGCTGCGTGAGACGCGTGAAGCGATTGGCGAGATCGACCGGGCGGCGTACATCGACAGGAAGTTTTTGGAAGATCGGCCGCCGGTGGATACGAATTTGCGCGGCAAGCCGAAGTTCCGGGCGATCGCGCAGTTACTGTGGAGTGCGAAGAAGGATATTGCGCAAGAGGAAGATAATCCGGGGGCGCGAGGTCGGAGGAACCGGGCGATTCAGGATATTGATCATGGGCTGGAGTTGGTGAGGAAAGCGGCTTTCGATGATCATATTGACGATGAGTTTCGGGGACGGTGGTAATTTGTCGCGCCGCCTTGCAGTGACGAGGCGGTGAGCAGTGTGAGAAGGGGGAGAGCGAAAAAGGGGGACACGCCTGTGGAAGCGCTTGAATTAGCGGTGTCGCGAGGGCCCGGAGTGTCCCCCTTTTTCTTCCTACTTAGCGGTGATGACTTTGGAAGAGACGTTGTCGTTTTCGTCGTAGACGCGGATGGAGACCATCTGGCCGGGGTTGGCGGAGATGGTGTAATCGAGCGACTGGGAATCGGTCACCAGGTTGTCTGGGAGAAGCGCAAGCCATTCGCCACCGTCGAGGGAGTATTCGGCTTTGTCGATCCAGCTCAGGGCGTCTTTGGCGGTGAACTTGACGGACTTCGCGCCGTTCGAATTCACAGTGATGACGGGCGGCGTGTTGTCGATGGTGAAGCTTTCGCTTTCGAGTGAACTGGTAAGCACAGCGGCGGGTGTATTGCTCGGCGCGTCGCTGGCGGTGATGCGGGCGATGTATTTGCCGTCGGGGAACGATGCCGTATCGAAGGCAAAATAGCGGTCCAGAAGTTTGTCTTTGAGCGTGCGCCAGGTGGGGTCGTTCTCGGCACGAAGCTCGACTTTGAAGCTGAGCTGATCGCCATTGGGATCGGACGCGTTCCAGCGAATGGTGGCGAAACCTTTGTTGTATTGGAGGGTAGCCGCGCCGGCAGCCACTTCGACGCCACCCGAGGATGAACGCTTTTGGCCAACGGCCGGGAGCGTGATGGATGTGGGAGAACCTGACGGCTGAATGGAACGATCAAGAGACTGATTGCTAGGCGCCTGCCGATAGTTGAAGGGTGCAATTTCGATTTGCTGCACTTTAGGGGCGGCGTTCTTGGGCAGGAAAGCGATATCGACAGCACTGAGCTCGGGAGACTCACCGGTGGCGGGAGCCTTGGCCAACGTCAAACGGTACTGTAGATAGCGCGCGGATTGAGAGTGGATTTGGCCGCCGAGTTCTGAGACATCGACCTTGCTCCAGGGGGTCCAATTGCTTTCGGGGTGGTTGACGTTGCCGCTGCGGGTTTCGATGCTGACGGAGCCGCCGTGGAGAACATCGGTTAGATGAATTTTGCCCCAAGTGGCGAATTCGTTGGCGTCGAGCACTTCACTTTCGAGAGTGCCGGTGCCTTCCATACCGGGGCCGATGGAGTAGAGGTTGCCAACGTTGCCGGTGGTGGCGTAGACGACGCCGTTCTTGCCTTCCAAGAAGGAAGTGACCTGGGTGGGAGGAACGTTCAGGAGGCTGGTGGAGATCTGATCGGAATCGAGGCGGTGGATGATGCCTTTGTTGCCGGTGCCGACGAGCGGATGGCCTTGCGCATCGAAGCCGATGGCATAGACTACGTCGGTGTTGGAACCCCAGACTTTTTCGGCGAAGCCGTCCTTTTCAATTCGATAGACTTCGGAACCGCCGGAAACAGAGCCGCTGAGCGAATTGACCGGGGGCGGCAAACTGGCCGGCGCCGCGATGGTATGGGGGGCAGACGCCGAACCCGTGGCGGGTGCTGCTGCCGCCGCCGGAACGACCGGCGCGGAGATCAATCCACCGGACGGCTTGTTACCCACTGCACCCGCATAGATGACGCCATTATGTTCGGCGACGGCGGTGACTTCGCGTTTGTTGGCTTGAAAGAGGACGAAGCCTTTAGCGGCAGGCGTGATGCGCAAGATGAGGCCGCTGGGTTCGGTGCCGACAATGAGGTTGCCTTCGCCATCGAGAACCATGGAGCGCGCGTGCGTTTCTTCGGTATCGAAGAACTTAGCGCCGGTGCCATCGGGCGCGACTTTATAGATGAGACCGGAATCGCCGGTGGCGACGAAGAGATTGCCGCTTTTATCGAACGCCATGCTCCAGATGTATTTGCATTTGGCATCGAAGAAGAGCTGCGGTTTGCCTTTTTCGATGCGGTAGATTTTGGCGTCGGGCAAAACGGCAGCATAGACGCGGTCTTGCGAATCGATGGCTAAGGCGTGAACTTCGAGGCTGGCGATTTCGGCATAGACGCGCGGCTTATCGCCAAGTGTGAGCGCATAGATTTTAGTAGAGGCACCGGTGGGAGCGCCGCCGGCGTAATAGAGCACGCCTTTGGAATCCTGCGCGACAGCCCAGAGATAAGGAACGGTGGTGCTGTCGAGTTCTTTGAATTGGGGGGCGAGGGTAAGGTGGCCGTCGCTGCGGATGGAAAGATTTTTCGCGGTGCCGCGAGCGAATTCGGCTTGCTCAGATTGCTCCCAGACGTGGGTGTCGACAGCGGAGACCAGAGAAGGCACGAGTGCCAGCAGCAAGAATGCCGCGCCGCGGCGCGAGCCAGAATATTGAATCATGTTTGGCGGGAAGTCCCTTTAGTTCACGTGAATTTTGAGCGAATAGCTGCCGGTTACTACGGTATCGAAAGGCACCGATAGTTGTTCGTGCGCGCTTTCGGGCGAGCTGACGAATTGGTGATTGATGGCGCGGCCGCTTTGCATCACGTTGAGAATGGAGGCGGGCAGGCTGGGCAATACTTTTTCGTCGGAATAGATAGTGGGCTGCGATTCGATGAGCGAGATATACAGACGGTTGTTGCTGCGTTCATCGTTCAACATGGCCACGGTTTGCGGGATGTCCTCGATGCGGTTCAAGGTTTGCGCGATGTTCTGAAAGCGGCTGAGAGTATCGGCATCGCTGAAGAGAATTTCGTGATCCCCGCGCGCGAGCCCAGCGGGAATTTTGAGGTTCACAGTGCGTTCGATGCGATCGCCACGGTAGGGATGCAGGAAGACTTTGACGGGCACTTCGGTGCCGGGCGCGACGGTGTTATCGGCAATCCAGGCGGATTCGATTTGGGCGGTGAGGCGCTGGGGAATAAGATCGACGCTGACGTCGACGGCGTCGAGCTTGGGAAGCTTTGCGGAGTTCACGAAAAGGCGGTTAAACTTGTCGCCCCACCAGCCGGCGAGCAGCATGGGCGTGGGCACCGGGGCTTCGGAGGGGGCTTGCATGGTGCGCAGTTCAATCTTCTGTTGCCCTTTGACATGCAGTTCGCCGCGGAGGCGGTAGGTGGCCTCTTCGGAGAAATCGTTGAGGTTCGAGATGGAGTTGAAGAGCGTGGCCATCATGAGATAAGGCGTCCATTTGTGATCGACGAAGACGCTGAAGTGGAAATCGCGTTTGGAGTGGATGCTGTTATCGGGGTTGAAGGAAGAGACGTGCATGGTGACGGGAATCATCTGCGCGGTTTCGCCGAGTTCACCGGCAATGGCGCTATGGCGGTCTTGCTTGAGCGCACCGACGACTTCGGTGGCGTTGCCCATTTTGGTGGGTTGATACGAAGATGCGAGCGTGGTGATGATTTCGTCTTTAGCGAGCGGCATTTCGACAGGGCCGAGGTTGAACATAGGGTGGCCGAAAGCGAGAATGCGTTTGCCGTCGTTATAAGTGACGGTGCCCCCGCCGGTCATAGTGACATCGCCGGAGACGAGGACGGCTGCGACGGGTTCGCCGGGTTGCAGAGCGGTCCTCCAATCTTTAGCGGGCGTGGTGGAACTGAGAGAGCCAGCGGCGCCTCCTTGCGAGACGTTCAAGCCGAGTTGCTGAAAGACAGGGGCGAATTCTTTGACGNNGCGGAACCGGCGGCCATGACGCGTTGGGCGAGGCCGGGCGGGAGTGACAGAGAGGCATCGGCGCGCGCAACGGTACCGGGCGAAAGAGAATTAGTCGGGCGCGTTTTATCGAAGTCGCTGACTTCGAGCATAAGGCGGATGGGGGTGATGCCGCAGATGGCGTCGGGCGAGAAGACGCTGAGGCGAAGGGAGATGGCGCCGACGAGTTTGCCATCAATATAAACGGGGCTGCCGCTCATGCCGCCGGCGACGTTGGTGCGCGTGGCTTTGCCGCCCATTTTGCCGATGATAATGTTCTGTTTGGGACCCCAGGCGTTCTCCCAAATGCCGACGATTTCGACAGGCACGGCTTCGGGCTTGCTTCCTTGGAAGACGGTCCAGGCGACGGCCTGCATGCCGGGTTTCAACAACTCTTCCGGATACAGTTCAACCTTGCCCGCTTTGGGCGGTTCGGTCATGTTCGGAATAGCGTTCGGCACGGCAGCAGCCAGTGTCGCGATGGAAAGCGCAGAGCCAAGCAAGACCCGTAGGAGCATGAAAGGAAATCCTTTTTTAACTGATGAACACCGATTCGGTGGCAGGGCTTGACGGGATGGCCGACAAGCAGAACTCGGATACTTTTGATTATCGCCCAAGGGAAGCGAGGCTGCCGGATGGGCGGAGGGATCGATTGTGAGAGCTGCCACTAGATTGATAGACGTTCTAATCGGGAAGTGAGGTTCCTAACGGATTAGTCTCAGGGGGAATGAGTGGCAGGGATGGTGTTTTGCGCTTCGACGCCATTGTCTCGGAGGCCGTTTATCGCGTAGTCTGGAAACTATGGAAGTTCACTTCTCGCCCGACGTGGAAACACGCTTGCAGCAAGTCGCCGTTGCCAACGGCAAGGATGCTGAGCAGCTTGTCAAAGAGACTGTTGCGCGCATGCTTGAAAATCAGGCCCGCTTCATCGCAGGTGTTCAAAAAGGCATCGAGCAAGCCGACCGTGGCGAGTTGATTGAGCACAAGGAGATGCTTGATCGGATTGACCGGCTGTTTCAGTCGTGAGGATCATTTGGTGATCGACCGAAGCGTCGGACCAGCTTGAAGCGTTTGTTAAACGTATTCAGCTAGACAATCCCACAGCAGCCCGAAATTTTGCGCAAGCGATAGTGGGCCGCGTAGAACGATCAGGACGACGTGGCCGTTGAGTTTTTAAGTGATATCCGCTGGCCGAATGGCGTGCTCTGTCCGACGTGCGGATCAAAAAAGTTTTACTACATTTCTACGCAGCACCGTTGGAAGTTCAAGAAGGTTCACCCGAAGCAGCAGTTCTCCGTCAAGGTCGGTCCGATCTTTGAGGAGTCTCCGATTGGTCTGGATAAGTGGCTCCCCGTTGCGTGGCGAGTGACCAACTGCAAAAACGGAATCAGCAGCTATGAGCTTTCGCGCGATCTGAAAGTAACTCAACGTACCGCATGGTTTATGTTGCACCGTGGTTCGCCATGCTGTGAGCTTGCTGTCGTTCGATAAGTTGGAAGGCGAGACTGAAGCCGACGAAACCTTCGTGGGCGGCAAAATCAAGAATATACACAAGCGTTGAAGAAAGAGGTCCAAAGGCACAGCCAGAAGGGGCACAAGGGTTTTTTGCTGGGCTTGCTCAATCGCGAAACGGGCGAAGTGCGCGACAAAACATCACCGAGCCGCATGAAGAAGGACGTTGAACCCCATCTGGCAGAAAATCTTGCGCGTGGATCGAAACTTTACACGATGAGTTCCCGGTATACGGTCACTGCAAGCCCGAAGTCGTGAACCACTTGAAGTCTTACGTGAGCGGGCGAGTGCATACAAACGGTATGGAGAACTTCTGGAATCTGCTCAACAGAACGTTGGGCGGCGCACTTGTTTCGCTACTTGGATGAACAGTTCTTTCGATTCAACAAACGCCACTTGACGGATGCCGAGCGCTTTGTGATTGTGTTGGGCCAAACGATTGGCCGACGTATTACCTGCGCCGAACGAACGGGTAAGATTGATCCGTCAGTCGTCCAGGCATGAACGTGCTGCCCTACGAGAAACACGGCAGGCGTAAGCGCGATAAGGAGGAGCGAATAGGCCGCTAAAAGTGCTAGCCTATAGCAAGCGGGACCAATGAGAAATCCCTAAAGTTGTCACTGATTTGGAAGCTGGAACCCATTCAAGTCAGAGTTAGACGCCCCTCCATGGGAGTGTATCATGACGCAAAGATTCGCAATGCCAACACCGCCAGGGACCGTCAAATGATCTCGATAAATCCAATTCAGATCTGGGAGAAGGAGTTGCCGATGATTAAGCAAGCTCCTTGGACATTCTCGGTTTTCGTTCTTTTACTCGCTTTGGTTGTCAGTTTCGGTACTTACGAGTGGCTATTCAAGGAAATAGTGTCGCATCAACAATCAACCATAACAATGCTCCGGGATGAGCTAAGCAAGAAACCTTCCCAAAATTCAACGACCAAACCTACTTCGACGGCCACACAGACGGCAAGCCCCGGCGGAGTTAACGCCGCAGGCAGTGATGTAAAGGTTGGCGATATAGGATGCCCTACGGCAGGACAAAAATGAAGCTCTCGCGTGTTGCTTCTTACATGCTCTGGTCAATCGGCGTGATGTGGTGTCAGACAAATCCACCGCCAAATTCAGCTCGTAATGATCTGGGATCGCAGTCAAATACGGAATGTAGCGTGAACGCACTCAAGAGCAACGTACAGATCGGCTCAATGACTTGCACAAATATTGATGTCAATCTTGCAAAGCAATTCAAGGCCATTGCAGATGGCACTAAGCGGGACGCAAAATTGTTGGATCTAGTTCTTGCAGAATTGCGCAAGATTTCTAGCCAAGTCACGCCAGCGTCCGAGATTCAAATTAACAGCGCGCCCGGAGGTTTTGTCATTAGCGGGGGGACGGTGATCGCTCCGACTGTTAACAATCGCAATCCGCTGCCAGAAATTGAAGCATCGGAGCCGACACCTGTGCCAGTCGTTGCTCACGTCTTAGCACGCATGCCGTTTTCTCAAACACACCCCGGAAGTGCGGTTATTGTCAGCGTCAAAAGCGTTTTTTACAATCCCGCTTTTGTTGCGGATTGTAGCGTTCCATGTGAGGCGCTTAGCATAGCTGTGTTAGGTGACTATGGAAGGGAGTCAATAAACAGTCAAAACTTTCAAACTTTCCACAATCCCACTAATATGTCGGCGGGTGCAACGTTTGAAAAGACACTATATCCGGGAACTAAGCTCAAGTTGCTTTACCAGTCTCTTGATGAGAGGACGTTGTCTATATCTAACGTTCGCCCAATTGCTCCGTAGATTTAGGCTGCCTCTCACTTGCCTGACTTGTCCTGGGCGTTCGGTTTCCTACTGGGTCTTTTCTTGTGTGTATCTTCGGAGTGTCGCTTTGACTGCGCCTCCAGATTGGCCTTGGAAACGGTTACCAGCTTACGCATGCTGGGCCGCGCAGGATGGCTGGATCGAGTTCGTCTTGGATTGATCGAACACGATCAAACGTTGCACTTAGCTGCCTACGATTCTTAAACTATTGATTCGAGGCTGCCTGCCACTGAGATTGATAGACGTTCTGATCGCAAAGGGACGCTAATGAAGAGCGGCAGCTGGCGTCGCGGATGAGCCGAGGATTTTACGCCTGCTCAACAAACACGGCGCTAAACGGAACTTCCAGATCTCCCGCAGCGTTGCGAAGCACTCCGTCCAGTACCTCACGCGCGCCTTGTTTGGCGGTATGAATCCAAGCCCGCCGCCGATCCGGATCGATCACCCAAACAACCGGAATGCCGAACTGCAGATAGTCATCAATCTTGTCTTGCACGTCGCCGGCGCGGTCTTCAGGTGAAAGCACTTCGACGGCCACATCTGGCGGAGCAGTGATGATGCGTCCACGAGGGCGTCCCCCGCGCACGATGACAACGTCCGGTACGCGATAGCGCTCTGCCCGAACTTGGACCCTGACTTCAACACCAGCCCAAAAATTGCGGCAGTTTACGAAAACGAATGCATAGGTGCGTCCCTGTGCTTCGCTGTGACCAATTTCTCCCACGTTGCGCGCCACCAGATGACCGTCCACGTACTCGCAGTCCGGGTCTGTGGTATGACCGAGATATTCACTGAGCGGGACAAGAGCGAGCGTGCTCATCTCTATAAATTCTAGCAGGGATACAGCGTCCGAAAAATGCCTTGCGGGCTGATTAAAACAGCTGTCAACGTTCCGGCGGGAGCGGGTAAACAGCAACATTGTGGAACGCCGCTATCGTCCATTGTTTGCCCTCCTTTGTCAGGACCTCTTGCAGCTTAACGTGCAGCGCTCCATCTTCCCCGGCTTTCAGTCCTGGGGGCAGGCGGAGGGCACCCTTAAGAGTACCGTCGATGTCCACGACGGCGACATCGGGGCGGACGAAGTTGATGTGGCTCACCTCAAAGGTGTTGTGGCTTCCTTTATAGATGGTGCTGAAGATGCGGGCATGCTGTTCGATAAAAGCTTTACGGCCATAGAGTTGTTGCCCGATGACGTTGGTGAAGCTGCCGTTTTCCGCATAGTGCGCGGCAAAGGCTTCCGCGTCACCCCGGTTCCAGGCATCGGTTTCACCTTTGACAATTGCCGCAATCTCGGCCTTATCCTTTTCGCCTTGCGCTAGCGCAAGGGGCGCTGCGCAGGCAACCAGCATCGCGGCAAAGCCTAGTCTAAGCCAAACAGAATGCATCTTTTTCTCCCAGTCATGCGAATGTCTCAACTCGGAGAACCAATAATAGAACCGAAGCATAGCATAGCGGCGCCGTTACCACTCATCCCCAAAATACACGCCAGAAACCTTGAAACGCTCAGACAAAATTGTTGACTTCACGTGTATGGCCTCTGTATACTTCGGGGACAGTTTGGGGAGGTATCTGGAATTTGCACCTGCTTTTCAACACGGCTCGATGGGAACTGATCCTTCTCGTCTCATCTATCGGTGCGCTCACCATCTGGAAGCTTTTCAATTCAGCAAGCTTCGCCGGCATGTTGCGAGCGAACGATGGCACGCTAAGTCCGGCACGGATACAAATGCTGGTGCTAATGGGCTTCACGGCTCTGCAATATCTGCTTGCTACCATTCACGATCCCTCCCATTTGCATCCGCTGCCGCCAGGGTTAGTGATGGCGATGGGTGGGAGTCAACTGGTATACCTAGCCGCCAAAGCATGGAGTCTGTTTGGAATGAATCGGAATCTAGGAAGAAATTCGGAGGGGAAATGAGACCGGAAACACGCTACATAATTTTCGCCGCTGCGGTGTTGGTGATCATCGCGCTTATACTGGGCCAGCTCCCCGGCAGTGACGCCGCCACACACGAAATATTGAACAAACTGAAAGTGGCCACCGGCTTTACCCTGCTGGCGCTGGTCTTCTTGTTCGGTTTCGCAGTCCTGATGTACATCGCCAGCGGGCGCATTGATCTGAGCGATTTGTTGAGCGAAACCGGCGATTCCAAAGGGGCCAGTATGTCTCGCTTCCAACTGCTGATTTTCACGTTGGTGATTGCGTTAAGCCTTTTCCTCGTGGTGGTTTCGAACATGGCTTTTCCCGCCACCATCCCGCCGGAAATTCTAACGCTGCTTGGAATCAGCGCCTCTACCTATGCCGTGAGCAAGGGGATTCAAATGAGCGCCAATCAATCGAACACGCAGCCGCAGACAACAGACAATACCGTGGTTGTGGCCAATCCGCCGGCTCCGGTTGTGGTGGCTCCGACGCCCGTCGTTGTGGCCCAAACGCAGCCGCCTCCACCGCCTCCCTCTGTGATGGGAGCGGCCGGTGGCTCTTAGAAAGAATGTCGTTGCGGCGGCGCCAACGCCGGTAGTGCCGGTCGGCCCTGTCGCGCCCGGCAGTTTCACGCGCACCGTTGCGCCGTTTATCCCGTTGGCCATCCCGCTGTTGGTGGGGCATTCTTTGCTCCCCTCCAACCGCCCAACGGGCACGCCCACGGCCGTTACGCAGCCCAGCGTGCCAGTCGCCGGACCCGCATCAACGCAGCCGGTGCAAACCACCGCGCGTTCCAGCGACGAGCCGGAGAACGCCCCCACGCCACTCTTGAGCAACGGCAGTCCGGTTGATTGGTTCTTCGTCTTCAAATTCAATACCGCGTCGTTTCCCGAATGTTCGGGTGGCGATCAGCGCGTGTGTCTTTTCGGCGGCACTAAGCAAGACTACGGCAAGTTCAGCCAGCAATTCGCCTACGCCAGCAACACAAGCCCAACGTTGCAGGACGGCGGTGTTTGCGTGGGTGACACCACCACCGATCCGGTGGGCGCCACCTTCGCCGAAGTTTACAACGGCCACCTGTATTATGTCGTCTGGAACGACCAGTTCTATGGCGACCCGTTAGCCACCAAAGCCGAACCGGCTGGCCATTCAAAGGGCATGCTGGCTTGGGATAACAATGGCAACGGCCTGGTGCTGCAAGTCTCGACGCCTTCTTGGCCGGGATCGGGCAGTGCCCACAGCCCTCGCCAAACCGATGGCAATACCCTGGGATGCGTCAAAGATAACGACGTCAAAGTGAGTCAACACTTTTTCGGGCTAAAGCTCAACAAAGATGATGTTGTGCAGGTGCTGAAGGCTCTTGAGAATTCCAGCGTCGTCACAGACCCGTCGAAGCTCGAGATTGTCAACAACGGCGGTCCGCCCGATATTCAAGCCCTGGCGGCAGGCCTCGGCAAAATATCAAAGAGCACCACGGTGACGAAAGTTGCTCTGTCGAGCCGTGCCCTCTTGATTTCAAAACCGTCCGATCTGCCGGTGCCGCCATGGCAAATGGTTTCCGCGTTGTTAGGCGGTGAGCCGCTACGGGTTGCGTCTTGGTGGACGAAACCCGAAATACCGTCGACAACGGAATCCACCACCATTGGCTGTTGGGACCAATCCCTAGGCAAACCGGGTGCGGTGGAAATTGCTACCTCCGGTTTCTGGGAAGGGAAAACGATCGGCCTGCAAGGCATGGATGAACCCCAGGGGAATCACGCCAAGGTCGGGGTATCCACTGGAACCCACCCTTACGTGATTCTGGGCGACATGAACCAGCAGGGCTCTATCGACGGCGATTGCAAAAGCAGCCAAAATGGGCGCGGCGGTCTCTTCTATGTGCTCGACGATCCAAAGCTGTATGCGTCTGTCAGCGGTTTGCTAAAAGGCGATTCCGCTCTGCCAAAATAGTGCTAAAAAGTTACTTTCACGCGGGATAAATATCAATACAAGATGCTGTTCGATTAAGATTTATGCCGTTTGTCATAATGGCTCAAGTCGCTGAGTGGTTTTTGGAACCCCTTCAGAATCTTACACGTCGGACGGACATATGAACGGTTTTGGCGCAGCCATCCCTTTTCCGGCCGTAACGGGCGACACGACTCGGGCAAAGAGTAAATTGGACCACCGATCAACCGAAGAGGCAGCTCTTGTTCGTCGCGTTCAGGCGCAAGACGAGATGGCCTTCCGCGAAGTGGTGGAACGCTATCAGGCGAAAGTTTTTTCCATCATCTACGGCATTTTGCGCAACCGCAACGACGCCGAAGATATAGCTCAGCAAGTTTTTGCCAAAATCTATTTCTCAATCAAGAATTTTGATTTCCGCAGCTCGTTGCTCACCTGGATTTACAAAATCACGGTCAACGAGTGCTATGACTACTTGCGCAAAAAGCGCGTCCGCAAGCTAGTGTATGAAAGCGACTTTTCGGCTGAAGACTCGCAGCGCATGGAAACGTCGGACCCGGCAACGGATACAGCGCCGGCTGTGGACAAGCGCCTGGCTCAGCATGATTTGATTCTCAAACTGCTGGCCAAGATTTCAGAAGAAGACCGCTCGCTCATTCTGCTCAAAGAAGTGGAAGGGCATTCNNTTGGATAAAGGTCCGCTGACGTCGGCGTAATGCCGCTAGCAGTGGAACCGAATTAGGTATAAAGTTGAGAGCAGGCATAGATCTGCCAACGGTTGGGGTGGGACGTTTTTTTGAGGGAAATATGCACGGATCTATTCGCAACGAATTGGAAAGTCTGTTGGAAGGCACGGCAAACCCAGGCCACGTAAAGCAGCATCTCACGTCCTGCGGCGAATGTGCCGGCGAACTGGCAGCCATGCGGGATCAGAACCACTTGCTTCGTTCCTGGAAGGCCCGCGAAGAAGTTGAGCCAGTGGCTGGTTTCTATGCGCGCGTTATGCAGCGTATAGAGGAACGGGCCAGAGAATCCTCCATCTGGGCTGTCTTTGTCTACTCACCCATCGGCAAGCGGTTTGCTCTGGCATCCTTGTCGGTTGCGTTGCTCTTGGGGTCGTACGTTGTGGCCCAGGAGAAACTAGACGGCCACTTGATGGCGGATTCCGTTGTCGCCGATACACAAGTTCACTATGATGCGCCCATGGATGGCGATCAAGCGCAGCAGCGAGATGCCGTGTTGCAGAATTTTGCGGCCCATCCTGACGCCAAGTAAGACACGCTTCTAGTCAGATTGGCTCAACATGAATCGTCAAAATGAACCGGGGTGGTCTAACCCCAAAGTCCTGACAATCTTCGCGCTCATTTTTCTGTGTGGCATTGCCTTTGGTTCCGCGCTCACGCGAAGCTACCTGCATCGCCACCTTCCACCCTCACGCGATCGCCACGAAGCATCCATCGAATCGGCTGGCCACTTCGGCTTGCAGAATTTGAAGACGGAACTCGATCTCACGCCCGAGCAACTGCAATTCATCACTCAGGAATTGGACGATTACCGCAAGTATTATCAAAATATTGAGGACGAGCGACTCGACGTTGCCGAACATGGCAAGCAACGCATTTTAGACCGGTTGAATGAGGGACAGAAGAGAAAATTCAACGACCTCTTCAGCGCGCCCATGAGAGCGGGCCAATAGACCGTTCAAGCCTTAGTGCTTGGTAGTTTCGCCCGAACAACCGCAGCTACCCTTGTCCTTCATGCGCTTTTCAATGGCAGCTAACAGGCGCGCCTGAATTCCTTGCGGAACCGGCTGGCACTCCATTCCTTTAAAAACGCGTAGGGTTTTTTCAGTTGTATCGCAAACTACAAAACAATTGGGGCATTCGCTAACGTGCCTGTGGAGCTCGGCTAACTCTTGCGGATCAAGAGATTTCTCAAGGTAGCCATTCAGCTCCTGCATGAACTGCTTACAGGTAAGCAAACGCGTCNNACGGCTTGGTCCAAAATGCGGGCCAATTCGTCTCGGGAATAGACATCTTCCGGGTTTTGGTCCCAAACCGCGATTTCCCGGACCACTTCGTCTTCCCCAGTATCAATCGGCTCATCCAGCGGTACCGTCTTGTCCGACCGCCGCTTCCGCAGCTTCATCAGCGCTTCATTGACGGCAATGCGTACTAGCCAGGTATAGAACTTGGAGTTCCCCTGAAAATCGTCTAAATGCGTGTAAGCCTTGAGGAAAGTCTCCTGCAGCACGTCTTCCGCATCGTCATCGTTTTCGGTGATTTGCTTAGCCATCCGGAAGACGCGGCGATCATAATGCTGGACGAGTTCGTTAAAGGCGGTTTGATCACCGGCTTTGGCACGCACTACGAGCGCGGTTTCGTCGAAGGCTGGAGATACGGAGGTGGTACTCACGCTGGAGGTACCTGTAGTTTAGCAGGCTGGAGTTGAGACCGCAGTCAAACCCTGCTGCCGATGTATTCCCGCCCTCTCAGGATGGCCGCCCTGGATTCCCGATTTTTGCTGAAGATGCTGCATCGCTAGTAGAGGTTGTCAAGCTTCACGGAAGCGCTAATTGGTTCCAGTGCATGGGATCGACTGGGAACCCTTACGATAAGAGTCCCGCGATTAGGCCACAAAGATCTGGCATCGCTGGGATATCCGAAACGTTCCGATCCCGCCTACCAGGCTGGCGGTGTCGACGGCCCACCACTGGTTCTCCCTGTCCATCAGAAGGTCTTCGAGCCTTTCCTATTCGAGAGCCTTTGGACTAAAGCTGCAGAACTGTTGCGCCGCGCTGCAAAGATGTAGTTGTTGGGTATAGTTTTCCTGAAGCCGACGAACGCGCCAGAGCACTGGTCTTCGGCCAAGCGAGCCGGTGTGCAGATGTGGTGGTCTGTTGTCGCGGGATGGAACACGTGTATGTGAACTTTTTCATCTGAACGATTTCACGAAGCTTAGACCTCGGCTCTTTTGAATCATGGCTAGAATCAGATTGAGCCTTTCACCAGCTAGCTTGATTCCCATGCTAGTTTGGGGCCGTTGCGAAGATGGAAACAGACTGGAAGATTGGTAATCGAATTTGGGGCCGATTTCAGATCTACCAGGTACTCCATGGAGGCATGGGCACCATATACGTCGTCTACGACCACGAACGTCGAGAACCGTGCGTCATTAAGACACTTCAGGACGAACTGTTCAATGCAGATCCGCGCTTTGCCGAGAATTTTGTCGCCGAGGCTCACGTTTGGATAAATCTCGACTCTCACCGCAACATCACTAGGGCGATCAACGTCGCATACAGCCACACTCGACCAACGAGACTACTGCTATTCCTAGAATTTGTAAGCGGCGGTGATCTCAGCCGTTGGATCGGAACACCGCGCCTTACTGGCAATCTCCGTCAATCGTTAATCTTTGGACTTCAATTCGCTGACGGCATGATCCACGCGCAATCCCGGGGCCTTAGAGCCCATCGCGACGTGAAACCGTCGAATTGTTTACTAACGAACGACGGCACCCTAAAAATAACGGATTTCGGCCTGTCCAAGCTCGGCATTGTTAGCAACAGCGGGGTAACAAGAATTAGTTTATCCGCTCCTACGAATGTCGAGCGCGGAAGCGTCTTCGATGGAACGCCTGAATATATGGCACCTGAGCAATTTCTAGGAAGTCACGCGGATGTTCGATCTGACATCTATTCGTTCGGTGTCATGTTTTTTGAAATGTTGCGCGGGACTCGCCCTTTTGTGGCTACTTCTCCCGAGGAACTAGCGGCTCTCCACCTGCATAAGAATCCGCCACGCCTCAAGAATAGGAATAGGCAGGTGGACGAATTGGTCGCAGAGTGCCTAGCGAAGAACCCGAACGACCGCCCTCAAGATTTCACGATGGTGAGAGAAAGGTTGAGCGAATTGTACGAGCAGGTGGCGGCAACGCCTGCGCCCACTCGCGTTACCGGCATCCCTTTCAACGTGCGAGATGATCGACAAGGGCGATAGTCTTGGAAAGCTCGGATATAACCTGGAGGCCTTGGCCGGCCTCGATCAGTGCATGGAAGCATTGTCAGTGACCATGGCCGGGCAAGATCAACGCCAAGCTCTCATTTATCGGGCGCTCGCACAGTCGAAAAAAGCAACCTGCCTAGTTCGTCTTGGGCGCTTCGCCGCCGCCGTGGAATGCTCCGATGCCGCCCTCCCTCACCTTGAGGAGAGTATCCCCCACGCTTGGGCTTTGAGGGGATTGGCGCTTCACTATTTAGGGCGCCATGGGGAGGCGCTCGTTTCGGCAGAAAAGGCTTTGCTCTTGGATCCCCTAGACGCAGATTCTTGGGGCACCAAAGGAGTGATCTTAGGCGCAACTTTTCAGATCGCCGGCGCATTGGAATGCTTCGACAGAGCTAGGACCCTTGACCCCGGAAGCAGCAAGTATTGGAATGACCAGGGAGTCCTTTTGGCAAAAGCAGATCGAAAGGAAGAAGCGCTGGTCTGCTATGACGAGGCAATTGCAATAGACCCGGCATCACCGGAGACGTGGCTTAACAAGGGCATTTGCCTCAATCAATTGGGGAGACTTCAAGGAGCCCAGGAGTGTTTCCAGTTGGCAGGTGAGCGCGGAAATGCAGACGCGCAGTACAATGTGGGACTCTTCTCCGCACATGGTATCGCGTCGACAAAAGAGCCTCAAGCGGCGCTGCGATGGTATACGCTCGCGGCCAATAATGGGCACGCAGATGCTCAAATCAATCTCGGAAATATGTTTTCCAAGGGCGAGGTCGTCAGGCAGGATTATCAGGAGGCGCTCCGGCTATACCGTTTGGCTGCGGCTCAGGGGAGCGCGCTGGCGCAACACAATCTTGCCGAGATGTACGCTGACGGCCATGGGGTGGCTCAGGATTGGCAACTGGCAGCATATTGGTACCGCCTGGCGGCCGAGCAGGGCAGTACCCAAGATCAGGTTACGCTCGGTACTAAATACGAACGAGGCCAGGGTGTTCAACAAGACCACGTGAAAGCAGTCGAATGGTACTTGAAAGCTGCGGCACAAAATGACAGCCTCGCGCAGTTTAATCTGGGGCGCATGTATAGATCTGGATATGGCGTTTCAAAGGATGATTTCCAGGCCTCGAAGTGGTACCGTTTGGCGGCCGGGCAAGGCCTAGCGCTAGCGCAATACAACTTAGGCGTACAGTGTCTCGAAGGTCGTGGAATTCCACAGAACTTCGAGGAGGCGATTCAGTGGTTCCTGTTAGCGGCAAAGCAAGGCTTATGGGATGCCCAATATAACCTCGCACTCATGTACAAAACGGGAAAAGGGACGACCAGGAATTGTTCCGAAGCGTACAAATGGTTTTACATCGTCGCTTTGAACGGCGACGAAGAAGCCTCACAAAAAAGGGATAGTTTAGCGGCCGAACTTACGCCCTCTGAGATTGCAGACGCGGAGGCGCGAGCGAAGGAATCCGTTAATGAAAGTGATCTAGTCCGCAAGCTCGCGGCGAGGGAGGATAAGCCCACTTTCTCGTACCGATTTATTGTCTAGGTTGTTATCGGTACCACTTGGCTACTCCGCGATGCCAGGAGCATGTACCGCCGTGATGTGCACTGTAGCTGTAGCTTCCGTCGGCGCATTTCGCAGTCGCGCCGACACCAAAAAAACGCAGAGTGCAAGTGGTCACGAGCGAGGCACCCAAAATAATCAGAACGAACCACTTCTTCGACAGCCGCGCCATCGGGGCAGGTGGTTTAGTGGTGCCCATAGCCTAACAGCCGTAATGGCAGTCCGGGCACCAAGGCTATAACGATGCCGTCGTGCGGCCACATAAAGTAGCGAACTTCAGTTCACCAAGGAAAGACGTCTAGCCTCTTCTACCATAGCCGACAGTTGTTTCTGGCCGTTCTCGATGAAAGAAATATACGAGTCGGCGTGGGCCCAATGATACTCGGCGGCCGCGCCAGGTTTTAGGCAGCTAGCTAATGCAGCTTCAATGTGGGGGTTCCACCTCCTCAATGAGCAGGAGTCGGTAATAGTCCAACAGATTCTGCGCGAGAAGGGCATCTTTGCGCCATTTTAGTGCGTGAATGCGAGCAAGTTTCTCCATAATTGATCGTATCAAAAGTTGGCATGGCCCCATTTATCACTCGCCCGTTCTTCTAGGCCGATGTGCCGCATATTTAGACTTCGGAATAGGAAAAAACCGCCCTTCTTGTAGGCGGAGCGCGCGCTTTGTCCTGATCTTTCTAGGCCGCCCCTGGCTAATAGGCGGCTTTCTTCTCCTTGGGATTGGTTTAATCCCGGAAGCCTGGCGGCAGTGAATCACCGCTACGATCCACAGCGGGCTTTCGTCAAGCGCATACGCAATCAGATAATTGTGAACAACAAGGAATCGCAAGGGCCGTGACGTCAGGTCAGGACGCCTGTCGCCTCTATGCGGAAACGTCGCAAGTCGGCGAATCGCATCGAGGATGTTCTCTCGAATGCGCCGGGCCGCGAGCACGTTTTCTTCCTTAATAAATGCCCAAAGATCGGTGATGTCTTGTGCGGAGAGAGGGTGAAGTTTAAACCCGTGCCCAGCGTTTATTGGCTCGTCAGTAATTCGCCTTCTCGCTGGCGCAGAGTCTCAAAGAAAGCTTCTCCATCGATCGGTATCCCCGAGCCACTCTTCAGTTCATCGTAACGGCTGTCGAGCATTTTCCTGGTTTGTGTGATCTCGGGCACATATCCCGCCATCGCATCTTCAAGGATTTTTTCAGGCGTACAGCCGCTTACACTCACCAACTGATCCAGTTTGGCTTGCAAACCAGGGGCGAAGTGAACTTCGATGCCCTTAGATTATGGCAAAACCGCTTCCAGCGCAAACGCCCCCACCCGGTGCACCGTGCCATACGGCGTATTCTCCGTCCCCTGCGGAGCGATGTGCCAAAGCCAACTTTCCTGCCAGACCAATCGGTACGACGGCAACCACCGCGCAAACGTCTCTTCGGTCAACTCCACACCCTCCAAGGCCGGTGAACGTTGCCACACAAGATCCACCTCAGCCTTCCAGCCGCCGGCGGCCGTCCACTCCACAGGCGGTGGCGCCCAATGCTCCTGTTGGAACACGACACCTTGATATTCGAGATATTCCAGATCGGTGATCAGCAACACATACGCCGCCTTGGACCGCTCAACCGCTGCGAAGTGCTGCACCACCAGCGCCTGCCCACCCGGCCGCAAAGCCTCCAGCCACTCCGCTTCGTTTCGTTCCACCAACTTCTTCCCAAAGCGCCGCTCCAAATAGTCTTCCACTGCCTCCTGCCAAACAATCTGCAGTTGACTCAGGATGTTCAGCGACAACAGCGCATCGCCCTGCTGACTGTAGGCGACCTCCACCGGCGCACGCTGGTTGCGAATGATCTGCAGTGTTTGCTGCCAAGGTTTGCCTGTGCCGCGCAATGTCCGCATCCATTGATCAAGGCACCCGGTAATGTCGAGGCATACCGCCTCATACAATTTCGGCACCCCCTTCCAGAGCGCCTGACAAACTGGATCGGCATCCACCAAACGAAGCTTCGCAAAGCGCGGCAGCAGGGCCAGGCGATTGAAATCCAGCAACCGGCCTGCGCCCAGCACTGTCAGCCATTCGCCACTCGCGCGTTGTGCCCAACGGGCTTGTGCCGTGCGCGTGCGATTGAGATGCTCCGCCCAAAAAGGCGCCAGCGTGCGAGCACGATTTTCAATACCGAGACCCATGTTGAGGTAACGAACCACAGACGGGTCCCAATGCCGCAAACGGGCCGCGAGATAACGTAGGAACAAAGTGTAAGTTTAAGATTACCTTTGGTGCGGCTACCGCACGGTACGGGTTCCCAAAAAGAATCTCCGGTCATATCGAATCCACTTACACCATTCGATCCCCACTCTCCGCGCATCTGGATGCAATGGGTTCAGCAGGCAGTTCAAAGACTCCGGCGATGGCACCGAGGGTACTACCAACAAGGGCGTTTCACGGCGCTCCAACCACTCATCTCCGATAGCTCTCGTTTCCGCGAGTTGCTCGCGCCATTCATTTGGCAAACGATCGCGCGCTAGCACATCGCGCTGCATGTCCTCGGGCGTCATCACCTTGATGAGTTGATAACTATCCGGAAACAACTTCGGATTGGTGTGCAGGTTCGCCAGCACCTCCACCAAAGCAACCGCCGGGTGTTCTGAGAGATATACAATGCGCTTGCCGCGTGCTGCCGTATGCCAACGGCCGTCTGCTTTCTCGCCGCCTACGCCTTCCAGGTCGCAGCGATTGCTAATACGCCAAAGAAGACTCATCAAGCATAGATGCCATCGTCAATTTGCCAAAGCATGCTCTCCACCACACGCCCGCCTGCTTCCGTTGGCAGCATGCTTAGTGGAGTGCGGTTGTTCAGCCGCTCATCCGCTGTTCTAAGCCAAAGCAGCGCCTTATCATGACTGCCGAAAACCTGCTCCGCTTGCGCCAGCATGCGCGCCACGCGCACCGCCCGCTCCGTTTCTTCGTTCGAAAGATTCTCGCCGCGTGCCTTCCGATGCTTCAGCGTGCGAGGCGAAATCACAATCTCCGACACTTCCGAAAAGGTCAGTCCACTGTCCCGCAAGAAAGCGACGCTTTCCGTCGGTATGCCCTTTTCAACAATCTCCGCCAGATCAAATTCTGATTGCGGCGAAATGCCGACATAGGGATGAATGTTTAGATTTGTTGACACAACTTGTCCTGAAGACATCATGCCACACTTATGAGTGGCAAAGTGGCCCATCAAGCTATTTTGCAGCTTCTTCCTGCTATCGCAACCACGACATGTGATCACGCGCGCATTGCGTCATCAGGGCCGATCTGTCTGTGAGCCCGAAGACTCGGCGATCGCGTCGAGCACTTCTTTTGCGATCTTTGGATGCAGCGTGTGCACCCGCGTGAAACGGAACAACAACCCCTTCCGCCCGCTTGGGTAGATTCTATGGCTACCTTTCGAGCGAATCCAAACGAAACCGGCACGCAAAAGCATTGCCTCCGCCTCAAAGGCGGTTAGGCGGGAAGTTCAGGCATGAACTTCGATAGCAGTGGTGAGCACGACTTGATGCGTGGGTGGCAAGCGCTCCTCGTCAGGTAGTGTTTCCAGGAAGAGTTCAGCCGCCTCCCAGATGTTGGCGAGGGCCTCCTCGATTGTCGCGCCCTGAGACTGGCAGCCCTTCAACTCCGGGTACCATGCGTAGCAACCATGCTCGTCCTGTTCAATAACTACGCTGATCTTGCGCATAGGTTCATTCTACCGCTTCGGGCAAGATCTCCTCGATCAGTTGAAACACTAATGCCTTGCGTTACCCGCCCCGCCTTGCTAGCATTCCCATGTGAGCGCCACCGCCGCCATTCCCACCGCCCGCGCCACAACTATCCTCGCGCGCCACTCCGCGCTCATCCGCATCACCCACTGGCTCACCACGCTCGCCTTCCTAGCACTGCTTCTCACCGGAATCGAAATCCTCATCTCACACCCGCGCTTCTATTGGGGCGAAGCTGGCAACTCGCTCAGCCATCCGCTCTTCAAAATCCCGATCCCCGCCTCCCGCGCCTCCGTGCCCACCGGCTATGGCTACGTGCTGCCGGATCAGAACGGCTGGAGTCGTTATCTCCACTTTC
>PMQB01000048.1 GCA_003169195.1 Bryobacterales bacterium
GGGTTCGAAATCCACTTCGTACAGTGATGGTTGAGCCCGGTAAAACGTGTTCAAATCGCGGACCCAGCGATGTAAGCCCGAATGCAGCGGTTGCTTCAGCAAGTCCCAATCGAGACTACCATCGTGGTTCCATTCGGCCCATTGGCCAAATTCGCCGCCCATGAAATTAAGTTTCTTTCCAGGATGACCCCACATATATCCGTAGAGAAGGCGCAGGTTTGCGAACTTGCGCCACTCATCGCCCGGCATCTTGCTAATCATGGAACGTTTGCCATAGACAACTTCATCGTGTGAGAGAGGCAAAATAAAATTTTCGGTAAACGCGTAAACCAAGCTGAAAGTAATTTTATTTTGGTGATAGCCACGATAGATCGGGTCGAGCGACATGTATTCCAGCGTGTCGTGCATCCAACCCATGTTCCATTTGAGGCCGAAGCCCACACCGCCCAGATAGGAGGGCCGCGACACCATGGGCCATGAGGTGGATTCCTCGGCAATTGTCATTGTGCCGGGAAATGCCGCGTAGACTTGTTCGTTCATTTGGCGGAGAAACTGGAGTGCATCGAGGTTCTCTTTGCCGCCGTAGCGATTGGGAATCCATTCGCCTTCGCGGCGTCCGTAATCAAGGTAGAGCATGGAGGCCACGGCATCGACGCGCAGACCGTCGATGTGGTACTTGTCGTACCAGAAGTGGGCGTTGGCGATGAGAAAACCGCGCACCTCGGGACGCCCGTAGTTAAAGACGAATGTATTCCACTCGGGCTGCTCGCCCTGGCGCGGGTCAGCATGCTCGTATAGATGGGTACCGTCAAAATAACCGAGCCCTGCCTGGTCTTTCGGGAAATGGGCAGGCACCCAATCGACAATCACGCCGATGCCGCGTTGATGAAGGCTATCCACCAGATACATGAAGTCTGCGGGTGTGCCGAAACGGCTAGTTGGCGCATAATAGCCGCTGACTTCATAGCCCCAGGAGCCATCGAACGGGTACTCCATGATTGGGAGGAATTCGACGTGGGTATAACCAGCGTCGAACACATAATCGGCGAGTCGCATAGCCAATTCTCGGTAAGTGAGCGATCGATTTTCCTCTTCCGGCACCCTCCTCCAAGAGCCGAGATGAACTTCATAAATCGAGATGGGGCAACCAAGACCGTTTCTCCGTGAGCGCTGTGCCATCCACTCACTGTCGCCCCATGAATAGGTACTGAGGTCGCACACAAGGGAAGCGGTGCGGGGTCGCAGTTCCGCAGCAAATCCATAGGGATCGGCCTTATCTACCGCATAGTCGCGATATTGAGAGGTGATGTGATACTTGTAGCGCGCGCCTGCGTCGACATTGGGTATGAAACCCTCCCACACACCCTCCACTCCGTGCGATGCCAGGACATTCGATTGCGGGTTCCAGCCGTTAAAATCGCCGATGACGGTGACTCGCTTGGCGTTGGGCGCCCAAACGGCAAAGTGAACGCCGCGCTGGCCCGTAACGGCGCTGAGGTGCGCGCCCATCTTCTCATAGGCTCGATAGTGCCTTCCTTGCGCTAGCAGATACAGATCGTCATTGCTGAGCCATTGATTTTGCATGGATCAGGTGCCGGTTTTGATAGGTAGCGCGGTCGAGCAGGCCCGCGACCAGTTTAAGACCTTCGATGAAACTGGCGAGTTTGGCGCATGGGGTGGCCGGCATCGCAAATTTACACCCGCTTCAGGAGTGAAGACACCATTACCGCATAACGCAATGACCTGTCTCGGAGCGCTGTGTGGTAAGAACTCGCACCACTTACGCCAAGACATTATTTCGCTACTAGGAGGCGACGGGAACCCCTGCCTGAAAAGAAATGTCATGTAATCTGCAAACGCCGGAAGGTGGGAACCTTTATGAGGTCCAGTAAAAAGGCGAAGATGACAGCCGCCAAGAGTACACAGGCGACGAATGTGACTGGTAACGGATGCATCGCGATGCCGCTGACGGCAAGGAGAGAGATGATCAGAATATCCACTATTGACGACACAATGACCCAGATGCCCGGACGGGAACTCCATATATGCTTGCGTTCGCGCAGCGCGTAGAGTGTTCCCTCGCTCCCGAATACAAGCGCGATCAGACAGAAAGTCTGAAGCGCACCCAGATCGAGCCGTAATGGATACTTGCCTACGAGGAGCGCGCCCGTACAGAAGGCGAGAAAACAAGCTGCTATGACGGCGCATGCCAACGTCAATTTGCCAATCTGCCATTGATTCGGTTTCGACGACTGCCGCACATTGTCCGTGGTGACGGACATGCCGAGAAAGTCACCCGTGATCAAAAAAATGACCATCAACATGGGCGTCAGGATAGAGTGCCCGGTCACGATCAGTCCGATGAACAGGAAAAGTACGCCGACCATTTTCTTTGTGACAGAGTTGAGGGTATACGTGAGAATGCGCTGGAATGCTGAGCGCCCCTCCTTCACAGCAGCGACGATGCCCCCCAGTCCCGCCCTAGTCAGCACGATTCCGGCAGCGGATTTTGCGACATCGGTTGCCGTCGATACGGCTACGCCCATCTGTGCCTGACGCAGTGCAGGAGCATCGTTGGCGCCATCGCCACACATCCCAACTGTGTAGCCCGCTTTCTGGAATGCTTTCACGAGATCGAACTTCCCTTCGGGAAAGATGCCGGCGAACACTGCGAACTGCTTCGGTTTTATATCCGTCGGAAGTGGACCAGGCGGACAGATCGGCCCGTTTATTCCAACCTCCTTCGCGACGATGGCGGCGGTTGCGGGAG
>PMQB01000055.1 GCA_003169195.1 Bryobacterales bacterium
GGGTCGCGAGGAGTCGGTGGCGGACACCACCGACCGCGAACGGCTCTGACCGGCCAATTGCGGGCGGTCGTCGGCCTCACCGAACATCTCTGAAGCTGTCGTCTGTAGGTTGAGGTAGTCTATGGAGCGGGCTTGGAAAGCAACATGGAACGTTATGCAGCGAAGATCATTAATATACCAATCGGCGACGCTAATCTTCGTATTGTTGCTATCCGTTCCAGCGGGCGCGGAATTACAGAGTCGGGCCCCCACAGAGATCGATATCGCAGCCGGGATAACGTTGCCCAAGACACCGGAGCGGTTGTTGCGAAATCTGAAATTCGCGTGGGATCGAGCTTTGCTCGTTCAGTCTTCGTTTTACACGGACGCCAATCTGTTGAAATTCTTCAACGGAGCCGAAGTGAAGTGGGATCAGGAGTCCGGGCTTGGTGACCCACCGGACATTCATAAAGCGGTAGTGACCGTTGACGCTCAATCGTTTCCAATGATGCAAGTTGAAATAATTCGGGGAGTTCTCCGAAAGGCTCAGACGGATAAGACTGCGGCTTTGTCCGGGCTAATAATTATCCATGTCGAATCAGTACGCGGATTGAGTGTCGGTCTTGTCAGAGAGATATTTGGCAAGGAATCCAGAGACGAACTTGATTTTGGAGTGTCGACGGACGGTCACGCGCATGATCCGACAACTGCCGGCTCCGTTGTTTACGACAATCGAGAGAAGGAGGGGATGGCGGTGCCGTTCCAAGACTATCAAGCGACGTTTGGCGTCAAGAAGACCAGGCCAGGAATGCCTATTCAGGGTTCTACCTTCCATGACAACGAGCAAATAGAAACAATCGCGATATTACAAGCGGAGCGATAGGCCACTGTAATTTGCTCGCGGCCGTAACCTCATTATGATTTTCCTAAAGCGGACCAATCGCGTGGCTCGATCTAATTTTGGCGGCCCTACTTGCCGTTGTCGGCCTGTTCGTCGTGATTACGGCGGACCGAACGCCCCACAATATTGATGCGGGTGCAATTGCCGAAGCCGGTGCCGTCTTATTTGTGCTTCCTGCGGCTTCGTTGCTCGGACTTGCAGGATTGGCGTTGTGGTGGAATTGGCGGATTGGTTGGCTGATTCAAATGGTGGTGGTCATCGGGATACCCGTATTGATATTCGCATCGAAATGAACCGCCAATCGCTTAAGCGGTCGGTGACGAATGACGGCTTGGGGTCGATGACGGACCGACGAGCCCATCGAAAACGACTCCGACCTAGGCGCGGCTCGAGGCGTTCGATCAAATGAACGGTTGCGCCCATCGAGGCTGTGGCAACTGGGCGATACGCGAGGTCGCGTCCTGGGGCAACACAGGACGACGCCAGACAACGAAAAGTGGAGCGGGCGATGGGNNATCGAACCCACGGGGAAGGTGCTGCCGGAACTATAAAACAAGCAGTTTCCCGCGGATGCCGATGCCAAGTGTTATTAGCGTGTGAATTTTCGCGGTATGTGGGGCAACGTAGGGCTAGCTGAGACAACTACTCCCTTGATATCGGTTTCCGCTCTCGACTACCCCGTTACGTGATCCAGGCGTCAGAATGTGATCTGCAAACGTCAAGTATTCCGCGTGGGGGCAACGGATTTGCGTTTTGCGATTGCTCGCGACTCGCGCTTCAAAGCGCCGGCGATTGGACATATCTCCAAGGCGAACCCTGTCAATGTGTTTACCAAACTATCAGGTGTTAGCTGGTAAATAACCCGCTGACCCTGTCGTTTGCTAGTGACTAAACCGGCGTTTTCTAGCACTGACAAGTGCCTGGACATGGAGGGCGGCGTCATCTCGAACTTGGTAGCGAGTTCCGATGTCGTCAACTCCGCCTTTGACAGGTAAGCCAAAATCTGCCGACGAGGGCCGGAGGCTAGGGCTTCGAAAATTTTATCTGCTTGCATATATCTTTAATATTAGCTAATGTGCTAATAAGACAACTGTGTAATCTCCATATATTACCCAAACGCGGTATCGCCATGAGAAAAAATGTTTGGCGCATTGACGGTCGGGACGCGAACGCGGTCAAAGGCCACGTCGTCTGGGCGCCAGCAAAATCTATCTGGAATACAGCGATGTTTGTTTTGGCCATCACTTTTGCACCCAGCCATTTTTCCTGGGGCGCTTTCGCGCTGTTCCTAGCCTTAAGTTATGTCACTCTTTTGCTTGGACATTCTCTTGGCATGCATCGGCGCCTGATACACAAAACATATGATTGTCCAAAGAGTGTTGAGCGGTTTCTCGTTTGGCTTGGCGTGTTGGTGGGGATGGCCGGGCCGTTTGGAATTCTGCGAATACACGACGTGCGAGATTGGGCTCAAAGAGAGCCGCAGTGCCACGACTTTTTCGCTCATCGCCGAGGCTTGTGGCTTGATGCCTTCTGGCAGCTGCATTGCACCTTCCGGTTCAGCAGTCCTCCTCGCTTCGTTATCGAGCCTCAGTTTGCTCAAGACCCGTGGTATAGGTTCATGGAAGCCACGTGGCCGCTTCACCAGCTCATGCTCGGGACGATCTTTTACCTGATCGGCGGCCTCGACTGGGTGGTCTGGGGTGTGTTCGTGCGCGTTGCCGTGGGCGTTACCAGCCATTGGGTCGTGACCTACTTTGCTCACAATCCTGGCCCTGGTCACTGGACGGTACCGGGCGCTGCGGTGCAAGCATCGAACTTGCCGGGTTGGGGGTTTCTTACGCACGGCGAGTGCTGGCACAACAATCACCACGCATTTCCTGAATCAGCGCGAATGGGCATCGGACCAGGGGAACTGGACCCAGGTTGGCTGATTCTCCGGGCACTCGAAAAAATGGGATTGGCCAAAAACCTGGGAGTGCCAAGAGCTGAGGATATGCGCGATGATCTAGAGGGAGCTCGATCAACCGTCACCATGAGGCCGTCGGCGACTCAGGCGGCGTGAGCAATGTCGCGGGCATTATGGACTCGTCACTGGAAGCTCACGTGGGTAGCTCTGGTAGTGACCGCGCTTGTGGGCTGCGGAGAAGGGTATCGTCTTGATCCCGCAACCTTCAATGTCAATGATGTAACCGACGAATCAAGGACAAAGCTGCTGGTAACGGTGTCTCGGTCACTCAAGGCGGAAGGCTTTGAGGACTTTGGGAGATACGACGAGATGATCGCCCTCATTCGCCAGAATCGGGCGATGTCGCCGGCGGCCAGAGACGAGGAATTGGCAAGGTTGAATAGGGAGCGCACATTTCTCAATGACTCACATCACTTGCGCGTCGTATGGGCAGACTATTCAAATGGACTGCCGACAGAACCGTTCCGCCTTGGATATAAGCCAACGTCCGACCATTTCGTGGAGTTGAACGTTTACGAAGAGCGGCCTGGCGGCTTTAGTCCCGATGGAGTTCGCTTTTACAACCGCTTTCTCTCCGATTTGCAAAAGGCTTTTGGAACGGCTGTCGTTGTCGTCAAAACGCCACCGCCAACTGACGACGCCGAGTACCAACGTATCACTCGTGCAAATGCGGTCGGAGCAATCGTTGGATGGCTCATAGCGGCATCGGCAGCGTTATTGTTTACTGGCTCGCTTAGCGTTTATCTATTGAGACGGCTCAACCTACCGCTAGCTGTGCGGAGGCCGATCTTTGCTTTGGTGAACGCATGGCTGATCGCTCCTCTGCCCTTCCAAGGTGGCTTTATTTTTGTCTTTCCAGGACCTAATTTTCTTGCGTTTCCGTGGACGGATATTGATTACTACGCAAAAGTAGCGACTTACGCCCGGCTATCTTTTCCGTGCGCTCTCATCTTCTGCGCATTCGTGTCTCTGCTGTTGTTTAGGAGTCGGCCTCTCATCGCGAACAGTGTGGTCATGTAATTGGATCGGAGGGCCGGGTAGTTCGCCCAAAGGCGGACGAGGCTCCGTGGGCCCGTCCAAACGGGGACTCTCCACCAAGCGCAGCATTGCACCGCGGGAGTNNGGCGATGGGAATCGAACCCACACGGGCGGCGCGCCCGGCGCTTGAAAACAAGCGCTTTGGCGCGAATGCCGATGCCAAGTGTGATTAGCGTGTGAATTTTCACGGTATGTGGGGCAACGTAGGGCTACCCAGGGGTGTATCGATGCGCGAAGTTCCGGTACCGGAGCCGCATCCTAGAAAAGGAGCTCAGACATGTCAGTCGCAGGAAGATACTTTATTTTGGAAAATGCAAAGCAATCCGCTGCCGCACGA
>PMQB01000411.1 GCA_003169195.1 Bryobacterales bacterium
GGGCTTCGATGCCGGAGTAGGCGGGGATTGATAACGGCGTCACATTGAACAATTCACTTGCCTCACGCTCATCAGCCTCGAGAGCAACCCTTTGTTCGCCAATTTGGACCATCTCGCTTTCCAGGTCCTCATGGATTCCGTTGTTGTCAACCCAAAAGTGGTAGCCGCGTATTGCATTTGGGCGCGAACTCTGGTTATAGACCTCGATGATTCCTCGAAAGATCGTCTCTCTTCCATTGGTCGCACGATCAAGTACACACCAATCACCCTTCCGGGGACGCAGAAGCAGTTTCACGCGGCGGTCGTAATTCACGTATGCGAACGACGCTATTGAAAAAAGCAATGCAACGACTGACATCGTTCCGCTGAACATTTTCACACCTTCCTAATTACCCAGCCGGACGTTGAGTGCCTTTTTTGAGATCGGCCATCATGTCCAACCGTCTCTTGGCTGCTCCGCATATTCTAGCTCTTCACCCCTAAAAGTCCTCATTGACGTGGATACGTTTTCGTTGTGCACCGTGAAGAGCCGATCTCAATATGCCCTCCGAAGTCGATATCCCGACTGGGACCTTCGGCCGGCGGCGGGAAGATCGCATGACCAGACGGCGTTTTTCGGCACTAAATCCGTCATTTCCAGATGCATACCACTATGCCGTCGCCGATTCAACTCTTCTACACAAGAGCGCGGCGCGGAAATCAGGGTAGCTCAGAACCTTCACGCCCAAACCTACCTCTTGTGCGATTGCACGTAGCGCATTCTGCTGCCCGACATCATCGGTAACAAATACATCGCAATAGGGGAGATAAACGGCCATAAATAAATCATTCCGCCCTGCCGCGAACTCAGCTTTTTCAGAGCCTCTAGGTATGGCGTATTGGTAATGTGCAATGACCGCCCCCATGGCTAGCGCATGAAAGGGGGGGCATCGGTCGATAAATTCTCGCGCGGCGCCTTCATCCAGCGTGATTAACCTTGCTCTCCTATACCAACCGGCCACGGTTTTCCAAAATGGGCCTCCGACCGCCTTATCCTGGGCGATGAATTCCGCCAGAGACACATCCTTGATAGTGTCGGGAAAGTCAGCTCCAAACTTGTCTCGCGCTTCTTCAAAAATATCGACAAATCTCTTGTTGTTCTCCTTCGCGAATTGCCGTGATTCTTCAGCCATCCGATCTTGGCTCAGAAACTCTCGTTGAAGGATTTCGTCCCGAATCATTGGCGCATTGATATCCACGTCGTCCCAACGGAAGCGGTCTCTATACCGAGCGTTGAGCCGGGGCATTTCCTCTGCAATCCAATTGTGTGGCATGAGGCAATGTCCGAAAGACAAAAGGCGTTCACAGACATCTACCAACTGCGTTCGCGTTTCCGCGTCTTTGGTGGCGCTCAATTCAACAACACTGGTTTCACTGATCAGCACTTCATAGGCATCGCGTAACTTGTGCAGCACTCCTTGTTGATCCGGCTCATCCTTCAGTTTGTTTAAGCCACTGGTATCGAAGATAATTCGAGACCTATTGCGGTCGATACCGCGATTGTTGCCAGTGACCTCCCAGAAATCTTTTGTGTCTAAGTGCCGCCGCTTCCTTGCATCCGAAGAGCCGGTCCTATCGACGTTGTTTTCCGCCGCGCGCCGGTCGTTGGCGGCAACATCCCGCATGTATTCAATCCGATTCGACTGATTATCCTGACGTTTTTTCTGCCGAAGCCAACTAATGTACTTTTCTCTGTTCATGCCAGTTTTGGACTCAAGAGTCGGCATCTGGTCTTTCATGCTTTGAAAATAAGCGCCGAATTGCAGGTCCGCTCCGAACCTTTTTGTCTTGAGGAGAATCTCCCATTGCGCTCTGGGTTTGTAGTTATCTCCGCTGAAAATCGTCCCATCAAGGAACTTCATCAACTCTCGCACCCAAAGGTCTGCGGCTTGCACCCCGATTTCTTCTCTGGACACGAATTCCGGCTCGCGCGGCAGCCACTGCGTATTCCCCGGCTCACTCTCTTCTGACAGGTATTCGAAGAGTAGGCGTGAATAGTGTTCCGTTTTCTTGTTCCGGTCGAAAACAATCCTTAAAGGTTGCGAAGGATGATCAGCGTGCACTTTATCTACATGGAAAAGCATGGTCCTGAAGAAGCATGAGTTTGCGGTATGGTCGGCCAGGACCTCGGGAAATGCCAACGTGCAACCCTTCAAGTCAATCGCAAGGCCCCATCCGATTAACCCGCTGTTAGCCAGAATCGAAGTCAAGTCGATATGGAGTTTGCCGCGTACCTCGGGTAACATGCCGCGGAAGTTGCCGTATCCACTATCGCAGTCGGCTGAATGGAATACCTTTCCTTCCAAACGTTCACGCCAGAGTGTTCGCAGCTCGTCCCATACGTCTTCCGGCCCCTGCAACGCAGCGACGGCGTATACCCGCTGAGCGTTGGAATCGGAGCTTTCGTCGCCGTAAATGCTGATCATTTGTTCTGGCCTAATAGCATTGTCGCCCGCCCGTGCTTGGTGCCTTCCCGATACCCGATCCGGCGAGTGAAATTTCTTTCCATCTAGCGCGTTTGACCTATCAGCATCTTCCACCGTTGATAGGGCGGCAGGCTACTCGATGGCTCCATTTTCTCGGGATTGCTTTCCTCTGGCGGTCCGGATAGCGAAATCACTCCAGCTCGGCCAAGGGAGCGTGAGGCTCTAGAATAGTTGTTTCACGAGCTTGGGAAAGGCAACAGTTTTGCTGGGCTTGATGATTAGCTTGATTGGGGGCGTTGCTCCTCGGTGGATCAAAGCTAACGGAAGCATCGACGTGATCGTCAACGGCGAAGCCCATGTAGTCCTAGGTCTCGGGAAACTGAAATCGAAGGCTAAATCGGCAGCGTCGAAAACGGTTACGAAGAACACTACGAAGGCAGAGGTCATCAAGGGAGATAAGACAATGAAAACAATCAGTTCCATTTTCAATGGCGTTGGGAAAGCATCGTCGCTTCCGGGAGAGTAATGCCCCCAATCGAGGCTGGTCATTGGGTCCGCTAAAGCACGGCTCGCGCCGCCAAGGAGAAGCGAGGGGGTGCAATTACCCCCTCTCCCGCCAATTGCGCTTGAACACCTACCCGGCGCTCCGTTGACCGCCTACTTGCCCTTGTCGCACATAAGTGCCGTTTTTTGTGGCCAATCTCTCGTGGCCACAGCTTTTGCCGCTCCGTGTCGCCGCCTCGCAACGAACTTCTTGCAACGTTTTCTGCGAAAAACTTAGCCCGAGTGCGCACCGAAATGACTGCACGGTCCGGGAACGCCCACGGCGGCGGCCAATTTGAAAACCGGATTACATTTCCGTTTAGCTTATAGACGTAGTAGCTGAGAGCCATTGGGCCAACTGCTCAGTTGCTGGCTGATGAGGGCCTACCGGAGGTCTGGTCAGTACGGGCAGCTCAATACCACGCAAACCTCTTCGATAACCTTTACTTTTTCCACGTTCTGATTTGCTTGTTTAATTCACTTTACCCTGGCTTTCCAGTAATTTTGCCACTTCCCGGCAATGCTGCAGGTCTCGAATGGATCCGGCGAATCGCTCGTTACCGACAAGGCTTCAATAGTACGGGATAGCCGCCGAATTGGAAGCACACGGAGAGGGACACCATTTCACATTCGCTATCAACGGCGATGCACCTGACGTTCCAAGCTAAACGTTCTGTATCGGGCCGCAACATCTGGCGCACAGTGAGACCCGTAAGAGTGTATCGACATGAACGAAATCGTGCGAACCGGCCATTCGGCCGACAGTTAGGCGTTTTCTTCCCGCCAAGTCGGCAAGCATTCTGCGATTGTCGGTACGGCGATTTGCCCTTTCGCCAGCGTGTTTATCGTTCCCTAATCCTGCCCGACGCGATGAAGTGGGATGCACGTCAAGCTTGGGAATGTTCACGTCAATTGAAAATACAGAAGATAGCGTCTGGGAGGGCAGCTTCGATTTTTTTGATTTGAAAGAACTTACGACTGCTCCTTTGTTCCCGCATCCTTACCTGCGTGTAAATGGACGGTGCCGCGTTCCATGCTGATCAACGCACTGTGGGCGGATTTAGGACGGAGCCCGACTCCCGCCTCTAACCGAGAATCCGGTTCCCGGTCTGCGTAACCCGAACATTTCGCAAGGAATTTGTTTGTGTTAATATCGCGGTATCCGATGCGGTCTCATAGCAAATCCCCTGACCACATTGCGATGAAAGCGTTTGAAGGTACTTGGCCACAGCACGTTTCTAGGACAACAGGGCATAAACCTGATCGAGAAGCTCGTTCACGAGATGGGTTACTGGTGGTATCCCTCCCTCGTTCCTGAGGTCGGCGTCGACGGACAACTAGAGATCCGTGACAGCTCGACGGGTCGTATGACGAATCTCACCCTTAAGGTTCAAAGCAAAGCGACCGAAGGGGCTTGGCCTGGCGAGTGCGACGACAGCTTCCATTACATTTGCAAAGAAGAAGACCTCAAGTATTGGCTGGCTGGCAGCGCCGAAGTCCTGTTGGTCATGAATCGGCCGAAGGACGGTGAAGCATACTGGGCGCCGCTTAAGGCTTATTTTGCCCAACATCCAGAGCACAGACAGTCTCGACGGATTTCCATTGTTAAAGCGCGTTCCCGGTTCGACAAGACGGCAGCAGACGCCCTGCTGAAGATTGCCGCACCTAAAGAATCAGGCGCGTATCTTTCGCCGCGACCTAAAAGTGAGCGCCTATATTCAAACCTGTTGCAAGTTTCGTATTATTCGCCAGACCTTCACTCCGCACAGACAGAAATTCGTGAAGGCCGACAGCTTTGGGCCAAGGCAAAAGATCTCGACGTTCTAATTGGGCCGGAATGGTCGCTGAACGGCGGCCAGATTCTCTCTTTCCATGATCTTTCTACATACCCATCGAATCGCTTCTGCGAAGTAGGCACTCACGAAAGGCACAAAACCATTGAATGGGCGGAGTCGGATGATCCAAGCCGTTGCCGACAATTCGTGCGACTTCTCAACTGTTCACTGACCGAGCGTCTAAAAGAGTGGAATATCAGAAAGCGGAAGGAAGACGATATCTACTATTTCGCGCCGTCAAGAGGCACAAGACAGCGGCGCATCGATTTCACCGGATCTGTCGGTGAGCAGTTCCGAACAGTCGTGCAGACGTATCAGTCGGGTCGTACGAGCTACATCCGTCACCTCGCCTTTGGTGGATTTTTCAAAACGGTAGATGGTAATTGGTACTTGCAGATCACACCCTCCTATGTCTTCACCATGGACGGGTTTCGCACTTCTAAGTTCGAAGCTGACCTGCTATCGGGAATAAAGCGGATTGAGCATAACGATACGGTTTTGGAGCAGGTTCATTTATGGACCGATATCCTGACCCGCAAGGCTGACCTTATCCACTTCGATTATCCTTTCCTGCGCTTTTCAGAGCTTCTATCGCTGGAGTTTTCCTTTGGCCTTAACGATAAGGAATGGCTGTCTCAGGAAGACGTCGATGTTTCGGAGAGCGGCATGCAGGCACTTTGTAAACTGGGACCGTTGTTTCAATGAACCCGTTCTTTATCCAGGAACCGGAACTGCAATTCGGCGATGGTCGCCATATCGACATCCGCTTTGGCATATCGAACTACAAACCACTCGACTACCGCGATAAATTAGCGCCAAAATCGATCACGCTCGGCATAGTTGGACCAGACCGCAACATCTCCGATTTACGGGGCTGGCTTGAACTTTGTGCGAAGGGCATCGAGGCAAAATCATCAAACCAGCCGAACCTCTTCCCATCATTTCCTGGCTTCGGAAGCGAAACGCCGTTCGATACGAAATTTGTTTTCGACTCGCGTATTGAACGCCAGATAAGTTCCCGCGACCTTCCGAAATCTGTGGACCTAAAGGGCTACAACCAGTTCATCACCGATCTGGCGGATTCGTACATAAAGGAAGCAGAGTCTTGCTCCGAACGCGGCGCGTCAGTAATTGTATGCGCCCTGCCGATTGAGGCCCTCGATCTAATAGATCCCGATGAGGTTGAGGCAGAGGACGCCAGTACGACGGAAACCCTGGAACAGGATTTTCATGACCTTCTAAAAGCGCGGGCAATGCAAATTCAGCAGATTAAGCCAATCCAAATCGTTCTGCCGATGACCTATTCGGAGAAGGTGCGTCGAAAGAAGCGTAAAAAGAAGACGGAGTCTCGTGCCCTTCAAGACTCGGCAACTCGCGCTTGGAATTTTCACACGGCGCTCTATTACAAAGCGGGCGGTGCTCCATGGCGATTGATCCGTGACGAGGCGGAACTGACGACCTGCTTCGTTGGCGTCAGCTTTTACAGAACGCTTGACGGTTCGATGATTTTCACCAGTTCCGCGCAGGTGTTCAATGAGCGCGGTCAGGGCTTAATCGTTCGGGGTAGTCCGGCAAAAGTCGCGAAGACTGATCGCGACATTCATATGACCGGTGACGGCGCAAAGAAATTGATAACCGATGCTCTGGCAGCTTACCGGGATGAGCATAGAACGATGCCAGCCCGTGTCGTTGTACACAAAACTTCTGGATTTGACGAAGATGAGATCGAAGGTTTTTCCAAAGGCATCGAGGAGAAAAATATTGACTTTTACGATCTGGTCAATATTTCCAAATCGCATACCAAGTTGTTCCGCAGCGGGCTTTATCCCCCTCTGCGCGGAACAGCCGTAGAAATCGACGAATTCCAAGCGCTTCTCTATTCACGGGGAGCCGTCGATTTCTTTCAAACCTACCCCGGGATGTACGTGCCAAGGCCCTTGGAAGTGGTGGCTGAAGACACTGACCGTTCGATATCGGACATAACGAGCGAGGTGCTGGCTCTGACAAAAATGAATTGGAACAATACCGAGTTCGACAACTCGATGCCTATCACGATTCAAGCTGCCAGGCGTGTCGGCAAGATCCTGAAATACATAGGTCCAAACCAGCGCGCCAGTCCGCTTTATAGTTCTTACATGTAGCCTTCATGCTAGCCCTTTCAACCGGCCATTCTGTACCGACACTGGATATCGCAGCTTTATCGGGGTCGGTGGAAAGATACACGCTCGCATGACGCCGGACACTGTCGCGGGTCAAACCCACTGTTTGTTGAAAGTAGTTATAACAGAATCAAAAGCCTATTCGCATAAGTGATCATGTGCATGTGGATGGGGGCGGCGATTAAACCTAGAATTCCAGATATTACAAAACCGTATGGGCCGAGCTAACCGGCAACTGCTGCCCTAATAGTGATTGATCCATAAGCGCCGGTGCCGGTGCGTCGGTCCCACTTCTGGCGCATCAGACCCGATCGTCGGAACAAGCGATCAATACGCTCAGGGTCGCGCCCGCACCAAAAGGCGAGCATGCCACACAGTGCTAGGTCCGCTCGGCTGTGGTCGTTTTCATAATCGGAGATGTGACCGGCCAACAGTCGTTTGAATCGGTCGCCATTTCGGCCGTTCGAGGCGCGTTCAATGAGTTCATCATCCGATAGCGCTGTTTGGCCTGTAATGTAGCTTACAATCGGCCTGGATGGCGGAATCGCAAAGAGTTCTGCGCTGAGCCGTTCGAGCACGTCCTGCCGGTTCTGGATCGCGAGCGGAGTCTCAGGAACGCGGGTGCCGGTGATGGTGAAGTATCGGCCAGCATCGTACATTTCGACCTTGCCGGTGCGGCGGCCAGGCCCAGACAGCTTCGCCTTGATGAGAATGTGCACACCAGAGCCAGAGGGCGAGATCTCTGCATAACTGCCGAATCGCTTGATCCAATCTAAAGCTGCCGGCGCGATGGTTCCATCATTGTTGCGGCAATGGTCTAGGTCGATACCGCAGA
>PMQB01000002.1 GCA_003169195.1 Bryobacterales bacterium
TGGATTGAACTGGGGTATACAAGAGGTGTTTCCTTACCGATCATCGCCGCAGTGTTCGGCTCCCTGCCGATAAGCTCTTCAACCTCAAGTGCTCCATAGCGGTTCATGATGTCGCTCGCACTATCGACTTGCTGGTTTGACCCAGTAGCGAAGACAAGGACTCTCCCGCGACTGACACATTGAGCGTAAGCGCTCACTTCAGGACCGGTGGCGCCAATCGTCTTTAGCTCCTTTTCTAAGCGCACCTGAAAGTCGGTGTGTGGAACACTCATCACCCCATCAACCGGCATGTCGAGCGGCTCTTGCAGCACATGAATCTCGGTCCGAGGGAAAGCGCTCACATTGATATCGTGAACAACCTGGCATGCTACTACAGAATTCTTAAACAAACCAACTGCTGTGTTAGACATAATTGCAACTCTGATTGATCCTTGATTCACTTTTCTCTTCTGACTTATAAAGATTTACTAAAGCGGCGAAGCTGACAGCATCGAGACTGGCTCCGCCGACCAGAAAGCCGTCGATCTCTTCCTGTGCCATGAGACTTTGCGCGTTATCGGGCTTCACACTGCCGCCATAGATGATGCGGACCTGATTTGCAGCCTGCGCGCCAAGATGTTTTGTGACATGGCCACGGATCAGCCGGTGAGCTGCCGCCGCTATTTCCGGTGTGGCCGTCTTCCCTGCGCCGATCGCCCAGATTGGCTCGTAGGCGATGATTAGTTTCGCAAACTGCTCAGCGGAAAGTGGGGCAATACCGCACCTAAACTGCTTTTCCAGCACGGACTCTACATTCTTCCTTTCGCTCTCTCCAATGCAAACAATCGGAGTAAGTCCGGCTTCGAGAGCTGCCACGAGCTTCTTAAGTACGGTCTCATCCGTTTCTCCGAAATAGCGGCGTCTCTCGCTATGGCCTACAATTACGTGCGAACAGCCTGAGGCCTTGATCATTTCACCCGAGACTTCTCCAGTAAAAGCCCCGTCGTTCTCCCAATAGAGATTTTGCGCGCCGATGTGGATTGTCGTTTGTTCGGCAGCGCTTACTGCAGTTGCAATATCGAGAAAGGGCGGGCAGATTACGACCTCACAGTAACCAAAATCATCGACAAGCGATCGGAATTTCTCAAAGAACGACTCTGTTTCGGCCAGGTCTTTGTGAAGCTTCCAGTTAGCGCCGATCACCGGCAAGCGGATGGCCGATTGCGTGTTCGTGGCTTTGTTGACCAGCAGTGATGAATTCACAGCTTTACTGTAATGGAAATATCGTCAATATGGCGTCAAAAGAACTTCAAAACGGTATCAGCCCGGAAGGCCAGCCGCGTGCATCACCTTGATCGATGATCCCGGATGGCTGGGCATCGACAAAAGGAGCATTTCAATGAACAAAGACAACCATGTAGTTGAAGCACATACTGCCGCGGCGCAGGAACACGAGACTACAGCCAAGAGCCACCGCGCTGCAGCAGACTACTGCAACAAGGGCCATCACGAAGCTTGCCAGCAGCATGCTAAAGAAGCTTTAGATCACTCTACAAAGGCGCACGCATCATCGCAGCTGGCGCATGAGAAGTCGGCACAGCCGGCCGTTGCTTTGGCTGGAAAGTAATTACCAATGGGCAAGCTCTTCGATTTGTTGAGGGGCTTGCCACTTGAGCAGGCGCAGGGTCGAAAAGCGGCCATATGCTGTCACTTGACCAAATTTGACCAAAGTAGTTAAACAAGATCAATCAATTAAAAGGAAAGATTATGAAGAATCTCAAACCGGCGTTCGCTTTATTGGCGATCGCCTCTCTCGGGGCGCTCCTAGGGTGCTCGAGTACGGCGTCAAAAACCCCCAATCTAAACACTACACTCCGTACATCACTAGACCAAGCGGGTCTCAAGGACGTGACATCAAGCCAAGATGCCGAAAAAGGCGTTATCACTTTAGGCGGACATGTTCCGGCGGAAAGCGATAAAGCGCAGGCGGAAAATCTTGCCAAGTCAGTGGCAGGCGCCGAAGTGGTGGCTAATCAAATTGCGGTGATTCCTCCCGGCCAACCGGATGCGAAGACAGTGGCTTCAGACCTTGACAAAGGCATTGGTGGAAACCTGAATGCCGCGCTGATTGAAGCCAAGCTCGACGACAACGTGAAGTTTACGGTGAAAAATGGCGTGGTAATTTTAACCGGCAACGTTGATTCCAAATCTAAGCGGACGCAAGGTCAGCAGGTTGCCGCCGCGATTCAAAATGTGAGTCAGGTAGTCAACGAACTACAAGTGAAGGATCAGAAAGCAACGTCTTCCAATTGAGAGTCAAGCGCAAAGGGCGCGGATGCGCCACCAAGAGAGGAAAAACACTCCGCATCTCTTCGGGTGGCCGCCCTGCTATCGCGCCCGTTTTGCGCGTGTTTCTTCGAAGACCGCGGCAACTTCAAGCTTCTGCGGTGCCCGCCCCGATCCCCGCATGAATTCGATGAACGAAACCATTTTGCTTCTCGCATCCGACCAAGGTATCCGAAGTGTTATTGAAAAAGCACTTGAATTGGCCGGTTACACCGTCCTCACCGCAGTGGATGTTGGAGCCGCCGAGGACTTGCTGCAGCAATACAAATTCGACCTGCTGATTGTGCGCCCCTATACGGAGAGCGTTTCTGGGCATGATGCCGCGATGTACTTGCGCCTGAAAAGCCCCGGAATTCCGGTTCTCATCGTGGCCGGAATGCTGGATGATGTCGACCTGGAAACTCGTGAGGCTGTTCAGAAATTCTACATTTTTCCAAAGCCTTTTAGCAGCGTCGAATTGGTTAGTCGAGTGAAAGAAGTTTTATTACTCCACCCGCATTCATCAAACACTTAGCACAGGAATCCGAGATTCGCGAATGATCGTATAGCCATTGCTGTTATTTCCTAAGTGGCCGCGCACGGGGCTATGCCCAATCACCAACAAGTTAGCCTTCGTTCGTTGTGCGGCCTGATTCAATAGTTGCACGACGTTGCCGCTATCGATGATCGCTTCGGCTTTAGTCCCAACGCTTTGTTGCAGGGCATCCATTTCTTTCGTTGCTAAACCGACGATGGCGTCCCTCCATTTCGGATCGACACGCGTTCCTCCAGGACCGTAGGTGTCGATGCTCTCAGTGATGTGGACGAGGGTAAGAGCCGCGCCTATGGAGCTTGCCAATTGAGCCGCTAGCGCTGCCGTCCGGTAACTGTGGTGGCTAAGATCTACTGAGCAGAGAACATTTCGAACGGCGAACTCGCCTACGGCGCGATCTTCCAGATGAGCGCCTGTCCAGACCGGGCAATCGCTTTCATGCAGCACCTTCGCGGTGACAGAGCCTACCAGAAAGCGGTGGAAGGCTCCAAAGCCGCGCGTGGCCAGCATGATGAGATCGACATTCTTGTTGAATGCTGTGTTGGCAATTTCCACAGCTGGCTCGCCGTGGAGTAACAGACGTGTGACAGCGACCCCATCTAGCTCCGGCAAAAGAGTCTGGTCCAAATCGCACTGAGCCCGATGGACGACACGGGAAGTCAGATCTTGCGCACTGATCTTATCCCCAGCCTCGAAAATACCGGCAGGATAATTGAGTGGCTCGACCACATGCAGGAGAATGATCTCCGCTTGTAATCGGCGCGCCAGCCACGCGGCCTGAGGCAAAATGTAAAGGGACAAATCTGCAAACACAATAGGAACCAGAATTCTACGAACCGAAAGATGATCGACCGGTTCGCGCTTCGCGATCTTCATCACCGTTGCCACAAAATCTGCCAGGCTTCCAGCGGTACATCCGCACCGGCGAAGCACGGTATCGCGCGCGCTGTGTAGTCGCNNCGGCAACGAACTCATTTCCTTCATCTCCTGCCGGAGGGGAACAGTTCCGTTGACCCCATCCGCATAAAGCTCGACGCGCACAGAATTCGGATCCAGGTCGCCCACAAAGAGGTCCACCTCAAAGGAGTTGATGTCGCCTTTGGCTTCTATCTTCATTGCGCCGAATCGCAGCTTGCTCCAATGTTCCCGCAGAGCTTGTTGCCAATCCGCCACGCGCTTCCCGGCCGCGCCTTTGTCGGCCGCGCGAGCTCGGTAAGCCGCTGCCGCCGGAATGTAGTGTTTTTCGACATACTCGCAAACCGCCCGGCTGGCGGAAAAACGCGGCGTGAGTTGAGCCATGCTTTCTCGCATTCGCGCCACCCAAGCGGTCGGGATTCCTTCAGCGTTGCGGTTGTAGAACTCGGGAATCACTTCCCGTTCCAGTAGGCGATAGAGCGCTTCCGCTTCGGCGCAATCCCAGGCTGGGTCCGCGCCATGTTCCTTGCCATCTCCTAAGGCCCAACCAACTTCGGGCGTGTAGGCCTCCACCCACCAGCCATCCAGCTCCGATAAATTGATTCCGCCATTCACTAAGACCTTCATACCGCTGGTGCCGCATGCTTCCCAAGGGCGGCGCGGCGTGTTGATCCACACATCCACTCCCTGCACAAGGTGCTCGGTGAGAAGCATGTCATAGTCTGCGAGAAAAACGGCATGCGGACGGACTTCAGGCTGCCGGATAAATTGCACCCATCTCTTGATCAAGTTCTGCCCTTCCGTGTCTGCCGGGTGAGCTTTTCCTGCGATGATGAGTTGCACAGGGTGCGCAACATTAGTCAAGATTCGCAGTAGACGCTGTTGGTCATGTAGCAGCAGATCCGGTCTCTTGTAGGTGGCAAACCGGCGCGCAAATCCCAGTGTCAGAATGTTGGGATCAAAGAGATGCTTGGCGGCTTCAACACTGTGGGGTGATGAACCGGAAGCTGCGAGTTGCTGAGACAAGCGCTGGCGCGCGTATTCTACAAGGTCTTTGCTCGCAGCACTCCTGAATTGCCAGAGCTTCGCATCGGAAACACGGCGAATCTCCTCATCTAACTTTTTTGTTGTTCCAAGCCAGCGATCCTTGCCGCAAGCTTCTGTCCAAAGGCTGTCGGCGGCGGCAGAGTCCCAGGTGGGCATATGCACTCCGTTGGTTACAGATCCAATTGGGATTTCGTCCTCCGGCCAATGAGGGAAGAGAGGCAAAAAGATATGACGGCTCACTTTGCCATGCAGTTCACTCACGCCGCTGACGGCTCCGCACCCTCGAATGGCCAAGTACGCCATGTTGAATAGCTCTGATGAATCTTCAGCATTCTGGCGGCCCAAAGCGAGAAGGTCATGCAGCGAAATGCCGAGTTTATCCTGAGCATATCCACTCAAGTATTGGCCGACGAGCGCCGGGTCGAACCGATCAAAACCTGCTGCGACGGCGGTGTGGGTTGTGAAGAGATTTCCCACTCGAGTCGCCGCCATGGCCGCGTTAAATGGCTGGCCAGTTGCTTCCATAAAGCTGCGGGCACGCTCCAAGACCGCAAAGGCCGCATGTCCTTCATTCAGGTGACAGACTTCGGGAGTTAGCCCGATTGCTCTCAGCAAGCGCCATCCTCCTATACCGAGCAGCATTTCCTGCGTCAAGCGCAGCTCAGGGCCGCCTCCGTAAAGTTCGCTGGTAATGCCTCGATGGGCCGGAAAATTAGCGGCGTCATTGCTGTCGAGTAAGTAAAGTGTCGTTCTACCTACTTGGACTTGCCAGGTGCGCAGCCAGACGGAACATCCGGGTAATGCAATCTCCAAACGCAGCCATTCTCCATTTGGCTGTCGCAGAGGCGTAATCGGCAATTGGCCTGGGTCGTTATAGGGGTAAAGAGCCTGTTGGCCGCCGTCCTTGTCGATGACTTGACGAAAATATCCCTGCTGGTAAAGTAAGCCCACACCCACAACTGGCACGCCAAGATCGCTGGCCGCTTTCAGTTGATCTCCGGCCACATTGCCAAGGCCACCTGAGTAAATGGGCAGAGCTTCGCTCAACATGAACTCCATGCTGAAATAAGCGACGCAACTAAGCGAAGTTTTCGGATGGCTTTTTTGAAACCAGGCGGGCGCCCCCAACGATTTCCGTCGGGCTTCAGCAAGCTCATCAACCTTCTTGCGAAAAACCGGATCGGTCAGAACATGTTTGATTGTTTCATTGGAAGCAGTTTGCAGAACCACCCAGGGGTTGTTCGTGATCTCCCAAAGTTTCTGATCCAGTTGTTGCCAAACTTCGTCGGTTGCGTGATTCCACGACCAGCGCAAATTCAAGGCGAGTTCGGCGAGGGTATCGAACCCGTCGATTTTGTCTTTTTGATTGCTTATCACGTTAAAGGTTTAAAGGCTACACACCAGGGCAACACTTTTTACGCCATCCGCATGGGCACGCGATACTCGGGCTGCGGCTCCCAATCCTCGCTAGAAGAAACGCTTAACACTCGCACTCGCTGACCTTCGGCAAGTCTCTGTAACAGAACTTCAGTCCCATTATTAAACCGAAATGCGTCGCGATAGTCGTCCGCGGTCGCTGTTTGCTGAGTGAAGATTGCCTCTTCCATATCGTTTCTCAAACTGAACGTTCTCTGGAGGTCGCGAGGAATGTCACGCACAATTAATCGCGCGCCCGGTGGAATGCAAATGGCTGGTATCTTTTCGTCTTGTGCAAAGAGGTCTTTAAGCCTGATCCACAATCCCTGAGTTTTGCGGCACTCTTTTCTAGCTTGGATATCGAACGGCGACGCCAAGCCGATCGCTCCTACTGCAAATCGATGGACGATCAGATCCTCTCCGGATACCGCTAGGCGGTTTGGGATCGCCATCAATGAATAGTCACACATTTGTTTACTGCCTCCTTAAAAAATGTCAAACTGCCGGGCATCCAGGATCAACTCAGCAGCGAAAGGCTGATGTGCGCTGAACATTCCTGTTTTGAACTTTAACCTGAAAAACGTCAAAAGAAGGTCAAAAATGTTTCCAAGCTTTAAAACAGCTGATGAACCTTCAAATAAGTGAGTCGTCATTTGACGGCATCTTGACGGCGATTCCTATAAGGTTGAAGCAGATCCGTAGCGCGCGAAGAGTTTGCGTGGATGAGACGAGATGAATGTCCTAATGACTCAATTTTCCTTTTGGCGAGTATTGATTCTCGTGCTGACAATTGCGCCGGCAACCAATGCGGCCACACTTCAACCAGCTGCTTTAAGAGAATGGGATTTGTACATCGAGTCCGCCAATGCCCAAATTGCCGATCGGGCAAGTAGGGGCAAAACATTTTTGTGGGTCGATGAGAATGCACAGCGTCTTGCAACGGTTCGTGCCGGTGGAATCGCTCTCTTCCAAGTCACTCCTAAGAATTCGAAGCGATTGCCCTCCGCCATCATTAACGATTGGATGGGAGCGGTGTTCATTCCGAATTCCAAGATTGGCGATGTGCTCAACATTGTGCGTACCTATGGTCGATATGAAGACTTTTACCGACCCAATGTGGCCGATTCCAAAGCGACAGTTACGGGAGAGCCAAAAGACTCCTTCTCCACAGATCAAGCGAAAGATCGTTTCTCCATGATTCTGGTCAACAAGTCTTACCTATTGAATACCGCCTTCGAAACTGCGTATCAAGTCAGCTACATTGGCGTTACGAATGTCATCGGATACAGCGTTAGCCAAAGCACTCGGGTTCAGCAAATTGATAGATTCGGAGCGGCCAGTCAACATATGTTATCGGTGGGCGAAGGTAGCGGCATCATTTGGCGACTCTTCAGCGTAACGCGCTACGTTGAACGCGATGGCGGCGTCTATGTTGAGCTCGAAGCCATCGGCTTGAGCCGCAATATTCCAGTTTCGATTCGATGGATCATACAGCCAATGGTCCGGCGCGCTTTGCGTGAGTCGCTCACCACTTCATTAAGGCAGACCGAAGCGGCAGTGCAGTCCCGCATGGAATTGATCGGTCGAAGGGCTGACAAACGGACAGTTAAAATTGAAACAACAACACCATAAGGCCTTTGAGAAACTCTGGCAAAGCCTTTTTATTTTTCCACTTATTGGCGCTGTTCTCGTCGCTGGTCAAGCCCCGCCTGATGTGAAGACAATCGTTGAACGTTCTGTTGTCGCAAACGATAAGGACTTTGCTGCTGAACCGCAATTCAACTTCAAGGAAAAAGATCACGTTGGCAAAGCAACGAAAACGTTCCAGGTAACAATGATCGATGGTTCACCCTATCAGCGGTTGCTCGCCTCCGGCACACCGCTATCGCCGGCGCAGGAAGCCACAGAGTTGGAGAAAGAAAAGACAACCGTGGCCGAGCGACGCGCACAAACTCCGGAGCAACGCGAAAAACGCATAGCCGGCTATATGAAGCAACTAAAGAGCGATCACGAGATGATGTCTCAATTGTCCCAGGGCTTCGAATTCCAAATCTCCGGTACTCGAAAAGTCGCGCAGCGTACCGTCTGGGTTCTTTCTGCAACTCCGAAGCGTGGTTACCGGCCTCCAAACTTGGATTGCGAGGTACTACCCGGAATGCGTGGCGAGATGTGGATCGATCAGGGTACGTACGAATGGGTGAAGGTAACGGCACAAGTAATCCGGCCTGTCTCTATCGGAGGATTTCTTGCAGAAGTGGAACCGGGAACGCGCTTTGAAATCGAGAAAACTCCAGTGGCTCCGGGCATCTGGCAAATCACGCACTTTTCTATGCAATCTCATGCAAAGGTACTCCATTTCATTAAGCACAACTCTGCGGAGGAAGACTGGTATTCCGACTTTCAACCAACGACACGTTGAGCGAACGCTCGGCTGTCAGATACATCGAGCAAGCGGCAGATCTCCGAAGCTTATTTCCAAGTTGCAAACATCGCGCAACTAGCTACTGTCATAACAGCCACTGTCACCCACCCGAGAATAGCCAGCCACCACGGATTTGCGCGAGCACCCATCACATCGGGATTACTAGTTAGGAGCAGCACAATGACAATCAACGGTGGAGCCAGCACACCATTCAAAACCGCCGACCAGAAGAGCATGGAAACCGCGTTGAACCGCGCATAATCCAACACCAGTCCCAGCGCAAGTCCAACGGCTATGACTCCATAGAACTTGCGAGAGAGACCGGCCTTGTCGGCCAAAGACCCACGGAACGCCGCGCCTTCCGAAACAGCGTAAGCACTAGATCCAGCAAGAACGGGAACGCCAATCATTCCCGCGCCGATCAGGCCCAAACTAAACAGCCAATAGGCACCATTTCCAGCCAAGGGTCTCAGCGCTTCGGCGGCATCCTTCGCTGTCGAGATCGTTGTCTTGCCGTGCGCGTGTAGAGTTGCCGCCGTTGTCAGGATGATGAAGTACATGATCAGGTTTGAGAAGAACATCCCTGTAACGACGTCGTTCCGCGACTTGCGGATTTCGTAGTCAGTGGCGCCTTGGCGTGATTCGAGGGTCAATTCGCCTTGTTCCCGCTCTTCCTCTACTTCCACAGATGCTTGCCAGAAGAACAAGTAGGGAGAAATCGTAGTTCCAAAAAGTCCAACCAGAGTGGCCCAATAAAGGCCCGTCCATTCAATATGAGGTCGGAAAGTTGCATGAACAACCGCGCCCCAGTCCGGCTTAGCAAAGAATGCAGCCAATACATACGAAAAGAGAATGAAAGTAAGCCATTTGAAAATGCGAGCAATCGTGTAATAAGACGACCAGATCAGAAAAGATCCGATGAGGACTGCATAGAGCGGCGTCCAGTAAACACTACTAATGCCGCTCAACATTTCGGTGACCTTGCCCATGCCCCCAAGGTCGGCCCCGATGTTAACAGTGTTCGCCACTACAAGCAGCGTGCATGCACCCCATAACACCCACTTGGAGTAGCGCCGGCGAATGACACCTGCGAGTCCTTCGCCCGTCACCATGCCGAGGCGCGCGCACATCATCTGCACCGCAACCATCAATGGAAACGAGAAAATCGCTGTCCAAAGCGGAGCGTAACCGAATGCGGCTCCAGTGACCGAATAAGTAGAGATTCCCGACGGATCATCGTCAGCGGCCCCGGTAATTAAACCAGGGCCCAACTGGCCGAAAAATGTTCGAAATCTTCGCGGCACGATACCGCGTCTCTTGCCTTTTGTTCTTTGAACCCTCGTCATTTGGCGCTCAAAGGCGGTTAAGAGAAAGGCTTCGAAGTACTAGACTACGCTGCTGCGGCGGCCCGTCAACAAGTTGATAACGATCACCGCTAACGCCACTACGAGCAGTATATGGATGAACCCACCCCCAATGCTGAGACTGAATCCCAGCAACCAAAGAATCAATAGCACGACAACAAATGTCCAGAGCATACTTTCTCCTATGCCCATTGCTGGGCGATTATGTGGCTAAGTTTCCGACAACGGGCGAAAAGCCGCGGGTATCCACCCAACTGGGGATACCCACGCCCAAACGCTAAATACTGCTTAGGGAAAACGATGAACTGTGTTCGGTCTCGTTCTGCCAGTAGGGCGGCTGGCCATAATGGGCGAAGAGATCGTTTTCATACTCTCTAGAAATCTTTCTCGATTCAATGT
>PMQB01000487.1 GCA_003169195.1 Bryobacterales bacterium
TGGTCGCCGTTCATGGCGATGCACATGGAGCAGCCGGCTTCGCGCCAATCGGCACCGGCGTCTTTGAAGATGCGGTCGAGGCCTTCGGCTTGGGCTTGCTGTTTGACAAGCTGCGAGCCGGGCACGACCATGACGCGCACGTTGGGATTGACTTTGCGGCCTTTGAAGACGCTGGCGGCTTGGCGGAGATCGGAGATGCGGGAGTTGGTGCAACTGCCGATGAACACAACATTGACGGCGTGGCCGAGCAAGGTTTTACCTGCGGGGAGATCCATATAACGCAGAGCTTTGCTGAGAGTGTCACTCTCTACGGGGTCGCCAATGGATGCGGGATCGGGCACGTTTTGCGTGATGCCGATGCCCATGCCGGGGTTGGTGCCGAAGGTGATCATGGGTTCGAGCGTGTTGGCGTCGATGTGAATGGTTTTGTCGTACTTGGCGCCGGGATCGGTGGGGAGCTTGCGCCAGATGCTGAGGGCTTTTTCCCACTCGGCGCCTTTGGGTGCGGCGGGGCGACCGGCGAGATATTGATAGGTGGTGTCATCGGGCGCAACGAGACCGGCCCGCGCGCCGCCTTCGATGGACATGTTGCAGATGGTCATGCGCTCTTCCATGGAGAGCGAGCGAATGGCGGAGCCGGTGTATTCGAAGACGCAACCGTTGCCGCCGCCGATGCCGATGCGCGAGATGAGATTCAGGACGATATCTTTGGCGCCGACGCCGGGACGCAGGGTTCCATCGACACGGACTTCATAAGTGAGCGAGCGGCTTTGCAGCAAGCACTGCGTGGCGAGGACGTGTTCCACTTGACTGGTGCCGATGCCGAACGCGAGTGCACCGAATGCGCCGTGCGTGGCGGTGTGGCTGTCACCGCAGACGACGGTCTGGCCGGGTTGCGTGAGGCCTTGTTCGGGTCCGATGACGTGAACGATGCCCTGGTTCTTGCTGAGCGGGCCGTAGAACGGGATGCCGAATTCGTTGCAGTTCTTTTCAAACTGAGTGATTTGCGCTTCGGCGATCTTGTCGACGATGGGCAGCGAGCGATCATGCGTGGGGATGCTGTGATCGGTGGTGCCGATGGTGAGATCGGGACGGCGCACTTTGATGCCGCGTTCGCGGAGGCCGGAGAAGGCTTGGGGCGAGGTGACTTCGTGCACAAGGTGCAAGTCAATATACAGGAGCGTGGGGGTGCCGGGGCGCTCCGCTACGACGTGGTTGTCCCACACCTTTTCAATGATTGTGCGTTGCATAATTCCTTTCAGGCTGCGACTTTCGCGGTGAGCGCCTGGCACACGGCGTCGCCAACTTCGCTGGTGGTGGCGGGCTTGCCGGCGGGCTTTAAATCTGCCGTGACATGGCCGCTATCTAAAACGTGTTCCATGGCCGCATAGACGGCTTGCGCTTCAGTGGTGAGGCCGAAGCTGTATTCCAACAATGCGCCGACGGAGCCAATGGCGCCGAAGGGATTGGCTTTATTTTGACCGGCGATATCGGGGGCGGAACCGTGGACGGGTTCGTACAGGCCGACCCATGCGCCGGACGGACGCTTGCCGCCGATGGAGGCGGAGGGTAACATGCCGATGGAGCCGGCGAGGACTGCGCCTTCGTCGCTCAAAATGTCGCCGAAGAGATTTTCGGTCAGGACAATGTCGAAGCGTTTCGGATTGAGAACGAGTTGCATGGCGCAGTTATCGACCAGGATGTGATCGAGGGCGACATCGGGGTAACCGGCTGCGACTTCGACAACGACGCGACGCCAGAGCTGCGAATTTTCGAGAACGTTCGACTTGTCGACGCTGGTGACTTTTTTGCGGCGTTTGCGGGCGAGTTCGAAGGCCATGTGGGTGACGCGTTCGATTTCGGCGCGCGTGTAGACCATGGTGTTGATGGCGGTTTCTTCGGGACCGCTGCCGGAGATGCCGCGGGGGGTACCGTAATACAGGCCTCCGGTGAGCTCGCGGACGATGATCATGTCGGTGCCATCGACGAGTTCGTTTTTGAGCGGCGATGAATCGATGAGAGCTTTGTACGAACGCACGGGGCGGAGGTTGGCGTAGACGCCGAGGGCTTTGCGAATGCCGAGCAAGCCGCGTTCGGGACGTTTCTCTGGTGGAGCGTTGTCGAATTCGGGCAGGCCGACTGCGCCCATTAATGTAGCATCGGCTTTGAGGGCCAAGTCGCGGGTTTCGTCGGGCAGCGGATTGCCTGTTTTGTGAATCGCGATGCCGCCTAACAGGCCTTCGCTCAGGGACAGAGTATGGCCGTAATTGGCGGCTACCTGTTTTAAAACCTTGACTGCTTCTCGTGTGACTTCGACACCGATTCCGTCACCGGGCAAAGTGAGTATGGATAGATTCATTCCGATTTATTTCGTTGCGCCTGCGGGCACGCTTTGTGCTTTCACGCTTTTGATGAGCGCCAGGATTTCGTCATTGCGGAGGCCCTTCTTATTGTCTGCCAAGTGGGTGAACTTTGTGTAGACCTCGTCCAACTCTTCGCGAGTGAGTTCGTGGCCGAGGGTATGGGCGCGATCTTTCAGGGCGTGGCGGCCGCTGTGTTTGCCGAGAACCAAGCGGCTTTCGGGAACGCCGACGCTGGCGGGGCTGACGATTTCGTATGTAGCCGGGTTCTTAAGATAACCGTCCTGATGAATGCCTGCTTCATGGGCGAAGGCATTCTCGCCAACGATGGCTTTGTTCGGTTGCGGGCCGAAGGAGATGAACTGGGTGAGCAGTTGGCTGGTGGGGAAGAGTTTCTCGCTGTGGATCTTGGTCTCGAACGGCAGGCGGTCGGGACGAACTTTCATGGCGGTGACGACTTCTTCGAGAGCAGCGTTGCCGGCACGTTCGCCGATGCCGTTGATGGTGCACTCGATCTGACGCGCACCAGCTTTGATGGCGGCCAGCGAGTTTGCGACAGCTAGGCCGAGGTCGTCGTGGCAGTGAACGCTGACGATGGCGCGGTCGCCCAAGGCTTTGACCATGCGACCGATCAGTTCGGCGTATTCGTCAGGAACGGAGAAGCCGACGGTGTCAGGAAGATTTACTGTGCGCGCACCGGCTTCGACGACGGCGCGGCAGACTTGCTCCAAATAATCAGGATCGGTACGCGTGGCGTCTTCGGCGGAGAACTCGACATCATCGGTGTAGTTACGCGCGAGGGCCACTGCGGCGGTAGCTTCGTCGATCACCTGCTGGCGAGTCTTGCGCAGTTTGTGCGTGAGGTGAATGTCGCTCGTGGCGATGAAGGTGTGAATGCGCGGGCGTTTAGCGTATTGCAGAGCTTTGGCTGCGCGTTCGACATCGGTGGTGCAAGCGCGAGCCAAGGCGGCGACTTGCACCCAGGGATATTTGCGGCTGACGGCGTCGACTGCGTCGAAATCACCATCGGAAGCGATGGGGAAACCGGCTTCCAAAATATCTACGCCGAGATCAACGAGGGCTTCCGCCATCCTCAGCTTCTCGGGCATGGTCATACTGCAACCCGGTGACTGCTCTCCATCGCGCAACGTGGTGTCGAAAATGTAAACTCGGCTCAAGGCAATCGTCTCCTGCTCCTCTATCCTAGTGTCACTCGCAAAGATTATGCAAATTTATAGTATTGTGACTTAGCATTAGATATAATCATGACATAAACGCTCAAAGTGGTGGGCGTTATGGAACTCTATCCCTTAAAAGTCTTTCTAACAGTTGCGACGGAGCGAAGTTTTTCTCGAGCCGGCGAAAAACTTTTGCGCACGCAGCCGGCTATCTCCATTGCAATCCAGCGTTTAGAGAGCGACCTCAAAGAGAAGCTGATTGACAGGTCGGGCCGCGAGCTTTTGCTTACGGATGCGGGACGTGTCGTATTGGAATATGCCAAGCGGTTTCAAAATCTGGAAGCGGATCTAGAAAACTCGTTACGCGAGCTAAAAGATAATTATGCGGGACGGCTGGCGATTGGGGCGAATGAGTCGACGACTCTGTATTTGATCCAGCATATTGAGCAGTACCGGCGGATGTTCCCGAAGATCAAAGTGCAGGTGCGGCGGTCGGAATCGAGCAAGATTCCGTCACAACTGCTGGATGGGGAGTTGGAGCTGGGGGTGATCAGCTATGATCCGGGCGATGAGCATTTGCTGACGCAGATCATCTATACGGATCGGCTGACGCTGATTGTTTCGCCACAGCACCGGTTTGCTAAGCGCACGGATGTTTCGATTGCTGAGCTGGACATGGAAACGTTTATTGCGCATAACGTGATTTCGCCCTACCGCGAGACGGTGATCCGCGAATTTCAGCGTCATAAGGTGCCCTTGAACATGGACGTGGAGATGCCGACGGTGGAAACGATTCGGCGGCTGGTGCAGGATAACGAGGGCGTGGCGTTTTTGCCGCGGATGTGCGTGGAGCAAGAGCTGAAGCAAGACCTGCTGCGCGAGATTAAGGTGAACGAGCTGAATGTGGAGCGCAAGATACGGCTGGTGTATCCGGCGCGGCGCGCGTTGAGCCATGCGGCGAAGGCGTTCCTGGATGTGGTGAAGCAGGCGAGCACCGAGCCCGAGGCTGTTCGGGAAACGGCTTGAGTGCGGGGGCTTCCATTGCGATTGTCGGCGGCGGCATTATAGGGCTTTCGACAGCTTGGCGTTTGGCGCAGCGGGGTTTCGCTGTGACCGTGTTCGAGCAGAGCACAATGGGCGGCGAGGCGAGCTGGGCGGGTGCGGGGATGTTGGCGCCGGGCGGCGAGATGGATGAGGCGTCCGAGCTGACGACGCTGGCGATTGAATCACGGCGGCTTTATCCGGCTTATGTGCGCGAGCTCGTTGCGAGTTCGGGCCTATCGATTGATTTCCAAGAAATGGGTGCGGTGGATCTGGCGTATTCGGCGGAAGAAATGAGTACGTTAGAGGATCGGGCGGCGCGGCAGGCGGGGATTGGGATTGAATCGAAGGCGGTTGACCCGAAGCGGGTGGCGGTTTTTTGGCCGAGGGTGCGGACGGAAGGGCTGGTGGGGGGGCGGTTTTATCCGGGTGATGGATTAGTGAATCCTCGCGAGGTAGTGGTGGCGCTGTGCGCGGTTTGTAAGAAGCTTGGTGTGCGTTTGGTGCAGAACTGTGGGGTGCGGAGTGTTGCGGATAGTGGCGGTTCGGTAAAGCTTGTTACAGCGCACGGGACAGAGACGGCGCGATGCGTGATGATTGCGGCGGGTGCTTGGAGTGGCTCGATTGTAGTGAGCCCGGTGGGGATTCCGGCGTCAGCTCCGGTGAAGGGGCACTTGGTGGGGTATCAGCAGCCGAGCCAGACTTGTAATACGATTGTGCGGCATGGGCACACTTACTTGATGCAACGGAACAGTGGGTTGCTGATTGTGGGGGCATCGGTGGAGCATGTGGGGTTTGATCGGCGGGTGGATGCGGGGGTGGCTTCGCAATTAAGCGAGGCGGCGGGTTTTGTGATGCCGCATTTATTGGAAACCACGCCGACGGAGATGTGGGTGGGGTTCCGGCCGGGTAGTGATGGGTTGCATTTGGGGCGATGGGAATCTGGGAATGTTTATCTGGCTTATGGGCATTACCGGAACGGGATTCTGCTGGCGCCGGTGACGGCGGATCGGGTGGCGGCTGAGATCAGCTTGGATGTGGGCGTTCGGTAGTTAGACGGGCTACGCTATTTCTAGAATTTCGTCGCGGACGAGGTGCAGCCGCACACTTTTGGGCTTTGACTTGTCAAAGTAGAATCCGTCGACCGCTTCTTTGACATTGGCGCGCAACTCAGCCCAGTTAGCTCCCTGAGTGAAGATGCTCTCTGTGAGGCACTCGGCTGAGAAGCCTCCGTCGGCATCCTGCGTAATCTCGAAAGCGATTCCGTCCACAGTCATTATTGTCATCGCCAGAGGTTCTGCCGTTACTGGAAGACCGCAAAGGTGACGGACAGCTGCGTCCACAGAGAAGTGGAGTTGGAGTTTGCGGCGTTTGTGGTGGGGGACGCAGAAGTCCGGCCCCTTTGCTCGTGGCGATGAATGCAGATCGTAAAAGAAGTGTTAGCGCCAGTTGGGGAAGGCGCTGGCGCGTTTGCGGCGGACGTCTTCGATGAGTTGGGTGACTTTGGCGCGGCGTTTGAGGAGGCCTTCTAGCAGCTTCTCTAAGGCGTCCTCATCCTGGTCGAGCCATTCGCGGGGGATTTCTTTCCAGGCGTCGTCGATGACGTTAGTGGGGAAGTTGGCCACCATATCGAGCCAGGGCTGGAAGGAATCGAGGGACGTCACCTGTTCATACACCGAAGTGCGGAAGTAGAGGCCGTTGAGGGGCGTGTCGTTGTATTCCCAATGCGGGCCGTTGAAGGCGAAGCCGTGGTCGATCATCTGGGCGAAGAAGCCGACGCGGGCGGGGGTGTCGCCTTTGAGGGGGGTCCAGGTCTTGGCCTTGGCACGGAAGAAGACGGCTTGGCGCGAATCGGCGTTGCCGACCCATTTGTCGAAAACGAGCGTGCCGAGAAAGTCGACGCGGTTTTCCACTTTGTCGAGGAGTTTTTCCGGCAAGAAATCGAAGACGGCTACTTTGTCGGGGTTGACGGACATTTTGGAGCCGAAGTGGAGGCCGGGCACGGGGCGCTCGCGGCGGGTGCCAAGGGTGAAGTAGACGTCGGGGTTCTGGGACAGGAACGATTCTGTGACCTGTACGAGGGCGGTTTGCGGAACGTGGATCTGTAAGTAGCGGAGAAACGCGTTTGCCAGCCACTCGTTTATCAGAATCCGGCGGTGCTGCGGGTTGTTAGTGAACTTGACCACATAGTTTTCGCCGTCCTCGCCTGCGATGAGATGCGATTGCGCTCCACCGCGCATTTTTCGTACCAGGTTACGGGCGCTGATAGGCATTGAAGGTAAGCTGGGAGAATCAATCTAGTCCCGTCGCTCCAATGCGCCGGGCAGGTTTGTAAGGAAACTAAGGAGCAATAACCAGAATGGCTGAAGAGAATTCAGAGTCCTCCGCCGCAAAGAGCAACCCGGACGAAGTAGCGCTCGAGCTGATGAAGTTCATAGCCGTGACCACCGGATACGGCAAGGGTATCCCGTCCGCTGGCTTTGGCGGGAAGGAAAAAGGCGGACGTTCGGCAGAAGAATACGCCGAGGCTTTGCTTGAACTGTTTGACCGGTGCCGCACGGCAGTTCGCAAAGGCCCGAAATAACGCCAGTCGCCTTTTAACGAACGGAAGGCCCGCCTGAAGAACGGCGGGCCTTCCGTTTTTGTTTAGCGCTTCTTTTTTGCGGACGCTTTCTTTATAGCTTTTTTCGTGGTCGCCTTTTTCGCCGGGACCTTTTTCACGGCTTTCTTGGCTGGCGCTTTCTTGGCGGCCTTTTTGATCGCCTTCTTTACCGCCTTTTTTGCGGGGGCTTTCTTTTTGGCCGGAGCAACTGCCTTCTTTTTCGCAGGCGTGACCTTTTTCTTCACCGTCGCCGCCTTTTTCTTAGCTGGAGGAGCCTTCTTCGCCACCACCTTCTTTTTCGCCGGAGCAGCGGCTTTCTTGACAGGAGCAGGGGTGGGCTTAGCCACAGGCGATGCGGCTACCGATGGCGGCGCTGCGGCAGGTTTCTTGGCTCGGGGCTTTTTGACCGCAGGCTTCGCGTGCACAGGCTCCGCAAACGAGAGCTCGGCTTGCCCTTCGGGTTCCTCTGGCGTCTCATGAGCGTGGTGCTCATGTCCATGTTCATGGCCATGTTCGTGCCCATGCTCGTGTGACTCTTCACCGTGCGTGGAGTGAACCGCAGCAGGCTCATGCTTGCTGGTCTCAGTGCCGGTTTTCACGGGCAGTTCGTCTTCCAAATCGTCCTCCTCGTATTCGTCCTTGTCGGACTCCATCTCGACATGTTCATCTTCGTAGTCGAAATCGTCATCGTCATCGTCTGGCGTGAGCCAGTAGTTCAAAGGCAAAGCGTTCTCTCCTTTCGCACATCCTACTATGCACCGAGATGATGCGAGAAGCAAAATGATTTCACATACAGCAGCCTCTTCGCAACTTCTCAAACAAAAAAGCTTGATCTTGTGGATCAAGCTTTAAGTTACTACGTTCGTCTGAGTTTGTATGTGAGTTTGTGCGCTATCTGTGCAAACCAGCGGTGCGAACGGCAGCTTTGCGGTGCAAAGCCTGCGCCGACACACGCGGCGAAGCAGCCATATGTCCGGCGCGCTGTGCGAGAGTGGAACGGCTTGACTGCACTCTAACCAGCCGGTAGCGGCCTTTGGCGAAGCGTTGAGCTTTGGCGGTGTGTGCCGGAGGCAGAGCGGGGTCAAGCGCGGGAATAAGTAGGGTGTCACCTGCTTCAATCGAATCGCCGCTGCCATTGACAGCCACAATTCGTTCGGGGGTCAAGTGATAGACCTTGGCAATCGCCGCCAGAGTATCGCCAGACGATACGTGATGGAGCCGCCAAGCGTGACGACTACTGGCGGGGACGGTTTCAAGAGCTTCTTGCGTGGCAGTGGCAGTTCCTTTAGGCACATGCACTTG
>PMQB01000088.1 GCA_003169195.1 Bryobacterales bacterium
TTGGCGTCCAAAAATCAGCGGCACGGTTTCGGGACGATCCTTAGCGTAGGATTTGGAACAGATTCCACGATGACCCCTGAAGGCTTAATTCACTTGCGACACTTCCATCTTCATCGCGTGGACGGCGAGCATGCCCCTTCCGGGTTGCACGGAGGGACATTCGGCGAACATTCCCCGCCCTCGGGAATGCATCGTCGGCCGCCGAGCGGCGCGCAGGGGTGTCCCTCTTCCGGCGAGCAAGGATCTCCGAACGGAACGCATTGCGCGAAAGCGCGGGCGAAACCGTCATGCTAATGAAAATTTTTTACTTTTTGATGGCGGCGGCTTCTTGGGCCAAGTCTTGACGGGCGTTTTGGAGGTAGGCGACGGTGGGGCTCTGGCGGGCGGAAACGATTTGATAACCGGCGAGCGTTTGGGCCTGGGCGTCGGCGAAACGGTTTTGACGGAGGAGGGCGCGGCCGAGTTTGATGCGGGTAATGCCTTCGTCGACGTTGCCGGGGGGCAGTGTTTGTGCGTACATGGCGAGAGCTTGGAGGAATAGTTGTTCGGCTTGCGCATTGTCTTTGCGTGCCATGTATACGCCTCCGAGGTTGGCTAAGGCGATGCCAATGCGGTAATGCTTGCCTTGATAACAGGCGCGATCAATTTCGACAATGCGTTTGAAATCGTTTTCGGCTTCGTTGTAGTTGCCGCGTTTGACGGCGATATTGCCTAACTCGTTCAAAGTGGAGGCGACGTTGGGATGAACCTGGCCAAAGACCCTTTCTTGAATGGCGAGGGCGCGTTGGAGCATGACGACCGCTTCGTCGTAGCGGCTTTGATATTCGAGGGCGCGGGCAACCAGGGTGAGACTGGCGGCAGTTTTGTAGTGATCGGGGCCGTAGAAAGCCTGCATGATTCCCAAGGCTTGGCGATGAAAAGCTTCTGCGTCTTGATAGCGGCCGCGCTGCTGCTGGATGGCGCCCAGGTTGATTAAATCTTCCGCCACAACAGGGTGCTTTGCGCCAAAGAGTTGGCGATAGACGGGCAGCAAGTGTTGGTAGAGAGATTCGGCTTCGTCGTACTGGTTGTTGTAGAAGTAGGTGTTGGCGAGTTCGAGTTGAGTGGCCGCGAGGTCGGCTTTATCGGCACCGGGTGCGGAACGTAAGCGTACGGCTTGCTGGAAGGTTTGGATGGCTTCTTTGTAGGAACCGCGATTCTCTAAGACCTTTCCCAGTGCCTGAGTGGCAGTGGCGATGGCTGGATCATTGGGCGGCAGATGGGCGCGGTCTATCTGCAGAGCGTGGCGAATGAGACGCTCGGCGTCGTCGAACTTGGCTTGGTCAGAGCGAAGCAAGCCAAGACTAATCAGGCTGGCGGCTACCTCCTTCTGATTGATTGCGCCGGGAAACGAGCGGCGCTGCTGCAAGGCTGTTGTGAGGAGTGTGTCCGCGCGATCTAAAATGCCGAGCTTTTGGTAGACCTCACCGAGAGTTTCATACATCTCGGCTTGGACGGCCGGATCGCTGTTCAGGTTCGCAGCTTCTTGTGTGCCGCGATCGATCAACGTGGTGACGCGCAAGTCTTTGGCAGGGCCAACTTGGAGATCGCCGCCGTTGAAGAGATTGAGAGTGAAACGGAGAACTCGCTGGGTGCGCGCGGCTTCGGCCACTGCTTCGTTGCGGGCGGTTCTGAGGCGTAGTGTGTAGAAGATCACTAATCCAGAAAGGCAGGCCAACGTGAGCGTGGCAGCAATGAGGGAGCGCTGATTCCGCTGGATGAATTTTGTTACGCGGTAGCGGAAGGTGTCGCCTCGTGCATCGAGTGGCTCAGAAGCAAGGTAGTGGTCGATGTCGCGGGTGAGGGCGTCGACCGAAGCATAGCGGCGTTCCGGATCTTTGTGAAGAGCGGTGAGACAAAGTACATCGAGATCGGCCCAAAGCGCCTTAGGGAATGCGGTGTTCGCCAGGATTGAGGGTTTCTCCACTTCCTGATGGAGAATCATTTGTTCCGCTTCGGTGGGAGAGTGGTTGGATAAATCAAAGGGGCGGCGGCCAGTTAACAGTTCGTACAGAATCACACCAAGCGCATAGACATCTGTATAGGTGCCGAGTTGTTCGCCGCGAATCTGCTCGGGTGCCGCATAGGCGGGAGTCATGAGGCGGAGACCGGTGAGTGTGGGGTTTAGCGGCTGTTCATTTTGATCGAGTTGCTTGGCGATGCCGAAGTCGAGAAGCTTGATGGCGCCATCAGACTGCACGAGGATGTTGGATGGTTTCAGGTCGCGGTGAATGATGGCGCGGGAGTGCGCAAAACGGACGGCATGACAGACGGATTTTACTAGCTTGAGGCGATCTGCTAACGAGCTTTGGTGTTGACGGCAATAGTCGGTAAGAGGAAGACCTTTGACATATTCCATGGCGAACCAAGGTGTGCCGTCGGCCAGGGTATCAGCATCGTAAAGACGCGCAATGGACGGATGGGTAAGTTGTGCGAGGGTTCGTTGCTCGGCGTCAAAGCGTTGGCGGCGGGCGGGAGACATCCAGGCATCGCGCAGAACTTTAATGGCGGCGGGGCTGCCGAGGTCGGCGCGTTCGGCAAGATAGACAACGGCCATACCGCCTTCACCGAGTAGCTGGCGAACCTTGTACGGACCAAATTCCTGAGAGGGGAGTTGGCTACTGGGGTTGAGCAATGGCGCGGCCACTAGGGAGATGGTTTGATCGAGCAGGGAGCCCGTGCCGGCGTCTTGCTTGAGCAGGCTTTCGACATCGGTTAGAAGTTGTTGGTCTGCGCGGGTAGCCGCGTTGAGGAAGGTTGATCGTTGGGACTCAGGCAGTTCGACGGCTTGTTGGAACAAGGCCTGGATGAGTTCCCAGCGGTGGTGATCCATCGCTCACTCTCCCGCACTGATTTCGCGGGCGAGCCACGCTTTCACAACGCGCCAATCGCGGAGAATCGTTGCTTCCGAAACATCCAGCAACTCGGCGGTTTCACTTATCTCTAAGCCGCCGAAGAAGCGGCTCTCTACCATGAGGGCCTGCCGTGGATTGATGCGCGCAAGTTCCCTTAAAGCGGTGTCGATTCGCAGGATATCTTTGTCCTGGGAGGCAGGTATGTCCGCCGTTTCATCAAAAACAACGAACATGGCATTGCCGTCGCCTCCCCGTTTTTGCGATTGACGGCGGCGAGCGGATTCGACTAACAATTGGCGCATGGCGCGGGCTGCGATCCGCTTGAAGTGTAGGGGTGAGGCGGAATGAAAGCGCGGTGAGGCTGCTAATTTGATCCAAGCTTCATGGACGAGCGCGGTAGGATTCAATGTCGTCGCAGGATCGCCGCTCTTGACGATCGCGGCCAGACGACGGAGCTCTTCATATGTGGCGCTAAAGAGATAATCCAGCTCAGATTGGGAGAGACCCGGCAAAGGTTCTAGGTTTTGAATGGGAATGACGGTGCTTTCTCCACGTTTTCGCATTGCCCAAGATAGACGCCTTTTTGGTAACCCAAGAATAGCATCGTTTTCGCGCTGATTCCGATCGGGTGCAGTACTGGTTCGTTAGTTTTCGGTATCTACGGAAGGATGGCGGAGCGGCCCCCTGTCCAAAGTCTCGGCACACGTATAGCTGATTGCTGAGAACGCAGTTGAACGCCAAGCGTGTTGCTGCCCGTTTCGAGGCAGTCGCCAACAGGCTGGTGGAAAGATTTAAGGCGCTGAGACTTTCGTCGTTGAACTTCTTCACATATAGCTCTTGGCCTCGGCGGAATGGGATCGGCGCAAATCGATCCAAAGGGTAGGTCGGAAGCTAGCTGCTGGCAGATGTTACAGCAAATAGATTGCGGCGATTACAGCGATGCTTCATTCCTATTGAGCATTCTTGAAGGTAGCGCCGGCTTCCGGCAGCGCGTCGGCTTGCGTTTTGTACATCGCCCACTCTGCTAAGTGTGACGTTATTGGGTCGTATGACCACGAAATTTCATCCCGCATTTATAAAGCGCCACCAGCTGACTCTCCGATCTGTCTGAAAACACGAGCAATTGACAGAGCTTCGATGAACGGCCCCTGCCGTGCAACTACTCGCGCTCAGATGAAATCGCGACTTGCTGTTGAAGTAGATCAAATAGAACCTTTAAGCCGCAATGCAGGAGATGAATTCTGGGCGCTGTCCAAATTGCAATTTGGAAGATCTCCCGTACTTTTGACATGGCTGATGGTCGGGATCTGCTCTTGTGGTAAGTCGCAGAAACCTGTGGTCATGGAGCTGACAGCGCACGCGGCCACCACTGGGGGTGCAAACCTGACGGGCGCTACTTTCAATTTTGCGCCAGGCGATCCGGCGGGCGAATGGCACAGCCAGGCGCGGGATTATGCGAATACGCGTTACAGCACTCTTGACCAGATTGACACGGGCAATGTAAGCAAGCTGCGCGTTGCTTGGACTTTCTCCGATGGTATGGAGGCTGGCCATGAAGCGGCGCCTCTGGTGGTTAACAACACCATGTACGTTGTCACACCCTTCCCGGATGTTCTGTACGCCTTGGACTTAACGAAGACGGGCGAACCAATTAAATGGACGTTCAAGCCGAATCCATCGCCGATGGCGAAGGGTAAAGCCTGTTGCGACTCGGTCAATCGTGGAGTGGCCTATGTTGAAGGAAAGCTGATCTACAATCTGCTCGACGATCACACAGTTGCCGTGGATGCGAAAACGGGCAAGGAGATATGGCGCACCAAGATGGGCAATGTGGAAACGGGTGAAACCATGACCATGGCGCCGTTCGTGGTTGGCAATAAAGTGTACGTAGGCAACAGTGGCGGCGAGATGGGCGCGTGGGGCTGGATTGCCGCGCTGGATGTGGCGAGCGGCAAGGAACTTTGGCGGGCGTACAGTACTGGATCAGACCAACAGGTGCGGATCGGAAGCGACTTCAAACCGTTCTACGAGCAGTTCAAAGGCAAAGATCTCGGAGTCTCGACGTGGCCTGCGGGGATGTGGAGACACGGTGCGGGGACGGTCTGGACGTGGGTCTCTTACGACCCGCAGTTAAATCTCATCTATTACGGGACGAGCAATCCAAGCCCGCGTGTGCCCGATCAACGACCGGGCGACAACCTCTGGACCAGCACGATTTTTGCACGCGACGCAACCACGGGGATGGCGCGCTGGGCTTACCAAACGACGCCGCATGATCGATGGGATTACGACGGTGTGAACGAGAACATCCTGCTGGATTTACCGATTGATGGCACGATGCGCAAGGCATTGGTGCATTTTGACCGCAATGCCTATGCCTACACCATTGATCGCACTTCCGGCGAAGTCTTGCGGGCGGCGCCATTCGCGTATCAGAACTGGTCGAGCGGGTTCGACATGAAAAGCGGCCGACCGATCGTGAATCCCGACAAGGAACCGCATCCGGACGTGAAGCTTCTGAACGTTTGTCCTCCCGATTTGGGCGGGAAGGATTGGGAACCGGCGGCGGCCTCGCCTCGTACGGGTCTGGTGTATGCGTCCATCTTCAACCTATGCATGGATCTCACGGACAACAAGGTTGGCTACATTCCCAGCACGCCTTATGACGGGATGAATATACGGCGCTTTCCAGCGCCGGGCGGAAACTTAGGCGAGTTCATGGCGTGGAATCCAGCTACCGGTAAGAAGGTGTGGTCAGTGAAGGAAACCTATATGACGATGAGCGGCGTTTTGGCCACTGCGGGAGATGTGGTTTTTTACGGCACGGCCGATGGGTGGTTCCGCGGAGTGGATGCGCGGAGTGGGAAGGTTTTGTGGTCGCAAAAGCTTGGGTCGGGAATTATAGGGCAACCGACGACTTTTCTAGGTCCAGACCACCGGCAGTATATTGCGATTTCGTCAGGGATTGGCGGCGCGGCTACCATACGCGCGGATATCGACGCAGTGAAGCCGGCTGGATTTCCAGCAGGAGGAAATACACTTTATGTTTTTTCAATCGGTGGGGATTCAATGACCGCTGATTCGAACCAGAGCACGCGCTAATGAAGATATCCCTTCAAACTCGCTTTGCTGTCGGCATCACGCTCGGGCTGCTATTTACAGACGCATGTAGCCGCTCCGAAGGCGGCAGTGCAACCACTCCGCCGGCCAGAGGTTTCCCTGCCGTGAACGCAATCGCCGCGGCGCCGTTGGGACAGGTGGCCGGTGCGTCGGGCAACGTGGCGGCGTTGTCCATCGCTAATCCGTTTGAAGGGAATCCGCAGGCTATTGAGCAAGGCAAGCAACTCTACATCAAGATGAACTGCGCAGGGTGTCACGCTTACAACGGCAAGGGCAACATGGGACCCGACCTGACCGACACCTATTGGCGTTATGGAGGTTTGCCGGTAGAGATCTACAAGTCGATCGAGGAAGGTCGGCCACAGGGCATGCCGTCCTGGGGCGCGGCCCTGCCTCCCGAAGATATCTGGAAGCTGGTGGCGTACATCGAATCCTTCGGAGGCAGTGTCTCTGCTAAAGACTACGAACATGCCCGACAGGGAGATCAGCCCGGTGAACAGATCGCGCCGGAAGTTCTTGAACAAAGGCCATGAGGCGACAATCTTTGCTTTTGATAGGAAGTTCGACGCTCTTGGCAGCCACGCTGCGCGGGGAATCGTCCATGGCGTATCACCAAACCTTCGGACCGGCCGTTGATCGCATCACTAGCCTCGGATGGGGTCTTGCCATTGTCTCGATGCTGGTTGTCGCGATCATCTCCCTTTTGCTGTTGGTTGGCATTTTTCGCAAGCGTGGGCACTCACAAGGACTCGCCGTTCGCAGCGATGCGGGGGGAGTCAGTTGGATCTACGTAGGCACCGGCATTTCGACGGTTGTGCTGGTGGGATGTATGCTTTGGACCATGGTGGTGACTGCCGCTGTGAGCCGGCCGCCCAAGACGCCGGCGCTGACAATCGAGGTGACCGCCTCGCAATTTTGGTGGAGCG
>PMQB01000352.1 GCA_003169195.1 Bryobacterales bacterium
CGCTACTGGGTCACGAAAGCTTTGTTGAAGCAGCCCGGCTATGCCGAAACGTATCTGCCTGGAGGTGTGGCACCTAGTTTGGGAGATGTCTTCAAGAATCCCGCACTTGGCGAGTCACTTCGTCAAGTTGCCTCCCACGGTCGCGATGCTTTCTACAATGGCAAACTTACTGAAGTGATGGTGGATTTCTTGCGGGCGCAAGGCGGCACTCACACAGTGGAAGATTTTGCCACTTATCAACCGGAGTGGGTTGAACCTATCTCTACTACGTATCACGGTTGGAAGGTTTCCGAGCTCCCACCCAACGGACAAGGCATTGCCGCGCTCTCCATGTTGAACATCATGGAACACTTTCCGATCGCGAGTTATGGTCATAACTCGGCTGACGCTTTGCACGTCATGATTGAAGCCAAGAAGCTGGCGTATGCGGACATGGTGCATTATGTGGGTGATCCGCGATTTACGAAGGTGCCTGTAGCGCAGATGCTCTCGAAAGATCTGGCGGCTGAACGGGCCAAGCTTATCAGCATGGATCACGCCGCCTGCAAAGTGCTGCCATCGCAAATCACTGAAGACCTGAACGGGCGCGGCCACTCGACTATTTATCTTTCCGCTATCGATAAAGACGGCAACATCGTTTCGCTGATTCAGAGCAACTACGCCGGCTACGGAACGGGCATGGTGGCTCCTGGCGCGGGCTTCTCGTTTCACAATCGCGGCGCTGGCTTTGATCTCACTCCCGGCAAACCGAACTCACTTGCTGGACATAAGCGCCCGTTGCACACCATCATTCCCGCGTTCATGGAGAAGGACGACATCCATATCGGGTTCGGGATCATGGGCGGTTGGAACCAAGCGCAGGCCCATGCCCAATTCGTGGCGAATGTGGTGGATTACGGAATGAACGTGCAGGCCGCACTCGAAGCNNGAGGCGCTCATCCAGCGGGGCCACGAACCAAAGATGCTTGAGCCGTTCTCGTTCGGCGTTGGCCAAGGCGAAGCTGTCGTCCGCGATTCCAAGCGCAACGTGAACTTTGCGGGTGCTGATCCCCGTAGCGATGGCGCGGCGATCCCGCAAGGGCCACCCATCGAAAAATAGAGGAGTCAGGAAGAGAGTGTTCACACTTTTCTGGCACTCAACTTGCGCTCCACCAGTTCCAAGAACATAGCTTCATTCTCTAACTCAAACTCAATCTCCAGCCAGTAGAGATTAAGCGGCGCCAGGGCCGACTCCAAATGGTTCGGGCAGTTGATCCGATCCTTCTCCGTCGTCACCAACAGCTCCGCGCCATTCTCCAACGCCTGTTGCGCAACCGAATACAACTCCGTCGGCTTATAAGCATGGTGATCATCAAACGACCAGCGAAACACGACATCGAGCCCCACCGACTCAAGAGTCGCCCAAAAGTTATCAGGATTCCCCAATCCGCAAAACGCCCCTACCTTCTTACCGGGCAAGTCTGCGAGTGACTCACCTGTGCGGTAATCGCGCCAGAGGCGGGAAATCAGCCTCGTCCGAAACGCGGGGGCGGTGGGATTGTAATCCCGCAGCCGCTTCTGGATAAAGTCAAAGCGGAAATCATTCTCCGCCCGCGTGATCACAAACGCACCCGCCCTCTTCAGCGACTCCAGCGGTTCACGCAGGCGGCCCAACGGCACAAGCGCATCCTGGCCAAACGGATCGAGCCCGTCAATGACCACGATGTCGAAATCCCGATCCAGGCGCGCGTGTTGAAAGCCGTCATCCAGCAGCAAGACATCGGTGGCGGGAAACTGGCGCATCAAGATCTGCCCCGTCTCATAACGTTTGGCCCCGATGCCCAGCGGCGCAACTCCGGCGCGCAGAAAGATCTGCGCTTCATCGCCTGTCATGAGGGGCGACACTTTCGCGCCGGGCGGCAGAACAATACTCTCGGCCGGAAAGCGCCGTCCATAACCGCGTGTGAGAATTGCCGGCGATCGGTGGTGATTCTTCAACAGCGCGGCGAGGTAGTTGGTAAACGGAGTCTTGCCAGAACCTCCGACCGTAATGCCGCCCACACTCACCACCGGAGCTGGCAACGGCATCAATCCAGCGGCTCGCCGTTCCGATCCGCTCCGTTTGAAATTGCCGCCCCACTTCCAGAGCAGCGCAAAGGGAGAAAGCGCCGCGCGAGAGAGAAGACTACGCGGCGGACGCCAGCACGCCGTGTGATAGAGCGGCCACAACCTCTCTGAGATCAATTGGGAAACGCCTTGCTGGCTGCGCACAAACTGCTGCGCGCGCTTCCCCAAATCGGCAGCGCGCCGCGGATTGGTCAGCAGATCGCGAATCGCAGGCAACAATTCTTTCTCACTGCGTATCTGCAAGAGCGCCTGATGTTCGAGGAAGTCTCGAGTGATCACCTCGAAATTGTGCATGTGCGGACCGACCACCACCGGCACCCCGGCGGCGCCCGGCTCAATGATGTTATGGCCGCCGCGCGGTGCAAGTGACCCGCCCACGAACACCACGTTGGCAAGCGCATAGAGTCCCGCCAGTTCACCGATGCTATCGAGCAACAGAATGCCCGGCAAAGCCAGCGTCGATTTTTCCTTCAGCTCCGTCCGCCGCAGAAATGGAATGCCCGACGCGGCCAACTTCCGCGCCACCTCCGGAAATCGCGCCGGTTGCCTTGGCGCCAGAATCATCAACAGCTTCGGAAAGTCAACGGCCAGTTTTTTAAACGTGTCGATGACAATGTTGTCTTCGTCAATGTGATGGCGGGTGATGCTGCCGCGCTCATTCGGACCTACGGTGGATGCGGCAATCCAAATCTGTTCCGCACCAAACGTGGGCAGCACGCCGGGCGTCGGCGCCACCACCGCTTCATACTTCAGGTTGCCGAGAATGGAAAGGCGCTGCGCCGGCACATCCAACTGGCTGTAGCGATCGCAATCGGTTGGACTCTGCACAATCACGCAATCGGGCAGCTTCAAGATGGGCGCGAAGAACCAGCGGAAGGAATGATACTGCGGCCACGTACGATTAGAGATACGGCCGTTGACAATCGCCAGCCGAACCCCGCAACGGGCAATCTCGGAATAAAGATTGGGCCAGATTTCCGTTTCGAGTACGATCACTAAAGCTGGTCGCAGCGTCCGAAGGACTCGGCGCACAATCGAAGCGAAATCAATGGGCGCGTAAAAGATGCCATCCACCAGGGGAGCCGCTTGTCGCTCGGCCGCTTTCCGGCCCGCGATGGTGGATGTGGATAAATAGAAAGGGACACCCGGTTGCTGCGCACGCAGGCGGCTGATCAACGGTAAAGCGGATGACACTTCGCCCAGCGATACGGCATGCAACCAGATGGCGCCGGGCTTCGTCCGAGAGAAAGATTGGGGCAGATAACCGAGGCGCTCGCGAAAGTGGGCGCGGTAACTGGGGCGAAACAGAAAACGTCCAACGAAGTAGCAGAAAATAAGTGGAAATGATACGTATTGAACTAAGCGGTAGAGGAGGAGAGCGCGCGTGATTCGAAGGACTCGTTTCTTGTTTCTGAGTATAGCGTTTATGACGGCGTTATTGCTGGCTGCGCCCATGAGTGACGATAAACCGTTCCAGGCCGGTAAAGCCGCCGATTATTCGCACCAGTTGTCTGAACAGGTGCTGGTGGGCGCAAAAGCATTTGATAATGCGGACTTGGTGGCGGATGCGTTTGGCAAGAAAATCGACTTGCTGAAATATGGCGTGCTGCCGGTTCTGGTGGTGGTGGAAAACAAACGCGACAAATCGATTGACCTGAAAGACATGGAAGTGACGTTGGTGGCAAGCGACGGACGACATGTTTCTCCGATTAGCGCAGACGAACTGCCGATGCTGGCGAAAGATGGCCATAGGCGACCGAAACAACCGGGCGAAGGCATTCCCTTGCCGCTGCCGCAAAAGAAGAATCCGCTGCAAGGCCAGGAGCTTTTCGCAAGAGCTTTCTTAGCAAAGATGCTGCCCCCGGGCGATTCCACCAGCGGCTTCTTTTATTTCGAAGCGCAATCTGAAGTGGGGGACAGCATTTATTTGAGCGGCATGAAGGACGCCCGTACCGGCAAAGAAATCTTGTATTTCGAATTCCCGCTGAAGAAGGATACAAAGTAGTTAAGCTTCCACCACTTCATGGCCAAGCCTGCTCAATGATTTCGCGGAGAGCCAAGCGTGGAGTCGCAGAATGGGAGAGCGCCAGGTCGGCTTGCCGACAACGACGATGCAATGGGAGGGGAGCAATTCGCGCCAGGCATCTTGACAATCGCGCGCATAGGAGATGAGAACTTTGTGGATGGGACAGGCGATGTGCGACTCCTGGACGGATTGATTGATTTGCTGAAGCAAGGCGGCGCGGTTGATGTCGGGTGAATTCAAAGGCAAGGGATAAGGGACAAGCTGCGGGGCAGCGATGAGGATATCTCCGCCGAGACCTGATGCAAAGGCACCGGCAGTGCGAAGAGCCGCAGCTGTGGCATCTGGTCCATTGAAGAGCACGAAGATTTGAAGGCGTCGGACTGTGGCTGAAGAACTTTCACGAGTCGCGGACGGGGGCGATGGAAAGAGTGGCACGCTTTCAGACTAGAGCCGGTTACATAAAAAATTCATAAGCAAAGCCTAAAGAGTGCGTAGAAAGTTGACAAGATCCTGCTTCTGCTTAACGGTGTATCCGATAGCGTAGCGGTGATCGTAGAAATCGACGACATCTTGCAGCGTGGCGGCTGAGCCGTTAGAGAAGTATGGCGCACGTGCGGATAATCCGCGCAACTGCTGCATGACGATCGAGCCGACGTCGGAACATTTACCAGTGACGAGAGCGCGGCCTGGATCTTGCGTGTAGATAACCCGGCCGTCGGCGTTGCAAGTCACACGGAACAGCGGGAGGTCGGCCGCTTCGGGAGCATACGGGCGATTGGTTGTTCCAATGTCCATGGGTTGGGTAGAGCCGGCCGCGTGACAGGTGGCACAGCGACTGGCAAACAGTTCGCCGCCGCGAGCAACGGAAGTGCGAAAGACTAACTGAAAGTCGGCTGCGTCCGGCTTATTCCAAATGTCAAAAGACGCCGGTGCTGCCATCTCACCGCTAAAGCGTTGCGCTCGGCCGTTCGCCAGATTATCGGGGCCCAGCACAGTTGGTCCATCTTTTTCGGTGAGCAAGCCGGCGCGATCATCAGCGCCCTGCGCGGCGAACACTTGCATTTCGAAATCCACAATCTGGCGCAACTGCTGCGCCGTCGGATGCGCGCTGGCTTCTTCGTGTACCAGCGCCGCTGTGACGGCCTGCGACTCCAGAGACGGTTCGCGGCCATCGGCCATCAAGCTCACATGCGGAGCATATTTAAAGTTCGCCACCATGCGCGGACGCCGGTAGACAGAGATCATGGGATGCGCGCTGTGGAGCCCATAGACCGGACTGTTGTTGCAGCCGGTTGGATCGCGCACGACTTCGAGTTTGAAGTCAGGCGCTGCGTTTGAAGGCCATGGAAGGAAGATGCGGATTAACCCACGGCTGAGCAACAGTGAATGCGAAGACATCGCCTTTTGCGGTAGATCGGGACAATTCGAACCGTCCACGGCCGCGAACACGGCATCGCTGCCATGCGTGTCTAGCCACCGTTCGCGCAGCGTACTGGCAGCCAAGCTCATGGCGTTTGACGGCTGGTGACAGGTGATGCAGGCTCGATGATTCGTTCCTAGCGCTTCGAAGAAAGGATGACCGGAAGGATTCACGGCCCCGTCGGAACTAACAATACTGACAAGGCCGTCGGCATCGTCGTAATCTTCCTGGACAGGAAAGATGATGCCTCGGCCCGCTTCCCACCAGACGCGTCCCGGACCATAGGAGCGACGGCTCTGGGCGACCAAGATCGCGGCAAATAGTAGAACAAACAGAAAGATGCAAGGGCGTGCAAGTCTCATGTTGATGTGAGATCCAGTATCGCAGATTTGGTGCCGAATCGTATGATCGGGAAAGATGCTTCCGACTTATTTCATTTCGCACGGCGGCGGCCCTTGGCCTTACATGAAAGAGCAGATGCCCGGCGTGTACGACAAGCTAGAGGCGTCGCTGCACGAAATTCCACTCGCGTTGGCCACTCAGCCCAAAGCGATTCTCGCGATCTCCGGGCATTGGGAGGAACGCGATTTCACGGTGATGGCGGGCGCACACCCGCCGATGGTTTACGACTATTCGGGTTTTCCAGAGCACACTTATCACGTCAAGTATGCGGCGGCCGGCTCGCCGCAAATCGCGCAGGAAGTACAAACGCTGCTAGAAAAGGGAGGCTTCCAAACGGAGTTAGATCATAAGCGCGGATTCGACCATGGCGTATTTGCTCCGTTAGCGGTCGCTTATCCGGAAGCAAATGTGCCGGTGCTGCAGTTATCCATTCGGGCTGACTATGATCCGGCAGCGCATCTAGCCGTGGGACGAGCGCTTGCGCCGCTGAGAGGAGAGGGTGTCCTGATTCTGGGAAGCGGTTTGAGTTATCACAATATGCGCGGCTTCGGTCCGCGCGGCGCAGTGGCATCGAGAGAATTCGATGATTGGCTCACTGATGCGGTTTGCCATTTGACTGGCCTGGAACGAAGCGCGAAATTGTTGCAATGGGCGAAAGCGCCTTCCGCAAGGCAGGCGCATCCGCGAGAAGATCATTTAATTCCGCTCATGGTGGCAGTCGGCGCCGCTGAAAACGACAAGGGTAAGCTCGTGTACCATGAGAACGATTTCATGGGTGGGACGACTGTGTCGAGTTATCGACTTGGGTGAACTAGAACCTGTAAGCTGGCGGCGTGATCCCTTTGAGCCGCAGATAGACTTCGGTTTGACCGCGATGATGCGCCGCATGGGTGAACCCGCCCCAATAGAGTTCAAACTTTGAGACCACGGTGGTGCCGCGCGTTACGGTTTCCTGCAAGCCTTTATCGTCGAGCTTTGCGATGCCACCGAGACAGAAATCGTAAGAAGCCGTGAGGTTCTTGATAGCCGTGGCCTTGGAGGGATCGTCTGGCTTGGTGATGGGATTTTTCACACCCATGGCCGCAGAACAGTAACTGCCGTTCCCCATGGCGATGTGATTGATCTGCTCGCCAAAGCTCATTTCGGCATCAGTGGCTTTGAAGGAATAGGCGTCGGCGGCCATGGCTTCGGCTACTTCTAGGGATAGGGCTTTTGAGGTTTCCCAATGTTTGGTTAATTCGTTGGCTAGCGTTTTGCCGGATTCTTGAGCGAGGGCACACTGCGCAGCTATCAGGCATGTAATGCAAAAAGAAAAAGATTTCATAAAACTCCCCTCGGCTATCATACGAAACCGCGCTTGCCAGTCTCCGGAAAACGGCGAAGGGCCTGGATGGAGTTGTGATGAGCCTGCAAGCCTGGTTCGCAAAGGTCAGGTTACGCTGCGCCTCGAGATAGGCGGAAATTGCTTTCAGATCTTCGATCGCAGCTTGGGTCCAGCGAATTCGCTTCAACGTCGTTCTTGCTGCTCGAGCCAGAGGACGACTTCATCGTCGTCGACCAGCAGCGCGCGGTCGGCCTGAACCACTCCTTCGCGCACGGCGGCGCGAAATCGGCCAGTCTCGTCTACCAGACGCAAAGCTGCTTCCTTCACCAACTGCTCGGCGGGAGTGCCTGCATGTCTGGCGATTTGAGAAAGTTGGGCTTCTTGTTCTGGTGAGAAGTGGACTTCCATGGTTTGATTGTACTCGTTTAAGGAAGATCGCACTTATCTGCGGAGCTCTTTGTAGGCGACGGCGGGGATTTCGATGTGTATATCAATGCGGTTGGGGAGGGGCACTGACTTTGGCCAGTAGCGTTGAATGATGCCGGGCGTACAGCGGCATTCGCGGGTGGAAGCGCCGTAAAATCCGCTGGCGGCAACCAGACCTTCGCAGATAATTACGTATGGACCGCGCAGACGGGCGTGGTGTACAGAGTGGATATGAGCGCAGATGCTCAGATTGATTACTTCTGTGCATGCTTATGGAAGCCCTGGCGGCTTTTGGACTGCGAGCGCTATGGTCGATCCGACGTTCCAAATCGCTTCGAGCGTTAGCGATCCTCAGGGCTATTCAATATTGATCAGCGATGGCGTTGGGAACGAGTCGATTAGCGCTGCACCGGAACCGGCTTCTGTCGCGCTTTTTGTTTCGGGAATGGGCGTCGTGGTCTTGCGCAGGACTCGCAAGCGAAAAGTTCAGCTTTAGTCAAGGCTGCCGCTGCGATAGCATCAGTTGGCCGTCGGAGAGCAAAGGTGCGCGTGATGGCGACCTTTGCCTCCACGGCACGGCTGCTCGTTCAGACTTTTACCGAAGGCAGCCGATCCGCGCCCTCGAGCAGCCTTTCCAGGTGGTCCACAAGAACCTCTTTTCTCCGAGTGCTGTCAAACTTGAGCGATGCAATTGGGACCTCCCCAAGGGAACCCTTGCTGAGGTGGCATAGCCGCCGCCAATCCGCTGGGAGCTCGGCCAATTGCAATCCCTCGATGGCAAATACTTGGTAGGAGCCAGGGTAGTCGTCAATTGAGTCATCAAAAGGGCAGTCAAAAAACAGGATGAGTCCCGGCTGCGGAACCAACAAAAAAGCGCGTGGAACGTCATAGAAATCCCGGTACGCCGCAATCGGCATCCAACCGCTAGTCGTATGGTTCTTCATCGAATACGATCCTGCTTGGGAACCGGGTTTGGTTTTGGCGGACCAAACGTTGGGCTCCCTTCCGTTATATTTACATGCTGGTAGTTCACCGCGCCAGATCGCGTGGTCTCCGGCGCTACTTCAACTGTACCGCCATTGGCTCGGATTTCTGAGGCGGTTGTCGCGCGAACTGAACCGTGGGGGAGCCCGGCTGCTGCCTCGACCAAGTTCGCACCTTGGGAGCCCGAAAAAGTTTGACCCGGAGGCGGCATCTCGGACTGACCACCGCGAACGATGACTCGCGCGCCAGGAACATCGCCAGGAGCGTGGAAATCGCCAAGAGGTTTTTCTGCCGGCTCGATTAACTCCAATAATTTCTGTCCAAATTCCGGAATTGCACCGCCTCCGCTATATGCTTTGCCGCCACGCTTGGGGAATGATCCAAGTCGGCGATGGTCCGGGCAACTCGGAGAAGGCGGTCGTGCGCGCGCGCTGATAGATTCATGCGGCGCATGGCCATTTCTAGTGTTAGTTCGCCGGTGTCGTCCAATGCGCAGATGGTACGGAGTTGGGCGGGCGGAATCTGAGAGTTGTAGAAGCCACGATCCCGCTGCACTTGCCGCGCTCCTTCCACTCGCGCCCGGATTTCGGCAGATGAGGTTGCCAACGTTTGACTGCGCAATTCTTTGTAGGCAACGGCCGGTACTTCGATGTGGAGATCGATGCGGTCGAGCAACGGACCACTCACCTTCGCCAGGTAACGTTGAATGATCCCAGGCGTACAGCGACACTCCCGCGTCGAATCGCCATAGAAACCACAAGGACAAGGATTCATCGCCGCCACCAACATAATGCGCGCCGGAAAGGTCAAAGTCCCATTACTGCGCGCCAAGTTTATGGACCCTTCCTCCAACGGCTGGCGTAACTGCTCCAGCACACCACGCGGAAACTCCGGCAGTTCGTCCATGAACAGCACGCCTTGATGCGCCAAGCTCACTTCTCCGGGCCTGGGACTGCCGCTGCCTCCGCCAATCAAGCCGGCATCTGAAATCGTATGATGCGGCGCGCGAAATGGGCGCTGGCGCAAAATGCCAATGCCGGGCGGCAGAACGCCAGCCACGCCGTGCACTTGGGTTGCTTCCAGGGCTTCCCGAAATGTCAGTTTCGGCAGAATACCCGCAAAGCGCCGCGCCAGCATTGTCTTGCCGGAACCAGGGGGCCCGATCATCAGCACGTTGTGGTTGCCGGCCGCCGCCACTTCTAAGGCGCGCTTGGCCATCGTCTGGCCGCGCACGTCGCTAAAGTCNNTGAACGAAGCCGGCTCATTGAGGAATTGCACCACCTCGGCCAAGTGCTTGAGGCCGAAAACCCGCACGCCCTCGGCTACGGAAGCTTCGGCGGCATTCTCGAGGGGCAACAGCAGGTTACGAATACCACGGCGGGCCGCGCACACAGCAATGGAGAGAGCGCCACGAATCGGCCGCAAACTGCCGTCGAGCGAGAGTTCGCCCACCACCATGTAGTCTTCCATGGAACCGAACAGCCCCATGGCACCCAAAATCGCCATAGCCATGGGCAGGTCAAAGCCGGCGCCTTCCTTGCGTATATTGGCGGGCGCCAGATTGATGGTGACGGACTTACTGGGATAGCCAAAACCGGAATTAAGCAGGGCAGATTTGATGCGCTCGCGGCTTTCCTTGACGGCGGCATCGGGCATGCCCACCGTCACAAAATCGCGCTGTGAACCGGCGGGGTACATGTCCACTTCCACATCTACAACATGCGCGTCAATGCCCTGGATAGCGGCGCTAAAAGTGCGAAACAAAGCCACACAGTGCTAGTAGGAGCCGTTGCGGTTCCGTCTCAAAACCATCAGACAATTACTGCCAATATTGCCACTGGCCGTACTTGATGACGTACAGGCTGAGCAGCAGGTTTGTGACAGCGTGAATCAAGATGCAATCGCCTAGCGATTTAGAGCGAACCATCCAGTAGTTCCAAAGGGTGCCGGTGAGCAGTCCGACGTCCCAATAAGGCCCATGTTCCGCGCCAAATAAGAGCGCCGTCACCCAAAAGGCCATGGACGCGTAGGTACCAAGGGCTACCTTTTGGAAGTCGTTATTGATGAGCCAGCGCATGAGCCAGGCGCGCCAGAACAGTTCTTCCGCAATGGGCACAACGGTGGAAGCTCGCACGGTCCGCCAAAACAACACGGAGTTACTGCGCAGGGCTTCCGCCCGCAGGGAAGAGCCGACATGCCCGACAATCACGTTTGAGAAGAGAAACGAATGGCGGTAGTTGGAACTAATCAAATCCGGACCGATCCATAAGATAAAGGTCAAAGCCCCGATGAAGAGACTCATGAACCAGTGATTGGGCCTAGCAGACGCATCTTGGGGCCAAGTCAAAACACACACGACGGCAACAAGAAATACTTGAATAGGCCATTCCCAATAAATCAGCGCGGCGGGTTTGGGGAGCGAAAGAAACAAGAGGACGGTCACAAATGGCGCGAGGTACCCCAGCGAAGGGTATCGCTCGCGCCAAGATAATGCTTGTGCCGTCACTAAGAAAGATGAGCCAAACCGAACTAGCCGATTTTACTCACAAACGACGTCACTTTGCTCTTCTCATCGTCCGAAGCAGCGGACTGAAGGGCTTTATTCGCCTCATCACGGGCGGCTTGCTTGTCACCCGATTGGGCTAACGCCATAGCCAGGTGAAGATGGAACGTCGAACTCTTCGGGTGATCTTGCGCAAGTTGGCGGAAAATTCGCAAGGCCTCGGAGTTCAGATTCTTCTTGTAATAGACGAACCCAAGCGTATCCGAAACATCAGGGCTGTCTGGGACGCGCTTTTTGGCGCGTTCGGCGTACGTCAAGGCCTGATCCAAATTACCGCCTGTATCCGCCGTCATATAAGCCAGGTTATTCAGGACAAGGGGGTTGTCGGGATCAATCGCCAGAACCTTGTTGTACGCTTCGGCTGCTTCCTTTTTCTTGTCGAGCGTCTCGCAGACTAGAGCCTGATTGAGAAACGCGGCCACGTTCTTAGGATCGGCATTCCCTGCCTGTTCGAAAGAGGCAAGCGCGGTATCGTACTGCAACAACTGGCGCTGCATCACGCCCAAGCGCAGCCAAACCTCGGACGAATTCGCGGTGGTCTTCAAAATTTCTTTGTAATTATCGGCCGCCTTTTGCAAGAGTTCCTTCGAACGAATCTGGTTGGTATTCCAATCCTGTCCGGCTAGGGCCGATTGGAAATTAGCAAGTTCAAAGCGGTATGGCAGCGCGGTGGGGTTCTTGTCGACCAGATCCTGCATCACCTGAATGGCTTCTTCGCCCTTGCCGGTGTACATCTTGATGGTCTGGAGGCCGATGAAGCCACGGATATCGGGCGGGGTTGCACTATTAAGGAATTCGTACTCGACGCGCGCTTTGTCGAAAGCCTTCTCGCCAAGGTAAAGAGACGCCAGCTGGAGGTGCGCATCGTTGAGTTTGGGATACTGCTTCACCAAGTTCTCTAACTCCGGTTGCGCCTTATCTTTCTGATCAGTGCCAATCAAGGCGCGATCGCGAATAAGAAGAGCATCCGGATTATTCGGCTGCGCGACCAGGACAAAGTCAGCAAGTTCCATTGCCTTCGCATGCTGCCCGCGGTCTTCGTAAATTCGCGCGGCCACTGTTTGCGCAGGAATCATAACGCCGGGACGAGCCGATGGGGATTTTTGTTCGGAGCGGGCCGCCTCCAGCGCTTCATTCAGGGCTTTGTCCTTCTCATTGACCGCGAAGTATGCTTTCGCCAAATCCAGATGAAGCACCGGGTCGCTAGGATTCTTCGCGACTAAGCCCTTGAGCGATTCCAGCGACTTGGCCGCGTCGGCCTTTTGCCCAGTTTGAAGCAACACCGACGCATACATCTCGTTGACCGAAGGATCCTTCGGATGCTGATCGGCCAGTTCCTTGGCCATTTTCGCCGCTTCGGCAGGATGATTGCGATAAGCCTCCAAAGCGACGAGCCGCTCCTTGTAAGCAATCACATCGGAAGGACTGCTTTTCTCGCCAGTTTCATATTCAGCCGATGCTTTGTCAAATTGAGAGGTCCGAACATAGAAATCACCAACGATGAGGTGGCCCTTGGGGAAATCCTTTGAGTCATTCAACACCTGCCGGATTACCGCCTCGCCTTCTGGAATTCTTTTACTGGCGGCTAGGAAATTGGCGTAGTTTGTAACGGCTGTTTCATTAGTCGGATCGTTCTTTGCATCGTCCTTAAGAATTTCTTCGGCCTTCTCTTTGTCGCCCAATCGGCCGTAATATAAGAACAGAAACTGATAGCCCTGCGGCCAAGTTTTGTCATGGGCCAGCATGTCGTTCACCAACGCCAGCGATTCTTCCGATTTTTGGGCATTCTTCAGCGCATCCGCGTAGTAGCCAATCAACTCTCGCGAATATGGCTTGATTTTGTTGGCCTTGGCGAAATCGGGAAGCGAATCGTCATACTTGCCCGCAGCCACAGACAAAAGTGCCCTAATGCGCAGTCCGTCAAAGGAATTTGGATCCTTATCTAGTAGTCTTTTGTCCAGATCTTTAGCACTGTCGAGAAATTCCTGGGGGTGCTTCGGGTTGCCTTGATAAGCCGCGAGGTAGATCTCTGAAAGCTTGCTGGCCGCGTCGACATTGCCCTTCTGCAAGTCACAGGCACGCTGAAGGTAAGGGACAGCTTCTGCGACCCTGCGGTCGTCGATAAGATTCAAAGCTTCTCGGTAATAAGCTTCGCCATTGAGCTTGTCCTTCTGAATTGCTTTCTGATAGAGGATGGACGCTTCCTGATATTGCTTCTTCTCATGAAATTTGTTGGCAGAAGCCAAGAACTTCTCTGAACTCTGAGAGCAACTGGTGAGAAGGAAAAACGCACAGACGGAAACGCCTACTAGAACTTGCTTCATAAATATTTGGATAAACGCTATTACCATTGTATGGAAATCGGTAGAGACTTATCAATCCAATCAAACGGGTTGACCGGCAGATATTTCCGATCTCCTGTTCAAAGGGCCACCGAATCAGCCCCGCCGAGTGCCCCAAATTAGCGGCTTTTCGGGACGCCACAGCTTCCTCCAAAAGTGAGTCACACGTTTTGAAAAAAAATTATCTGGCTTATTTATCAATAACTTAACTGAAAAATTCTGCAGGGTCGGAACGGCGCGCAGGTTACAACTGAACCAGGAACGAGATGAAACTGATTGGCCTAGCGATTTGCGGCATGCTGGCGATGACAGCAAGTGCGCAAAATACATTTTCCGTGACCGGGACGCTGATTCCGGCAGATCTGGTGCGTCTGAACTATGGCAAGCTGCCAACCGCGATTGAGGCGTTTGACCTCAACATTTGCAACCAGAGTAGCGACAAGCATGCACTGACTGCCAGCGAGATTTACCAAGCTTTGGCGGAATCAAACCGTAACCTTCAGCCGCTGGGACGGCAGATCATGCTGGCCATTATCTTAAGAAACCAGCAACGCAGCGCGGTGACGGTACTGGGGGTAATTCTGAATTCCACGGTTGGCGTGCTGTCGGTGTTGGGTGCGGCGCGAACCGGATTATCGCCGAGTGTTTTAGCCGGCGCGGCTGTTGGATCGATGGTGGGACAACAACTGCTCACGAATTTGAAACCGGTCATGACCGCTGACCAAGTAGAGAGGTATGAAAGCCAGGTGTTGGAACCGGCGCTGGTTTTGGATGGCGGTTCTTGCGTGGAACGCGCGGTGTTCACGTTGGTGGCGGCTGGGACAAGAAACAAGTTTGAGGATTTAACATTCCACATTCGCTAGCCGGATCGGTTTCCGCGCGATTGTGGATAGGTGCCGGATTGGACATTTCCGGCACTGCTCCTGCGAGGGCGCCATGTTGGAGTGGCGCCTCTCGTTTTTAGGAATTGGCATTCCACGTTTGCTAGTCGGATAAGTTCCCGCGCGTGCTGGTTACACGCGTCAGGGTTTGGCTCGCCGGGGGGCGGCCATTCCCGCGGTTGAGCTGCCGGCGCTACGGCAAACGTGGATCTGGTGCTGGATTGGGGAATCCGGCACCATTTGTGAGGCGCCGATCTTTGAGCGGCGCCTCACGCTTTTCCGCGCAGTGGAAAGAACCTCGTGCCACCATAATCTTTGGATCGCTTTTCGGAACGGCTCGCTTGGGCCACCCCCAGCAACGCGTACAGCTTGCTACTGCAAGAAAAACGCCGCTCCGGCGGACGGCTGTTGGATCTCACGGTCACCAATCCGACCGAAGCACTTTCCGAATACCCTCATCGGGACATTGCCGATGCGTTTGGGTTGCTGTCTGATTTTCGTTACGAACCCGAGGCCTTGGGCACAAGAACCGCCCGTCAACTTGTCGCCCAATGGTACAAAGGCCATGGGATCAATACCTCGGCCGAAAGGCTGGCCCTCACTGCCAGCACCAGCGAAGCCTATTCGTTACTGTTCAAGCTGCTGTGTGATCCTGGCGACGAAATCCTGATTCCCTGCCCTTCCTATCCTCTCTTCGAATCTCTGGCCAAGGCCGAGGCGGTTAGAACAGCACCTTACCAGTTGCGCTACGACGGGGCGTGGTTTATTGATTTCGAGAGTCTGAGAAACGCGATTTCCGCAGACACCAAGGCGATTGTTATCGTCAGTCCAAACAATCCGACGGGTTCGTTTTTGAAACAGACTGAAGCACGAGAATTGGCCGCGCTGGCCAATAGGCATAAACTGACGATCATCTCAGACGAAGTGTTCATGACCTATCCAGCCGGCGCGGTGGATCGCACACAGGTGCGGACGCTGATCGGCCAGGGCGAAACATTGAGTTTTTCGCTCAACGGATTGTCCAAAGCAGCGGGCATGCCGCAAATGAAGCTCGCCTGGATCGCGGTGAACGGCCCTGCGCCTGAGGTTGACTCCGCCTTGAGCAAGCTGGAGCTGCTGCTGGACAACTATCTATCGGTATCGACACCCGTTCAGCGTGCTTTATCTTCTCTGCTGGCTATTGGCGCCGGCATTCAATCGAAAATCGCGGCTCGCGCGGAAGAGAACCGAAGAGCGCTCAGCCTTTTGAACCACACACCGGTAGAACCGCTGGTCAGCGAGGGCGGCTGGTCGGCCATTTTGCAGGTACCGAACATCCGCCTGGAGGAAGAATGGATCGCAAAACTGCTGAACGACTATAACGTAGTTATGCAACCCGGATATTTTTACGATATGCCCAGAGAAGCTTACCTTGTAGTCAGTTTACTGACAGACCCGATCGAGTTTGCAGAGGGAATCTCGCGGCTCAAACGCTTGGCGGCGGAGCATTTTCTAATCCAAGA